>NZ_RSAJ01000530.1 GCF_003933965.1 Streptomyces sp. RP5T
GTACCCGTGGGGGGACCACGGGGGAAGCACAGAAGCGGGACTGGAGGGCCGGGGGGTCCTTCCGGTCCCGCTTTCGTGCGTGCGGTCAGCCGGCCTCCATGAGCGTCGCCCCGGCCGGGGTGTCACCGACGGCGATGGCCTCGGCGGGGTCCCTGCCCTCGACGCGGTAGGCGTTGGCCGTGCCCTCGTCGAGGGCGGCCCCGGGATCGTTCGGGGTGTCGTCGCACTCCGGAACGCGGGCGATGCCCAGGCGCTCACCGACGGTGAAGTCCTCGTCCCGGGTGGGCAGATAGTCGCGGTCCTCGTACGTCACCACCCCCGCACAGGAGCCCGCGACCTCGCCGCCCGACGAGCAGCCGAGAACCACCGTCAGCATCGCCACTGCCATGACCAGCCGCGCTGTCGTCATCGGCTTCCTTTCCGAGGTGACCGTCTTCCGGTCCTACGACGGAGAAGGCGCCGTTCGCGTTCAGGCCGCCGGGGTCGCCGCCGGGCGGCGACCCGCTGCCGCGGCGGCGAGGCGGCCGAGGGCCTCGTCCCTGTCGCAGGCGTGGGCGCCCAGGGCGGTCTGGCGGGCGACGATCGAGCGTTCCAGGCGCATCAGCCGCCAGCCGCGGCGCAGCAGGAACGGCACGGACTTGCGGCCCTCGCGCAGATCCCGCAGGAACCGGCGCCGGAACGTGCGCACCGGACCCCGGCTCAGGCACAGCGCGTCCGCCAGCACACCGAGTTCACGGCAGCGGGTGACGATCTCGGCGGCGAAGATGCCCTCCGCGATGAACAGCGGCGTCCGGCCCACGTCGACCGCCTCCTCGCCGGTGCGCGCGCTCAGCGAGATGTCGTAGACCGGGATCTTCGTACGGCCGGTGCGGCACAGTTCGACGATCGCGGCCACCGCGGTGTCCGCGTCCCACGATCCGGGGTGGTCCCAGTCGATGTCGGAGCTCCCCGCCACCAGCGGCAGCGTCGGGTCGTCGCCCTCCTTGTAGAAGTCGTCGAGCCGGAGGACCGGAAGACCGGAACGGGCCGAGAGAAGGGACTTGCCGGAGCCGGAGGGGCCGCAGAGCAGCACGACTCGCGTCGGTATGGGCGGTTGGGGACTCACGGGACACCAGTGTGGGGCATTCACCCGCTGTTCATCGACCCCGCGGGTTGGCTTTGAAGCGCGCGTCACACGTCAACTACCCTTCGTGTCGACCCGATTACCCAGTGCACGGAAAAGGTGGCAGAAACGATGGCCCGACACGCGAACCCGACCGCCCAGCGCACGCTCACCGCCCTCGCCGCCGCGGGTGTCGCCCTCGGCGCAGGCGCCGGGGTGGCCGCCGCGGACTCCGAGCCGCTCGTCGACGTGCTGCACACCCGGCCCACCTCGCTCGGCAACGTCGACCCCCAGGCCGGGCTCCGCTCCCTCACCGGCACCGTCGGGTACGTCACCGGCCCGGTCGCCGGCCTCAAGCCGAACCCGCTGGCGGGGACGGGCGTGGACCCGCTGGACAACGGCCTGGGGACCCAGCTGGCGGACTTCCAGCCGCTGACCTCCCAGGCGGTCACCAGCCCCATCGCGCAGGCGCAGTCGATCGGGAGCATGCCGGTGGTGGGGCAGGTCACGGGACTGCTGGGCAACTGAAGCGGACGCGAAGCCGCCACGGCGGAGAGCCGCGCCCTCCCCGGACGGGGGGAAGGTGCGGCTCTCCGGTGTCGCGGCCCGTCGTCAGTACGCGGAGCCCGACGCGCCCAGCGAACCCGTCGGGTGCCACACCGTCTTCGTCTCCAGGAACGCCGTCAGACGGTCGATGCCCGGTGTCGCCGTCCAGTCGTCCACAGGCTGTGGACGCAGGACCCGCTTCAGGTTGTCCGCCGCCGCGATCTCCAGCTCCTTCGCGAGGACCTCGTCCGCGCCCGCCAGATCGATCGCGTTGACGTCCTGGTGGGAGGCGAGCGGGGCCGCGATCTCCGCCGTGCGGCCCGAGAGGACGTTGACCACGCCGCCGGGGACGTCGGAGGTGGCCAGGACCTCGCCGAGCGACAGCGCCGGGAGCGGCGACTTCTCGCTCGCCACCACGACCGCCGTGTTGCCCGTCGCGATCACCGGGGCCAGCACCGAGACCAGGCCCAGGAACGACGACTCCTGCGGGGCCAGGACGGCCACCACGCCCGTCGGCTCGGGGGAGGACAGGTTGAAGTACGGCCCCGCGACCGGGTTGCCACCGCCGACCACCTGGGCGATCTTGTCGGTCCAGCCCGCGTACCAGACCCAGCGGTCGATCGTCGCCTCGACCTGCTCGCCCGCCTTCGACTTCGACAGGCCCTCGGCGTCGGACACCTCGTGGACGAACTGCGCCCTGCGGCCCTCCAGCATCTCCGCCACGCGGTAGAGGACCTGGCCGCGGTTGTACGCCGTCGCGCCGGCCCAGCCGCCGAACGCCTTGCGCGCGGCCACCACCGCGTCACGGGCGTCCTTGCGGCTCGACTGCGGCGCGTTCGCCAGCCACTTGCCCTTTGCGTCGGTCACCTCGTACACCCGGCCGCTCTCGGAACGCGGGAACTTCCCGCCGACGTACAGCTTGTAGGTCTTGAGCACGGAAAGTCGGTCAGACATCGAGGTACGCCTCCAGGCCGTGGCGGCCGCCCTCGCGGCCGAAGCCCGACTCCTTGTAACCGCCGAAGGGCGACGTCGGGTCGAACTTGTTGAACGTGTTGGACCAGACGACCCCGGCCCGGAGCTTGTTGGCCACGGCCAGGATCCGCGAGCCCTTCTCCGTCCAGATGCCCGCCGACAGGCCGTACTGGGTGTTGTTGGCCTTGGCGACCGCCTCGTCCGGGGTGCGGAAGGTGAGGACGGACAGGACCGGGCCGAAGATCTCGTCGCGGGCGATGGTGTGCGCCTGGGTGACGTTCGTGAAGAGCGTCGGGGCGAACCAGTAGCCGGAGGAGGGCAGTTCGCACTCCGGGGACCAGGGCTCGGCGCCCTCGGCCGCGCCCTTCTCGACGAGCGAGGTGATCCGCGCGAGCTGCTCGGCGGAGTTGATCGCGCCGATGTCGGTGTTCTTGTCGAGCGGGTCACCGAGACGCAGGGTGGACAGGCGGCGCTTGAGGGAGTCCAGCAGCTCGTCCTGGATCGACTCCTGGACCAGCAGCCGGGAGCCCGCGCAGCAGACCTGGCCCTGGTTGAAGAAGATGCCGTTGACGATCCCCTCGACGGCCTGGTCGATCGGGGCGTCGTCGAAGACGATGTTGGCGCCCTTGCCGCCCAGTTCGAGGGTGAGCTTCTTGCGGGTGCCCGCGACCGTCCGCGCGATCTCCTTGCCGACGGCGGTGGAGCCGGTGAAGGCGACCTTGTTCACGTCCGGGTGCGCGACGAGCGCGGCGCCCGTGTCGCCGTATCCGGGAAGGATGTTGACGACGCCCTTGGGCAGGCCCGCCTGGCGGCAGACGTCCGCGAAGAACAGGGCGGACAGGGGGGTCGTCTCGGCGGGCTTCAGCACGACGGTGTTGCCGGTCGCAAGCGCCGGGGCGATCTTCCACGCCAGCATGAGGAGCGGGAAGTTCCAGGGAATGACCTGGCCGGCCACGCCCAGCGGGCGCGGGTGCGCGCCGAAACCGGCGTGCTCCAGCTTGTCCGCCCAGCCCGCGTAGTAGAAGAAGTGCGCGGCGACCAGCGGGAGGTCGGCGTCGCGGGTCTCCTTGATGGGCTTGCCGTTGTCCAGGGTCTCCAGGACGGCGAGCTCGCGGCTGCGCTCCTGGATGATCCGGGCGATCCGGAACAGGTACTTGGCGCGCTCGGAGCCGGGCAGCGCCGACCACTTCTCGAAGGCCCTGCGGGCGGCCGCCACCGCGCGGTCGACGTCCGCCTCGCCCGCCTGGGCGATCTCGGACAGGACCTCCTCGGTGGACGGGGAAACGGTCTTGAAGACCTTGCCGTCCGCGGCCTCGACGAACTCGCCGTCGATGAACAGGCCGTAGGAGGGGGCGATGTCGACGACCGAGCGGGATTCCGGTGCCGGCGCGTACTCGAATGCGGATGCAGATGCCATGGTGATCAGTCCACCGTCACGTAGTCGGGGCCGGAGTAGCGGCCGGTGGCCAGCTTCTGACGCTGCATCAGCAGGTCGTTCAGGAGCGAGGAGGCGCCGAAGCGGAACCAGTGGTTGTCCAGCCAGTCCTCGCCGACGGTCTCGTTGACCAGGACGAGAAACTTGATCGCGTCCTTGGTGGTGCGGATGCCGCCCGCCGGCTTCACGCCCACCTGTACACCGGTCTGCGCGCGGAAGTCGCGCACCGCCTCCAGCATCAGCAGGGTGTTCGCGGGCGTGGCGTTGACCGCGACCTTGCCGGTGGACGTCTTGATGAAGTCCGCGCCGGCCAGCATGCCGAGCCAGCTCGCGCGGCGGATGTTGTCGTACGTCGACAGCTCGCCGGTCTCGAAGATGACCTTGAGCCGGGCGTCCGTGCCGCAGACCTCGCGCACGGCCACGATCTCGTCGTACACCTTCAGGTACTTGCCCGCGAGGAAGGCGCCGCGGTCGATGACCATGTCGACCTCGTCGGCACCGGCGGCCACGGCGTCGCGCACGTCGGCCAGCTTCACGTCGAGGGCGGCGCGGCCGGCCGGGAACGCCGTGGCGACCGAGGCGACCTTGACGTTGGAGCCGGCGACGGCCTCCTTGGCGACGGCCACCATGTCGGGATAGACGCAGACCGCCGCGGTGGCGGGGGTCGTCCGGTCGGTCGGGTCGGGGCGGACGGCCTTGGCGCCGAGCGCCCGGACCTTGCCCGGGGTGTCCGCGCCTTCCAGCGTCGTCAGGTCGACCATCGAGATGGCGAGGTCGATGGCGTACGCCTTCGCGGTCGTCTTGATGGAACGGGTACCGAGAGAGGCGGCACGCGCCTCCAGGCCGACCGCGTCCACGCCGGGCAGCCCGTGAAGGAACCGGCGCAGGCTGCTGTCGGACGCGGTCACGTCCGTGAGCGGGTGTGCGGCTGATGCAGTGGTGGGCATGGTCACCAGACGAGCATATCTACGCGCGTAGCGGCTGTACACCCCGGAGACCGGGTTCTGAGAGCACCCGCACACGGGCAGGGAGCCGGACGGCGCTTAGGATCGGCCTCATGACGACCGCACCCCCCGAGTCCAGGGACCGCATCTACCGCTCACCCATGGCGCTGATCGGCGGGTTCCTGCTCCTCGTCATCATCGGCTGGCTCGGCATCGACGCCGTCTTCTCCGGATCCGGCAACACGCCCTGGCTGGCCCTCGCCGTCCTGATCCTCCTCGTGCCGCTGGTGATCGCCTTCACCCTGCGCCCGGCCGTCTTCGCCAACGACCACCGACTGCGCATCCGCAACCCCTTCCGCGTGATCGTCGTGCCCTGGGGCCAGGTCGAGATGTTCCGCTCCGGCTACTCCAACGAGGTGTTCGTCAAGGCCGGCACCAAGTACCAGCTGTGGTCGATCCCGGTCTCCCTGCGCGGCCGCAAGAAGGCGGCGCGCCAGACGGCCCGGCAGGCGGCCCGGCCGTCCGACGCCCGCGGTTCCAGCAGGGGCCTCGGCCTGTTCGGCGGCGGCATGCAGACGGACGGCTTCGGCGGCCGCACGCCCGTCCCGGAGGGACCTACCCGCGCCGAGACCGACAAGATCATGGACGAACTGCGCGAGCTGCTGGAGGCCCGGGGGAAGGCGAAGACCTCCCAGGGCGAGGTGTCCGTGCGGTGGGCGTACGAGATCGT
>NZ_RSAJ01000531.1 GCF_003933965.1 Streptomyces sp. RP5T
CCCCGCACCCGTCTCTCCCGCCCTGGACGCCCATGACCGGGAGCGGCTGCTCTCCGGCACCCACCACGACCCGCACGGGGTCCTCGGCGCGCACCCGGTTCCCGGCGGGGTGGCCTTCCGGGTGTTCCGCCCGTACGCCCTGGGCGTCACGGTCGTGGCGGCCGAAGACCTCCGGGCCGAACTGCACGACGACGGCGACGGGTTCTTCTCCGGTCTGCTGCCGTTGCAGGAGGTCCCCTCCTACCGGCTGCTCGTGGCGTACGAGGGGACGGTCCAGGACACCGCGGACGCGTACGCCTTCCTGCCCGCGCTCGGTGATCTCGACCTGCATCTGATCGGCGAGGGCCGGCACGAGCAGCTGTGGACGGCGCTGGGCGCGCAGCCCATGACCCACCAGGGGGAGACCGGGACCCGCTTCACGGTGTGGGCGCCGAACGCCCGCGGTGTGCGGGTGGCCGGCACCTTCAACTTCTGGGACCCCTCGGCGTTCGCGATGCGCTCGCTCGGCTCCACCGGGGTGTGGGAGCTGTTCGTGCCCGGTGTCGGCGAGGGTGAGCTGTACAAGTTCGAGATCACCCGCCCGGACGGCTCCAAGACGCTGCGCGCGGACCCGATGGCCCGCCGCACGGAGGTCCCGCCCAACACCTCCTCGATCATCCACGCCTCGCACCACGAGTGGCAGGACGAGGAGTGGCTGGCGAACCGGGCGGCCGGAGCACCGGCCCACGAGGCCCCCTTCTCGGTCTACGAGATCCATCTCCCCTCCTGGCGGCCTGGCCTGACGTACCGTCAGCTCGCCGAGCAACTGCCCGCCTACGTCAAGGACCTGGGCTTCACCCACGTCGAGCTGATGCCGGTCGCCGAGCACCCCTTCGGCGGCTCCTGGGGCTACCAGGTCACCGGCTTCTACGCGCCCACGGCCCGCCTCGGCACCCCCGACGACTTCAAGTACCTGGTCGACGCCCTCCACCGGGCCGGGATCGGCGTCCTGATGGACTGGGTGCCGGCCCACTTCCCGCGCGACGACTGGGCGCTCGCCGAGTTCGACGGGCGCACCCTGTACGAACACGAGGACCCGCTGCGCGCGGCGCACCCCGACTGGGGCACGCTGGAGTTCGACTACGGGCGCCGGGAGGTCCGCAACTTCCTGGTGGCGAACGCCATTTACTGGTGCGAGGAGTTCCACATCGACGGCCTGCGGGTCGACGCGGTGGCCTCGATGCTCTACCTCGACTACTCGCGCGAGCCGGGCCAGTGGATCCCCAACGTGCACGGCGGCCGGGAGAACCTGGACGCGGTGGACTTCCTCCAGGAGATGAACGCGACGGTGTACCGGCGGGTGCCCGGCGTGGTGACGATCGCGGAGGAGTCGACGGCCTGGGACGGCGTGACGCGCGCGACGCACCACATGGGCCCCGGGGGCTTCGGCGGCCTCGGCTTCGGCCTGAAGTGGAACATGGGCTGGATGCACGACTCGCTGGACTACATGGCCCACGAGCCGGTGCACCGCAAGTACCACCACCACGAGATGACCTTCTCGATGGTGTACGCGTACAGCGAGAACTACGTCCTGCCGATCTCCCACGACGAGGTCGTGCACGGCAAGCGCTCACTGGTGTCGAAGATGCCGGGCGACTGGTGGCAGCAGCGGGCCAACCTGCGCGCCTACCTGGCCTTCATGTGGGCGCATCCCGGCAAGCAACTCCTCTTCATGGGCCAGGAGTTCGCGCAGGGCGCGGAGTGGTCCGAGGCGCACGGCCCCGACTGGTGGCTGCTGGACCCGGCCTACGGCGCGGAGGCGGACCACCGGGGCGTGCGCGATCTGGTCCGCGACCTGAACACCGTGTACCGGCACACTCCGGCGCTCTGGCAGCGCGACACGGACCCCTCGGGCTTCCAGTGGATCGTGGGCGACGCCTCCGAGGACAACGTCTTCGCCTTCCTGCGCTACGACGCCGACGGCTCTCCCCTGCTTGCGGTCTCCAACCTCGCCCCGGTGGTCCGGCCCGGCTACCGCCTCGGCGCCCCGGACGACGTGCCGGCCTGGCTGGAGGCCCTGAACACGGACACGGCCCGGTACGGAGGCGGCGACGTCACCAACCCGGACGTCGTGAAACCGGACCCCACTCCCTGGCACGGCCGCCCGGCCAGCATCCAGCTCACCCTGCCGCCCCTGGCCACGGTGTGGCTGCGGCCGGCCTGAGCGGCGGCGTCCGGACGGTCACGGTCACGACGTGCCGGCCAGTGCCTTCGGCAGGCGGCCGGTGTGCAGGACCCCGAGCCGCTGGGTCGCCCGGGTCAGCGCCACGTACAGGTCGCTCGTGCCGTACAGTGCCGGCTCGACCACGAGGACGGAGTCGAATTCGAGCCCCTTGGACTGCCGGGGGTCCAGGAGGACGACGGTGCGGGTCAGGTCGGGCTCCGCTCCCGCCGTGACCCCGTCGAGCCGGGCCGCGAGCCTGCGGTGCAGATGGCGCGGGGCGATGACCGCGAGCCGTCCCTCGGCCGGGGTCAGCTCCTTCACCGCCTCCGCGACCGCGCCGGGCAGGTCGTCGGTGGCCCGCACCCAGGGCCGTACGCCGGTCGAACGGACCGAACTCGGGGGTTCAAAACCGGGGTCCTCGGCGCGCACGACGGCCGCCGCGAGCTCCATGATCTCGGCCGGGGTGCGGTAGTTGACGCCCAGCCGCGTGTGTTCCCAGCGGTCCTGGACGTACGGCTCCAGGATGTCCCGCCACGACCCCACGCCCGCCGCCTCCGCGGTCTGCGCCGGGTCGCCGACCAGTGTCATCGAACGGGTCGGACTGCGCCGCATGAGCAGCCGCCAGGCCATCGGCGACAGTTCCTGCGCCTCGTCGACGATGATGTGCCCGAACGCCCAGGTGCGGTCGGCCGCCGCGCGCTCGGCGGCGCTGCGGTGGTCGTCCTCCTCCTGGCGTTCGGCGAACCGCTCGGCGTCGATGATGTCGTGCGCGGACAGGACCTCGGAGTCCTCCTCGTCCTTGTCGTCGAACTCGTAGGTGCGCGAGGCGTACGACACGTCGAGGACGCCCTGCGCGTACGCGACCTGGGTCTCGCGCTCGCGCTCGGCCCGGGCCCGCGCCAACCGCTCGTCCACACCGAGGAGTTCGGCCGCCTCGTCGAGCAGGGGCACGTCCGCCGTGGTCCAGCCGCGGGTCACCGGGCGGCGGATCGCGGCCGCGTCCTCGTCGGGGAGGTAGCCGACCGGGTCGGCGAGGAAGTCGGCGACCAGCCGCTGCGGGGTCAGGCGCGGCCACAACTGGTCGATGGCGGCCCAGACCTCGGGGTTCTCGGCGAGTTCGTCGCGGATCTGTGTGATGTCGCTCGGGTCCAGCAGATTCGTGCCGTCGAACGGGTCGGTGCCGATGCGTTCGGCGACCATGTCGGTGAGCGTGTTGAGGATGTGGCCCTCGAAGTGCTCCCGGGCGACGTTGTGCGGCAGCCGGGCGGCACGGGTCTTCTCGCGGGCCACCTTGACCAGGCCGTCGTCGAGCATGAGGACCTCACGGTCGTGCTCGATCGCGATCACCGGGTCGGGCAGCGCCTGCCAGTCGCGTACGACGTCGGCGAGGACGTCCGCCATGGCGGCGCGCCCCTTCACCGCGGCCGCGGCACGGCTGTCGGTCGCCGTCGCCTTGACCCCGGGGAACAGTTCCCCGACCGTCGCGAGCAGCACACCGGTCTCGCCCAGTGAGGGCAGCACCTCGCCGATGTAGCCGAGGAAGGCGGGGTTGGGACCGACGATCAGTACGGCCCGCTTGGCCAGCAACTCCCGGTGTTCGTACAGGAGATACGCGGCCCGGTGCAGGGCGACTGCCGTCTTGCCGGTGCCGGGGCCGCCCTCCACCACCAGTACCCCGCGGTGCGGTGCGCGGATGATCTCGTCCTGCTCGGCCTGGATGGTCTGCACGATGTCGCTCATGCGGCCGGTGCGCGCGGAGTTGAGTGCGGCGAGCAGCACGGCGTCGCCGGTCGGGTCCTCGTGGCCGGTGCGTTCCTGGTCGCCGAGGTCGAGGATCTCGTCGTGCAGGTCGGTGACCCGGCGGCCCTCGGTGCCGATGTGCCGGCGGCGGCGCAGGCCCATCGGGGTGTGGCCGGTGGCCAGGTAGAAGGGGCGGGCGACGTCGGCCCGCCAGTCGATGAGGATCGGGGTGCGCTCGGCGTCGTCGGTGCGCAGTCCGATCCGGCCGATGTGGTGGGTGGTGCCCGAGG
Source organism: Streptomyces sp. RP5T (assembly GCF_003933965.1). GTDB lineage: Bacteria > Actinomycetota > Actinomycetes > Streptomycetales > Streptomycetaceae > Streptomyces. Next base: position 4,234 of record NZ_RSAJ01000531.1, read on the forward strand.
TGAGGTCGATCCGGCCGAAGCAGAGGGAGCCGTCGACCGCGTTCAGCGCGGCCAGCAGCCCCGAGCGCTCGGCGACCAGGATGTCCCGCTCCAGCCGGGCCTGCATGGGGGTGTTGCCCTGGGCGAGGGCGTCCGTGACGGAGGCCTCGGTGTCGCCGCGCAGGGCGTCCACATGTGCGTACAGGCCGTCGATGAATTCCTGTTCCTGCCGCAATTCATCGTCCGGAAAGCCGGTGTTTGACAATTCCACTCCCGCCCGGATATACTGTGCTCACTGAACTTCTTTGCGACCTCATTCTTTTGAAGTCGCGAATCATTGAATATACGCAAAGAAATCCCCCGGGCGCAATCCACCCGGGGGATTTCTCTGTATTGCGTCAGCTCACAGGAGGTCCGTCAGTTCCTCCAGCAGCCGCCGCTTGGGCCGCGCCCCCACCATCGACCGCACCGGCTCCCCGCCGCGGAACACCATGAAGGTGGGCATCGACAGCACCCGGTAGGCGTTCGTGGTCAGTGGATTGGTGTCGACGTCCAGCTGGACCACCTTCAGCCGCTCGCCCTCCTCCGCGGCGAGCGCCGAAAGCACCGGCCCCATCTGCCGGCACGGCGGACACCAGTCGGCGGTGAACTCCACCAGCACCGGCAGCTGTGACCCGAGCACCTCCGACTCGAAGTCCGCGTCCGTCACCTCGGCCACACCCGCTGCCCTGATCACCTGTGGTCCCCTCCCAGTTCGCACACCGGCTCCGGACCGCCCGGAACCTCCGCGTCGGCGGCGAGCCCGTCCCGCGCTCGCTCGGCCCGCTCCAGCTGCTGCCCGACCTGGGCGCGCACGGTCTGCAACTCACCGATCAGCGCGTCCAGTTCGCCGAGCTTGCGCCGGTAGACCGCGAGCGAGGCGGGACATGAGTCACCCTCGGGGTGACCGGCCCGCAGACACTCCACGAACGGCCGCGTCTCCTCCAGGTCGAACCCGAAGTCCTGGAGCGTCCGGATCTGGCGGAGCAGCCTCAGGTCGGTCTCGTCGTAGGTCCGGTATCCGTTGTGGCCGCGCCGCGCCGGCAGCAGGCCCCGCGCCTCGTAGTAGCGCAGCGTCCGCGTCGTGGTCCCGGCCCGTGCGGCCAGCTCGCCGATTCGCATACCGACGAACGTAGTCCTTGACGCCGACGTCAAGGCAAGAGCGGCGTGCGCCGGGGAGCCGTGGACGGGGCCCCGGCTCGGGTCACCGGACCTCCAGGGGGCGCGGGAACCCGCGTGACCAGCCGCAACACACCCGCACCCCCACCTGCCCGGCAACCGGGCCGGGCGCACTCGCCCGTCACCGGGGAGCCGCGACCCCCGTCCACGGCTCCCCGGTGTGCTGGGCCCACTCCCCCGCTGCCTCCGGGCGGCCGGTGAGCAGCAGGAGGAGGGACGTGATCGGACCGCGGATTTCCTCCCCCGCCCCGCGCGTCCACGCGATGTCGGTGGCGACGAGCCTCGCCTTCGGCA
>NZ_RSAJ01000532.1 GCF_003933965.1 Streptomyces sp. RP5T
GGTTCCTGGTCTGCGAGAAGGACGGGGAGCGGGGCGGCGGGGCCATCGCCGGGTTCATCAACATCAACAACATCGTCCACGGCGGCTTCAGGTGCGGGGCCCTCGGCTACGGCGTCTTCGCGCACGCCGCCGGGCGCGGGCTGATGCGCGAGGGGCTCGGTCTGGTGCTCGACCACGCCTTCGGCCCGATGCGGCTGCACCGCCTGGAGATCAACGCACAGCCCCGCAACACCGCCTCCCTCGCCCTCGCCCGCAGTTGCGGCTTCCGGCTCGAAGGGTTCTCCCCGAAGATGCTCTTCATCGACGGGGAGTGGCGCGACCACGAGCGCTGGGCGATCACCGCCGAGATGCGGGCTTCCGGTTGATCTTCATGGTGTCGAGGTCGGTGACCGTCGACTTCAGGCCGGCGAAGCCGTAGCCGAGCTCCCGCAGCGTCGTCTCCGCGCGGTCCTCGGCGATCGCGCCCGCCATCTCCTCGCCGTCCGCCGGGTCCGACACCACCACGTACCGCATCGAGAAGTGCTTCAGCGGCACCGGCTCGTACGACAGCGAGCCCTCCGCGCAGAACCGCATGCTCGCCATGCCGTGGTCCGCCGCCTCGGCGAGCAGGCGCGCCCGGGCCTCGTCGGTGAGCCCCTCCCACGTGCCGCGGACGATCACCCGGTAGGTGTGCTGCTCACTCACTGTCGCTCCCTCTCGCATCTCCGTGGACGGTCGACTGTACGTCGGCGAGGATGATCCGCATGCGGAATATCGTCGTGCTGGACGCCCCCTCCAACCTCGGTCTGCGTCCCCCCGCTCCCGGCACCGTGCCGGGTTGCTACAAGCTCGCCGGCGCCCTGCGCGAGCAGCGGATCGTGCAGCGGCTGCACGCCTTGGAAGGCGGGGTGGTGGTGCCGCCGCGCTACGACCGCGGGGACTGGCAGGAAGGCGACGGCGTCTTCAACGCCGCCGCGATCGCCTCGTACACCGTCGGACTGGCCGACCGTGTCGAGCGCCACGTCCGCGCCGGGGACTTCCCCGTCGTGCTCGGCGGCGACTGCTCCATCCAGCTCGGTGCCTCCCTCGCCCTGCGTCGCATCGGCCGCTACGGCCTGGCCGCGATTGGGGGTACCTCCCACGCCCTTGAGGCAGTGGGGGAGCTTCGCCGGACTTCCGGCACCCCGGCAACTCCGGCCGGATCGGCGCGGCGGGCGGCGAGGAGGTAGCGCTGGCCACCGGGCGCGGACAGCGGGACCTGACCGACCTGGAGGGGCTGAGGCCCTATCTGCGCGACGAGGACGTGCGGTTCTTCGGGATCCGTGACGTGTTCGAGGAGGAGCGGGCCGAACTCGCCGGACTCAGGATCCCGGTGGTGACCGTCGGCGACCTCCGGGAGTGGGGCGCCGAGGCCCTAGCCCGGGCCACCGCGCAGGCCTTCGAGATCCCGGAGATCGACGGCTACTGGGTGCACCTGGACGCCGACTGCCTCGACCCGTCCGTCATGCCCGCCGTCGACAGCCCCGACCCGGACGGCCTCCTGCCCGCCGATCTCGTCGCGCTGCTGGGGCCGTTGCTCGCCTCCCCCTCCTGTGTCGGCCTCAACATCACCATCTACGACCCCGATCTGGACCCCGAGGGCACGGCGGGCGCGCTGCTCACCGACATCGTCGTGGACGCCTTTGCGCAATCCTGACCGGCAGCTCCCCTGGCCGACTCACCGCCGAGCGGTTTCCATGGTGATCGTGACGACGATCCGGCGAGACGTACTCACCCTGCCCGCCGCACCGCTGGGCCCCGACAACCCGCTGCCGCCGCTGCGGCTGCCGCACGAGGTCCACCGCGTCGACGTACGGGAGCGGGACGACCTGCCCAGGGACATGGCCCGGCAGGCCGGGTACGGGCAGCTCACCAGCCTGCTGCCGGTCCGGGTCCGGGACGGCTACGGCAGAGCGCGCACGGCCCGCGCGTTCGAGACGATCGTGATCGAGAACGACCGGCTCAGGGCGACCGTGCTCCCCGGACTGGGCGGCCGCGTAGCCTCCCTCCTCCACAAGCCCACCGGGCGTGAACTCCTGTACCGCAACCCGGTGTTCCAGCCCGCGAACTTCGCCCTGAACGGCGCCTGGTTCTCCGGCGGCATCGAGTGGAACATCGGCGCCACCGGCCACACCACCCTGTCCGCGGCCCCCCTGCACGCCGCCCGCGTACCGGCCCCCGACGGCGGGCAGATGCTCCGCCTGTGGGAGTGGGAGCGCCTGCGCGACCTGCCCTTCCAGGTGGACCTGTGGCTGCCGGACGGCTCGGACTTCCTGTACGCCGGGGTGCGGATCCGCAATCCGCACGAGCGGCCGGTGCCGGCCTACTGGTGGTCGAACACCGCCGTGCCCGAGGGCCGCAGGGTGCTCGCCCCGGCCGAGGAGGCCTGGCAGTTCGGCCACGAGCACCACCTGCGCCGGGTGCCCCTCCCACCGGACCCCTTCGACAGCCCGTACGCCGCCGACTACTTCTACGACGTGCCCGACGGCCGGCGCCGCTGGATCGCCGCCCTCGACCCCGGGGACGGACACGGTCTCGTGCAGACCTCCACCGACCTCCTGCGCGGCCGCAAGCTGTTCGTGTGGGGCACCGGCAGCGGGGGCCGGCGCTGGCAGGAATGGCTCACCGAACCCGGCACCGGAGGCTACTGCGAGATCCAGGCCGGACTCGCCCGCACCCAGCTGGAGCACGTACGGCTGGAGGCCGAGAGCGAGCTGGCGTGGCTGGAGGCGTACGGGCCCCTGGCGTCGGCACCGGTGACGGCCGAGGTACGGGCGCGCCTGGAGGCCGTACTGCCCCGGGCCGCCGTCGACGAGGCCTGCGCCGCCTGGAGGCCGTACGCCGACACCGAACCCGAGGAGATGCTGGCCGCCGGCTCGGGCTGGGGCGCCCTCGAAGTGCTGCGGGCCGACCTGAAGCTGCCCGGGACACCCTTCGCGGAGAGCGCGCTCGGCACGGCGCAGGCGCCCTGGCTGGAGCTGCTGCGCACCGGGTCCCTGCCCGAACCGCGGCGGGTGCGGCCGCCCGGCGAGACACTGGTCGCCGCGCACTGGCGGGACATGCTGGAGACCGCGCCCGCCACCCCGCTCACCGAGTACCACCTGGGCGTCGCGCAGTGGCACGCCGGGGACCGGGCACAGGCTGTGCGCAGCTGGGAGCGGGGGCTCGAACTGGCGCCGTCCCGCTGGCCGTTGCTGCGCTGCCTCGCCGTCGCCGACCGGGTAAGCGGCAACCGGGAGCGGGCCGCCGCGCGGTACGCCGAGGCCTTCGACGACCTGTGCCAGGAGCGGCGCGACGACGGCGAGTCGTGGACGGCGGCCACCGCGGCGCTCGCGCGCGAGACGCTGGAGGCGCTGCTCGCGGCGGGCCGTACCGCCGAGGCCCGTTCCGTGTGGGAGCGGCTGTACCCGGAGATCCGGGCACGCGGCAGGTTCCGGCTGATCGAGGCCGGACTGCTGCTCGCCGAGGAACGGCCCGAGGCGGCCCGGGCCGTCTTCGAGGAGGGCTTCGAGGTCGCCGACCTGCGGGAGGGCGCCGAGGCGATCGGCGACCTGTGGAGCCGGATCAGCGACGAACCACTCCCGCCGCACCACGACTTCCGGATGCGGGCGCCGGGGTAGGAGCCGGTCCCGCTAGGTGACGTTGCGGTCCACGTACTCGTAGACCACGCCGTCCGGGTGCATCGCGATCAGGTTGCGGCCCACCGGCGTGGGCACCGGGCCCGCGATGACCCGGGCGCCGAGCTCGCTGAGGAGCTGGTGGGCCTCGTCGACGTCCTTCACCGCGATGGTCGCCGCGACCTTGCGCAGCACCTCCAGCTCGGCCTCGGGGCCGCTCATCAGCAGGAAGCAGCCCACCGCCGCCACCTGGACTCCGCCGCGCTCGAAACGGAGGGCCTTGGCGCCCGCCAGCCGTTCGTAGAAGACGACCGCGGCCTCCAGATCGTCGACACAGACACGCAGCGTGGTTCCCAGAATGTCCATGCGGACGAGCCTAATTGCGGCGGCCGGACCGTGGAGATCGTTTCACGCGATCCTCCCGAGCCGGCCGCCCCCGGCGCACAGGCCGCCCGGCGTTATGCGCACGCCTGTGCGGGTACCCGGCGGCCATGGAGCGCTTGGATCACCTGGAGCATCTGGACAGGCAGCTGGTCGACGAGCTGGCGCAGGTGGCACGCGAGACCGTACGCGACGAGCTGCGCGAGCAGACGCGCAAGCAGCGCCGTACGGCCATGCTGTACGCCGCGTCCGGCGCCGTCGCGCTGTACGCGGGAGCGGCCCTGGCACTCGCCGTGGGCCTCGCCCTCGCCCTCGGGCTGCCCGACTGGGCCGCCGCGCTGATCACCGCCGTGATCCTGGGGGCCGTGGCCTACGCCCTGCGCGGTGCGGCCCGCCCGTCCGCGGCCCGGCCGGCCGCCGGGCCGGAGGCAGCGACGCCGGCCGCCGCGGACCGCGCCGCCGGGGGAGCGGCACCGGTGGCCGCGCCGCCCAGCGGGAGCGGGCTCGGCACGCCGTACCCGCCCAAGCCGCCGGTCGCCCCGGAAGTCCCGGGCACCCCGGAACCGGGCGTGGCCCCGGGACAGGACGGCATCGACCCCGAGCAGCCGCACCACCGGGCCTGACCCGTGGCGCGCGACGCAGGGAAGGAAACACGCGTGAAGGACGGCAAAGTCGTCGTGGTGACCGGCGCCAGCGGCGGCGTGGGACGGGCCACGGCCCGGGCCTTCGCCGAGCGGGCGGCCCGCGTCGCCCTGCTGGCCCGGGGCCGCGAGGGTCTCGCGGCCGCCGCCGACGACGTACAGCGGGCGGGCGGTGAGGCGCTGGTCGTGAGCGTCGACATGGCCGACGCCAAGGCGGTCGACGACGCCGCCCAGAAGGTCGTCGACGCCTACGGACACATCGACGTCTGGGTCAACAACGCCTTCACCGGCGTCTTCGCACCCTTCACGGAGATCACCCCGGACGAGTTCCGGCGGGTGACCGAAGTGACGTACCTGGGCTATGTGTTCGGCACCCGGGCGGCGCTGCGCCACATGCTGCCGCGCGACCGCGGCACCATCGTGCAGGTGGGGTCGGCGCTGGCCTACCGGGGCATCCCCCTGCAGTCCGCGTACTGCGGGGCCAAGCACGCCATCCAGGGGTTCAACGAGTCCCTGCGCTGCGAGCTGCTCCACTCGGGCAGCGGTGTCCGCACCACCATGGTCCAGATGCCGGGTCTCAACACGCCCCAGTTCGAATGGGTGTTGAACAAGATGCCCGGGAAGGCCCGGCCGGTGGCGCCGGTGTACCAGCCGGAGATCGCCGCGCGCGCGGTCGTGCACGCCGCCTCCCACGCACGACGGCGGGAGTACTGGGTCGGCGGGTCCACCGTGGCCACGCTTCTCGCCAACGCGGTCGCGCCCGGGGCGCTGGACCGCTACCTCGCCCGCACCAACATCGAGGCTCAGCAGGAAGAGGGCGAGCACGGCGGTCCCGGGAACCTGTGGGCGCCCGTGGACGGGCCGCACGGACGGGACTTCGGGGCGCACGGCCGCTTCGACGAGGAGGCCGTGTCCTCCAGCCCGCAGGACTGGCTGTCCCGCAACCGCGGACGCATGCTCGTGGCCGCAGCGGCCGGCGGGCTGGGCGCCGCGGTGACCGCCGGGCTGCGCCACCGGAACTGAGCGGGGCGGGGGAGCGG
>NZ_RSAJ01000533.1 GCF_003933965.1 Streptomyces sp. RP5T
CCCATGACCTCACCCCGCCGCCCCCTGCCGCGGGCCAACCACAGGTCGCCCTCACTCCCCCGGCCGGCAGCACGGTCTCGCCGCGTCCAACGGCGGAGTGATCGATTCACCGACGGCCGGGGCCGGGTGCGGATCTCCCATGTCCCAGGAGCCCGCGTTCTGTGCGGGCTCCTGGTCGACCTCGCGCCCGCCCCGGCCGGCATCCTGGTCGAGACCCAGCCTGAAGGGTGGAACAGACAGGTACTTACGCACCGTCTCTCAGCTCCCGCACTGCGTCGATCAGGCTGTCCACCACCTCGGTCACCGGCTTGGACGCGTCGATGATCGTCGCGCCATGGCTCTCGTAGATCGCTCGCATCCGAGGATTCCACTTCAGAGCCGCTGCGAGCTCTTCGGGATGTTGACCGAAAGCGTTGGTGGTACGGGTCGCGAGCCGATGGCGGAGAGTGGCCTCGTCGATCACCAGGCACACGACGAGGTCGAAAAGATCGCGGACGTCTGCCTCGTTCTCCGCTGACCCGCACAAGAACGTGATGCGGAAACGAGACTCCTCGACGAGGTCCTCAACGCGCTCGCGGACGATCGCCCACCCGTGTCGATCGAGCCAGCCCCCGGGAACCGGATACGGAGGATCCGTCACTTCCTCGCCGTTGGCTCGGTCGATCCAGCGGCAGAAGCCGTCCTCGTCGCCGTCGAGCGCGACGTAACCACGTTCTCGCAACACCCCGCAGACCGTGGATTTGCCAGTCCCGGAGTTGCCCGTCACCCACACCAACGTCACACCGCCAGCGTAGACATGCTCCCTCGCAGGAAGTCGCGGTTCGGTGGGCGCCGCTCACCGGCGGATCCAGCGGGCCCTGCCCACCACGGATTGCGGCTGCGGGCCAGGCTGCGAGCTTGCCTGAGATTCGCCAGCCCCGCCCCGCTACGTACGGCGTTTGTCCAGTTCGATGGCCAGGGGTGTGGCCGTGAACATCGAGGAGTACGTCCCCACCGTGCACCCGATGAGCAGGGCGAGGGCGAAGTCGGTCAGGGAGTCGCCGCCGAGCACGGCCAGTGCGGTGAGGATGAACGCGGCGCCCATACCGGTGTTCACGGTGCGGGGCAGGGTCTGGAGGAGAGCCTGGTTGGCGATGCCGGCGAAGGGCTTTCCCTTGGTGCTGCGGGTCAGTTCCCTGATCCGGTCGAAGACGACGACGGAGTCGTTGACCGAGTAGCCGATGACGGTCAGCAGCGCGGCCAGGAAAACGCCGTCGACGGGCTTGCCGAGCCAGGCGAAGACGCCCACGAGGATCACGACGTCGTGTGCGAGGGCGGCGACCGCGGAAGTGCCCAGCAGCCAGCGGAAACGTGCCGTGAGATAGACGAGTTGGGCAGCGAGGGCCACGGCGAGGGCGATGAGGGCGCCCTGGCGCAGTTCCTTGCCGAGGCTGGGTCCGATCGATTCGTCGCGGACCTTCTGCGCTCCGGGTGCCACGTCGGTGACCGTGGCGGTGACTTCCGCCGCTTGGGTGTTGGTCAAGTGGGCGGTGCGTACAGTGAGTTGGCTATCCCCGGAGGTCTGGACGACGGCCCGGGGGAAACCGGCGTCGGCGAGTGCGCTACGCGCCCGGTCGGCGTCGACGGGGGTGGTCGTGCTGTAGGCGATGAGGCGGCCGCCGGTGAACTCGACGCCGAGGTCGAGGCCGCGTACGGCGATACCGGAGGCGGCCAGGACCAGGACGGCGGCCGAGGCGGCAAGCCAGCGGCGCGGCTGGCGCATCAGGTTCGGGCTGGTCCGGCTGAGACGCTCGCGCACGACCCCGGTGTGGGCGATGCCGGTCAGTCGGGGGCGGCGGCGCAGAGCGGGCCGGGCGACGGCAAGGTCGGCCAGAGCCCGGGTGATGACCAGAGCGCTCAGCATGGAGGCCAGCACGCCGATGCCCAGCGTCACGCCGAATCCCCGCACGGGTCCGGAGGCGAGGAAGAACAGCAGTCCGGCGGCGATCAACGTGGTGATGTTGGAGTCGGCCACGGCACTGAAGGCCCCGCGGAATCCGGCGGCAAGAGCCGATCGCGCAGTGGGCCGGTCCCGCACGGCGTACTCCTCCCGGGCACGTTCGAAGACGAGCACGTTGGCGTCGACCGCCATGCCGATGGCCAGCACGAAACCGGCGAGACCGGGCAGGGTGAGAGTGGCGCCGAGGGCCGCGAGAGCCGCGTAGGAGACGAGGCCGTAGCAGAACAGTGCCACGGCGGCGAGGGCACCCAGGATGCGGTAGACGGCGATGATGAACAGTCCGGTCACCGTCGTGCCGAGGACGGCGGCCCAGGCGCTGGCGGTGATGGCTTCGGCGCCCAGGGTGGGGCCGACCGTGCGTTGCTCGACGGTCTCGACCGGCACCGGCAGCGCCCCGCCGTTGATGAGCAGCGCCAGTTCCTTGGCCTCGCTGTCGCCGAAGCTTCCGGTGATCCGGGTGGAGCCGCCGGCGATCCCGGATCCGCAGGCCACGGACGGGTCGACCTGGGGCGAGGAGATGACTTTGTCGTCGAGGACGATGGCGACCCGGCGGGCCGGGTCACCGGCCGCGTGGCAGGCTGCCTCACCGGTCAGGCGGGCCCAGCCCCTCTCCCCCGTCTTCTCGAAGTCGACGGCGACGTGCCAGCCGCCGCCCTGCTGGTCGAAGAGGGCAGCGGCCTTCTCGACGTCCTTGCCGGTCAGTGCGGCCGCCCCCAGACGCAGGTGCCGGCCGGACTCGTCGGGAAGCACCTGCTCCCGGGGCCGTTTGGGCAGCGGGGCGGACAGGTCGTCGGCACCGGACGCGGTGCCGAGAACCTCGTGGAAGGTGAGCTGGGCGGTGCGGCCCAGCACGTCGGCTGCCTTCCTGGGGTCCTGCACGCCGGGCAGTTCGACGACGATCCGGTCGCTGCCGGACCGCGCGATGGTGGGTTCGGCGACGCCGAGCGCGTCGATACGGCCGCGCAGCACCTCCACCGTGCGGTCCGTCGCCTCGCTGTCGCTGTCGTCATCGGGTGCGGTTCCGGTGTCGGTGGTGGGGCGGGTTTCCAGCACGATCTGGGTGCCGCCCCGCAGATCGAGTCCGAGGTGGACGGGCACGGTGAGGGCGACGTACAGGGACAGCGCGACGGCAGCGAGGGCGATCAGCCCTCTGATACGCGCGGATCGGGTCACAACGGGCCTCCGGCAGGCACACCGCGGCCGCCACGGTGGCTGCGGCCGGGAAGAGAAAGGAACAACGAAGTGAAAGGAACGACAGGGAGAGGGGTCAGTCAGATGCCGGAGGCTTCAGGTGGTGCTCGGATTCCGTGGCGGTGTGCCGGGAGGTCCGACACCGGCGGCCCGCCCGTCGCGAGCGGGGGCTGCTCGGGGCCCAGGCCGGTACGCGCGGCCGGCGGGGAATCCTGGACGGAGGCGAAGGGTGCGTGCCGCTCAGCGGCGGCGTCCCCGTGGCTGCGCACCACGACCGCGCCAACGCCCGGATCCACGCCGTCCGCCCGGTGCCCGCTGTCCGCCCCGTCCCCGCTGGCCCCGCTGTTCTGGTGAGGCTCCCCGTGCTGTGCCACCGCCGCGAGCACCGGGCCACCGCCTGCGAGGAAGCGCTCGCCACTGAGGACAGATGAACCGGGCAGGGCAAGGACGACAGTGAGCAGGACGGCCCACACCGCTGCCGTCCGAGACCGTCGTACGCGCACACGGGCGTCCACGGAACCGGCCATCTCCCCTCCCCCCTCCCTCTCCTCTGTCTGTGGCGGCCGGTCCGCTCAGGCCTCGATGAGGCCGGCGCGGATCGCGTAGCGCGTGAGTTCCAGCCGGTCCCGCAGGCCGAGCTTGTGCAGGAGGTTCTCCCGGTGGCGATGGACGGTCTTGATGCTGATGAACAGCATCTCGGCGATCTCCTTGGAGGAGTGCCCCTCGGCCACGAGCTTGAGGACCTCCTCCTCGCGCGCGGTGAGCACCTGCTCGGGCGGCTCCTCGCCGTGGCGGACCCGGTCGAGGTAATTGCGGATCAGCGCCGTGACCGCGCCCGGGTACAGGAACGGTTCGTCCCGCATGGCGGCCCTGCACGCCGCCACCAGGTCGCGGTCGGCCACGGACTTCAGCACGTATCCGCCGGCACCGGCCTTCAACGCCTGGAAGAAGTACTGCTCGTTGTCGTGCATCGTCAGCATCAGCACCCGTACTCCCGGCTTCAGCGCGAGGAGCTCCCGGGTGGCCTGAAGACCGGTCATCCGGGGCATGGCGATGTCCATCACCGCCAGGTCGATGTCGTGGGTACGGACCAGCTCGACGGCCTCCGCGCCGTCCCCGGCCTCGGCGACGACCTCGAGATCCGGCTCCCGGTCGAGGATGAGCCGCACTCCGCGACGTACCAACGCATGATCGTCGGCGAGGAGGATGCGGATCACGGAGGGGTGGGGCGTGGTCATGGCTGCTTCCTGGGGAGGGGCACGGTCAGCCGGAGGGTCGTACCGGCCTGCGGCTGCGAGATGACATCAAGGGTGGCCCCGATCAGCAGGGCCCGCTCACGCATTCCGCGCATCCCGGCCCCTTCCGGGGCGGCTCCGGTGCCGCGGCCGTCGTCGGCCACGGACAGCACCACCGCCTCCTCGGTGTGGTGCAGGCCCACCTCGACCCGGCTCGCCTCGGCATGACGGGCCGCGTTGGTCAGAGCCTCCTGGGCGACGCGGTACAGCACCAGCTCCGTCTGCTGATCCAGCACGGGCAGGCCGGCCTCGAAGCGGCGCACCACACGCAGCCCCACATGGGTGGCGAAGTCGCTGGTCAGCGAGGTCAGGGCGCTGACCAGGCCGAGGTCCTCGAGCACACCGGGCCGCAGCCGTCGTACGAGACGCCGTACTTCGTCCAGGCTTCCCCGGGTGATCTCCTGCGCCTGGCGCAGTTCGCCGCGCAGGGGCTCCTGCGCCTCGTCGGCGGCCCGTTCCAGGGCCAGCAGGATCGCTGTCATGCTCTGGCCCACCTCGTCGTGCAGTTCCTGGGCGATACGACGGCGCTCGGCCTCCTGCGCGAACAGGGCGCGGGCACTGCTGGAGGCCCGCTCGTGCTCAAGGCGTTCGAGCATGGCGTTGAACGTGCGGATCAGTTCGGCGGTCTCACCGCGGCCGCCTTCCGGCAGGCGCTGCCCGGGGCGCAGCAGATCGACGGTGGCCATCAGGCGCGTGAGCCGGTCCAGCGGGGCCAGGCCGATGCGCAGCAGGGCCGCGTTGGCGACGAGCATGACCACCAGGCCGGCCACGAGAATGACCGCCTCGGTCAGCACCACCGGCACGGAGACGGTCACCGGCGCCCACAGCAGCAGCGCGGTGGCGGTTGCCAGCACGAGCGCGTTGAGCGCGAAGATCCGCCAGAACAGGGACATCGGGACGACGCCTTTCCTCATGAGACACGGCTCTGCCTCCACCCTTCGTGAGACATGGCTCTGCCTCTCCTGTCGGCCACCTCGCATCCCGGGCATGAGCTGCGTCGACTGGTCCCCGACCGGCCTGCTGTCCAGGTTGCCCGCCCGATGCCGTGCCGTCGATGGGCTCCAATGCCCATTTCCCTCGGCCGGCCTGCCCACCCGGCGGTGGGTGCCGGGCCGCGCCACAGATGGGTATCGCGCCCGATGGGTTTTGCCCCGCGATGCCGCCACGGTGGAGGCATGACCCGACCCCCACCGCTCCCCCGGGC
>NZ_RSAJ01000534.1 GCF_003933965.1 Streptomyces sp. RP5T
TGCCCGGGCCCGGGATGCGGCGGACGGCACCGGGACGCGTACCACGCGCCGACCTGGAGCGTGGGCGGGACTCCTCGGCGTCAGGCTGTCGCCCGTCCGCCAGTACCGGATGGGGACGCGTACCGACGCGAGCGCTGGGACGGGTCCGCTTGCGTCGGCGGGTGGCTGAGGCCGTGGTGGGCGATGGGGTGGGCACAGCCCCGTCAGCAACTGGGGAACACCGGGGCAGCGCGCCCTCACCAAGCGAGGAACACTGAGCCGGAGCGTCCTCAAGAATGCCGACCGACTCCGTGCTCCGGTCGGCACGAGGCGGGGACGTCGGCGGGTTCCCGTCAGCGCCAGAGCCAGAGGCCGACGAGTTCGACCTCGCCTTGTCCTCGGTGGCCGTCTCCGCGTCGGCGGACTGCACGGCTTCCGACTGCGCGCGAGCATCGCGATCCTCACGCCCCTCGCGCCCCTGTCGTTCCGCCCGCAGGCAGCGGCGGATGGATTCCGGATCGAGGCCCTCGTTGCATGCCTGGTGCAGCAGCCGGGCGAAGAGGTAACTGGGATCCGCGCCCAGGGCCATGGCCAGAGCCTCCCTGGCCTCGATCTCGTCCCCCGCGGACCAGGCGACCCAGCCGGCGAGGGTGAGCGGCGCCGCCGCATGCTCGCCGTAGGGTCCCACGCACCGGCGAGCCAGAGCGCGCCACAGACGCAGGGCCGGTCCGGCCTCCTCCGCCTCCATCCACTCGGCCGCGCGGTCCCGGGTCGTGCGGTCCTGCAGCCCGAGAATGAGGTGCGCCGCGTCGTCGTGCCCCAGCAGTTCGTCGTCACGCAGGTCGGCCTGGAGCGAGCCCGTTACGGGCGCCGCCTCGGCGAAGCGTGCCATGGTGCGCCGGGCCAGGCGCAGTGTCTCCTCGGCAACGTCCGCCCGACTCGCCTGTTCGAGCATCTTGGGGACCAGGGCCATGCCTGCGGTGTCCAGTGCGATCTCCTGCTCCAGCGCGGCCGCCGTCTCCCAGGGCTGCAGCCTGGCCCGCAGCTCGCGCAGTGTGCCGCGTACCTGCAGCCCGGCGTACGTGGCCGCGGCGGCGAGCACCGATGTGCCGGGCAGACCCATCGGAAGGCCCTCCGCAGGGCAGCATGCCTCGCTGGGACAGCAGTACGACCAGTAGCGGCCGTCGGAGATGCACAGCGCCTCGATCACCGGAACGTCGAGCCGGCCGCACTCCGTGCGCAGGAGCCCGGCGAGTGGGGCGAGCCGCTCCGTGATCTCCCTGCCTGTCTCACCGGCTCCGGGTTCCTGGCAGAGGTAGGCGACCATCTGCTCCGGGCGGCCGCCCCTGCGCTCGCTGCCGGTGATCAGTCCGTGGGCGAGCTGCCGGGCCACGGCCGGCCAGTCGTCCTTGTTCGCCGGAATGCCCAGCCGGGCGCGCCCTCCGAACCGCCCGCGGCCGCCCCTGTCGTGCAGGGCGACCAGGACGATGCTGTCCTCGGGCCGGTACCCGAGCAGGTAGGGCAGGGCGTCCGCCAGTTCCCCGGGAGTCCGCAGGGTGACCTGGTGCTCGGCGCCATGCGCGTCGAATCCGACGCGGTTGCCCATCCCCGAGCCGTCGTTGTCGCGTCCGTCGTTGTTCCGACCGTCGCCTTCCCGCCTCTCACCTTCCCGCCCGTCGCTGACTGGGCGGGCGCCGTTCTGCCCGCCGTCAGTGCACCCGTCACCGTTCCGCCCGTGGTTGTTGCTGTTTGCGGCGGGTCCACTGGTTTCGCTGTGATTCGTCATGCGCAGACGATCTCGCGGATCTTCATGTTCCGTTTGAGCCTGTGGATAAGTCCGATCAGGGCCACGACAAGCCCAGTCCACTCGTCCACAGCCGGTCCACCGCGCAGGCCCGATGTCGGAGGCGTCCTGTTGTATGGGGGCATGACGCACACGAGCAAGACGGAGTTGCGCGAGGCTGCCGACGGGATCCTCGTCCGGCTCGTCGGGGACAGCACCGGATCGGCGCGGCTGCGCGAGGACCAGTGGCGGGCGATCGAGGCACTGGTCGCCGACAAGCGCCGGGCCCTGGTCGTCCAGCGCACGGGGTGGGGCAAGTCAGCGGTGTACTTCGTCGCGACGGCCCTGCTGCGCGAGCGCGGCGCCGGACCGACCGTGATCGTCTCTCCGCTGCTCGCGCTCATGCGCAACCAGGTCGAGGCCGCCGCCCGAGCCGGAATTCACGCCCGCACCATCAACTCCTCGAACCCCGAGGAGTGGGAGACCATCCGAGCCG
This sequence comes from Streptomyces sp. RP5T, assembly GCF_003933965.1. Lineage (GTDB taxonomy): Bacteria > Actinomycetota > Actinomycetes > Streptomycetales > Streptomycetaceae > Streptomyces. Next base: position 2,259 of record NZ_RSAJ01000534.1, read on the forward strand.
AGGTCGCCGCGGGCACCGTGGACGTGCTGCTGGTGAGCCCCGAGCGGCTCAACAACCCGGACTTCCGTGACAACGTCCTGCCCGAGCTGTCCGCCGCCACCGGCCTCCTCGTCGTCGACGAGGCGCACTGCATCTCCGACTGGGGCCACGACTTCCGCCCCGACTACCGCCGGCTGCGCACCATGCTCACCGACCTCCCGTCCGGGGTGCCGGTGCTGGCCACGACTGCCACGGCCAACGCCCGGGTCACGGCCGACGTGGCGGAACAGCTGGGCACCGGCACCGGATCGGACGCCCTGGTCCTGCGCGGTCCGCTCGACCGCGAGAGCCTGAGCCTCGGCGTGCTCCAACTGCCCGACGCCGCGCACCGGCTGGCGTGGCTCGCCGATCATCTGGACGATCTGCCGGGCTCCGGCATCATCTACACGCTGACGGTGGCCGCCGCCGAGGAGATCACCGCCTTCCTGCGGGAGTGCGGACACACCGTCGCCTCGTACACGGGAAAGACGGAGAACGCCGAGCGCCAGCAGGCCGAGGAAGCCCTCCTCGCGAACAAGGTCAAGGCGCTGGTGGCCACCTCCGCGCTCGGCATGGGGTTCGACAAGCCCGACCTCGGCTTCGTCGTCCACGTCGGCTCGCCGTCCTCCCCCATCTCCTACTACCAGCAGGTCGGCCGCGCCGGACGCGGCGTGGAGCACGCCGAGGTGCTGCTCCTGCCCGGGCGTGAGGACGAGGCGATCTGGTCCTACTTCGCCTCCGTCGCGTTCCCTCCCGAAGAGGCCGTACGACGCACTCTGGACGCCCTCGCCCGGGCCGACCGTCCGCTGTCGCTGCCCGCGCTCGAACCGTTGGTGGAGCTCAACCGCACCCGTCTGGAGATCATGCTCAAGGTGCTGGACGTGGACGGCGCGGTCCACCGGGTCAAGGGCGGCTGGATCTCCACCGGGAAGCCCTGGTCGTACGACAGCGAGCGCTACGCCTGGGTGGCCAAGCAGCGCGCCACCGAACAGCAGGCCATGCGCGACTACGCCACCTCCACGGGTTGCCGCATGGAGTTCCTGCGGCGGCAGCTGGACGACGAGCAGGCGGCTCCCTGCGGCCGCTGCGACAACTGCGCCGGTCCCCGTTTCACCGCCGACATCTCCCCCGCCGCCCTGGACACCGCGGGCGGCTCGCTCTCCCGCGCCGGTGTCGTAGTGGAGCCCCGCCGCATGTGGCCGACGGGCCTTCCGGCCATCGGCGTCGACCTGAAGGGTCGTATTCCGCCCGGCGAGCAGGCTTTGCCGGGCCGTGCTCTCGGGCGGCTGTCGGACATCGGCTGGGGCAACCGTCTCCGGCCGCTGCTCGCACCGCAGACACCGGACGGCCCCGCTCCCGACGACGTGGCGAACGCCGTCGTGACCGTGTTGGCCGACTGGGCCAAGTCGCCCGACGGCTGGGCCTCCGGAGCTCCGGAGGCGCCGGCCCGCCCGGTCGGAGTGGTCACCGTTCCCTCGCGCAGCCGGCCCCAGTTGGTCCACTCACTGGGAAGCCGGATCTCCGCCGTCGGCCGCCTCCCGCTCCTGGGGTCCCTCGCGTACACGGACGACTCCGCCGACCTCTCCCTGCCCCGCTCCAACAGCGCGCAGCGACTGCGGGCCCTGCACGGGGCGCTCGTCGTGCCTCCGCCGCTGCGGGAGGCGCTGCAGACAGCCGCGGGTCCCGTGCTGCTCGTCGACGACATGACCGAGACCGGTTGGACCCTCGCGGTCGCCGCCCGGCTGCTGTTGCGGTCAGGTGCCCAGGGGGTGTTGCCTCTGGTGCTGGCGGTACGTGGCTGAGCAGGCACCGGAAGCGACGCCGCTTCCACGCCTGCGCACCGATGTGGGCCCGGAGTTGCCGGGCCCGGGGGTCCCAGGGGTCGCCCGGTAAAACACTGGGTAGGGATATAAGCCACGAACCGTCCGATTCGGGTCGGCGACCCCAATTGCTCGTTGCCGCAACCAAGTTCGACAGGAACAATTGAGGTCCGCTCCCCGCACGGCCTCGCCCGTCGACCGGTAGGGCCCTGCTGCGGTGCGCGCTCCCCCGAATCCGACCCCGCCCGCCGTATGGGCGCGTAGCCGAAGGGAGGACCGTGACCTTCGGATTCGCTCCGTCCTCCGCGGCGTCCACGTCGTCAGCCGACCTGTCCGCCGCATCCGCCAACCCTCTGGCCCGTCTGCTCGAACCCGCCGAGTGGGCCGAGGCCGGCATCCCGCTGCTGCGCAACCCGCGCGAGGTCGTCAGCGGGCTGCACTCACGGCACCGTCCCAAACCGGCGACCGCGATCGTGGCGGTCCTCGATCCGGACGAACGGCTGCGGGCGAGCGCCTCGTTCACGCGCCGGCCGGCACCGGCCGACGGCTGGATGTTCCGGAACACGCTGCTGGCCCAACTGCGCCGGGTGATCCCGCACGACCTGCGGCGCCGCACCCCCGTGCGCACCGCCGTGCTGCTCTACTGCCGTGAGGGCGATGCGCGTTGGACAGAGGAGGACGGCGCGTGGATGTGGGGCCTGCGTGACGCCTGCACCCTGCACGGGCTGCGCTGCGGGGCGTACATCACGCTGACGCGCGACGGGTGGCAGGTGCTCGGTGAGGGACGCGGCGGCCGTCGTCCGAATGCGGACTCCGCCCCGGAACCCTTCGCCACGTCCGAGTCCCCGCCTCTGCTGCCGCGCACCGGCGGTGCAGCCTCGGAGGTGCTGCGCCGCGCGGCGGCTCGCTGAGCCCGACCCGTCCGGTCACCGTTGTTCGGCCGTACGTCCGTGACGTACGGCCTCCGACGTGGTGGCACATGGCTCTCGCAGTCCTGGCGGCGCGCACATGTTTCCGGGAACCGGCACGGCGTGAAATCCGAGCCTGACGCCCGCTCAGACGCGGGCATACCGAAGGGCCCGCCGTGCAGGTGCCGCTCAAGCGGCACCTCTCCTCACCCACGGTGTCCCGAGGGACTACCGAATCAGGCTCAAACGCCGACGCCCAGTACCGAGTTGATCTGCTGCGGGTCCCCGCAGACGATCAACAGGGCACCGGCCCGGGAGTGGGCCAGCGGCAGGGCCTCGGTGACAGCCGCGGCGGACCCGCCGTTGACGGCGACCACGACCACCGGACGGGACGCGGCACGCGCGGCCGCGGAGGCGTCCGCGTAGAACACGTCGTCGCCGGCGTCGTGCTGGGACCAGTAGGCGGCTTCGCCGAAGGACAGCTCATGGGCGGCCCACGGATGCTGTTCGCCGGTGGTGATCACCAGCACTTCACCGGGGGCGCGGCCCGACTCCAGCAGGAGGTCCACGGCTTCCTCGGCAGCGTCGAGCGCACCGGCGGCCGAAGCCGGGATGAGCTGGAGCTGCGGAGCCGCCGGGGCCGTAACTGCCTTCGGGGTGGAGGCGGCGGGGCCCGGCAC
>NZ_RSAJ01000535.1 GCF_003933965.1 Streptomyces sp. RP5T
CGGTGGTGCGGCGCGGGGTGCCGGACGGGGACGGCGGGTGGAGTGTGTGCTGGTTGCGCGGGGATCGGGTGACGGCGGTGCTGACGGTGGACCGGCCGCGCGATCTCGCCCAGGGAAAACGGCTGATCACGGCGGCGACCGCGGTGGACCCGGCGCTGGTGGCGGACGCGGCGGTGGCGCTCAGGGCGGCCGCTCGGACGGCTGTCGGGGCGGGATCCTGAACAACATCCGGACAATCGGTGGCGCGGCGGTGTGGCCGATCTCGACCGGGAGTAAATAGAGTTGAGCCACCCAGGGGGTTCATACCAGTCGACCGGTTTTACAATGGTGGGCGTGGGGCCAGAAGCAGACGGGGGACATGGAGCGAGGGAGTACTCGGATGGTCAAGCAGGAGCGCGCGGAGCGCACACTGCGGCGGATCATCTCGGCCGCCGCCGACCGGTTCGAGGAGAACGGGTACAGCGGGACGAGCCTCGACGACATCACGCGCACGGCGGGCGTCTCCAAGGGGGCGTTCTATTTTCACTTCGCGTCCAAGAAGCAGGTCGCCGACGCGGTCATGGAGCATTCGCGGGGACTGCTGGAGGACCTGATCGACTCGTCCTGCCTGACCGGCACGTCCTCGCTGCAGCGACTGATCGATCTCACGCACGGCCTCAACCGGCTGCTGCACACCGAGTCGACGGTGCGGACGGCCTTGCGGTTCCATCGTGAATGGCCGGGCCGGGAACCGGAGTTCGACCATTACGGCCTCTGGTACGGCGCGGTCGAGCGGCTGCTCGCGGACGCGGCCGCGCACGGGGAACTGCGGGAGCAGGTGCCCGGCGGGGCGGAGCGGGTGGTCGCCATGGTGACTCTGTTCTCGGTGGAGTCGCTCATCGCGCGCGGGATCCACACCCCGGAGACGGCTCAGCAGGTCACCGACCTGTGGGACGTCCTGCTCGCGGCCTTCGCAGCCGCGGACCCGACCCTCACCCTGCGCACCCGGGAACCGGAACCCTGCGAGGTGGGGTGACATCCGGCACGGCACCTGCCGGGCCCCCGGACGGGCCCTCCCCCTCTGAGCGACAGCGAGGTGGGGTGACGTGCTGGGGCGCCCGGACGACAGCGCCGGGCCTGCGTGCGCCGCGGTCACGGGTCAGCGCGGGCCCAGTCCACGACGGACTCCACCTGACGACCGGAGACGGACACGGTGAGGTGAGGATGACCGGAGGCTGCCCGCTCCCTGTGTGTACGAGGTCGTGGCCGTGCTCATCGACGACCAGCCTGGGCGGCTCGCCGGACTTCGCGAACGCGGGGCGGGCCGGGGTCAACCGGGACGGCATGCCGGGGCGCACCCGCAGAGGCCGTTCAGGTTTCGGTGCGGGTGACGCACCTGCAAATCGGTGACGACCGCAACGGAATGACCCACAGGTAGGCCGTCGGCAGGCGCGTGCGGGCGCGTCGGCAGGGACCGTCCGGGCGGCAGCCCACGGTCGGTGCGGGCCCCCGCGACAGGCACCGGCCGCGACTCCGGGGATATGCGGGCGCGCCTGCGGAGGCCGTCCCTGGTGGCAGCTCGCGATCGGGGTGGCTTCCCGCGACGCCGAGGGTGTGCGGGCGCGCCTGCGGAGGCCGGCCCGGTGTGCAGTCCGGGGTCGGCGTGGCCCCCGCCCCTCTCCTACTCGACGCCGACCAGTTCGCGCAGGTCGGTGCGGACGCTGCCCTCCGGGTGGAAGCGGGACAGCCTGCGCGGGGGGACGATGCTGGGCAGCAGCAGCTCCCACATGAGGGTGGTCTCCTCGCTCAAGTCCGCGCGGCCGGTGAGCACTTGGGAGCTGAGCTGGAGTCCGGTCCAGGAGCCGACGATGAGCCGGGCCACCCGGCCGGGGTCGACGTCCGCCTTGACGTCCCCCCGCTCCTGGGCGTGCACCAGACAGCCCCGGAAGAGCTCGATCCACCGGGTGTACGGCTCGCTGACGATGCCCGTCTTGGAGCTCCGGTCGATGACCAGCCGGATGCCGGCCCGCACCCGGACGTCGTCGACCAGCTGCCGCGCCATGGTGTGCAGCGTGTCGATGACGGTCTGCACCCCGGGCTTCTCGTCTCCCGTCGTCGGATCCAGGACGGAGAACTGTTCGTCGATGAGGGCCTGGGCGAGCTCCTCCTTCGACGCGAAGTGGAAGTAGAGGGCCCCCTTCGTCACCCCCGCCTCTTTGACGATGTCCCCGAGTGTCGTCCCGTGGTATCCCTCCGCGTCGAAGGCGCGTGCCGCCCCGTCGAGAATGGCCGCCCGAGTGACCTCCGCGCGTTCCTGCCTGGCCATGCCACCAACCCCTTCTCCGTGAACCTTCACCAGTTTGCCTTCTCCCCCCACAAAAAACCAACTAACTGGTACTGTTTCGCCGCGGCGCCCCATCGGGCCTCTAGTACGTCCAGCTCGACGTTTGTCCTGCTCAAACACGTTCTCAGGAGGCAAATCATGCGCGTTTCCCCGCTCCTTGACCAGACGGATTCCGTGTCGTTCGACGCCCCCGAGCTCTTCCTCCAGTCCGTTCCGCGCACCATCGTCCACCGTGCCGCCGTGTCCGAGGTCCTCGCGACGGGACTCCAGCGCGTCAGTGACGACCACTTCCGGGTCGGCGTCCAGTGGCCGCGCAGCCACTCCTACTACGGCCGGGTCGCCGGCCGCTGGCACGACCCGATGCTGCTTGCCGAATCGATTCGCCAGGCGCTGCTGGTGATCGCCCACCAGGCCTACGACGTGCCGATGGGCCACAAGTTCCTCTCCAGCAGCCTCGACTACCGCATCGAGGCCGAGGGCGCCCTGCTCACCGAGCGCCCGGCGCACATCCTGCTGGACATCCGGTGCCACAACATCAAGCGCCGCGGCCGGACCATCGGAGCCATGGACCTCCAGGTCGACTGCCTGCGGGACGGCGAGCTGGTGGGATCCGGCGCGATCTCCGCGCAGTGCGTGCCCGAGGCCGCCTACCGCAGGCTGCGCGGCGAGCGCGCGGACAACGAGCCCGGACTGCCGGTGCCGGACGCGGTCATACCCGGCCTCGTGGGCCGCACCTCGGACTTCGACGTGGTCCTCGGCGTCACCAAGGTGGACCGCGTGTGGACCCTGCGCTACGACAGCGACCACCCGGTGCTCTTCGACCACCCGGTCGACCACGTCCCCGGCATGGTGGTGATGGAGGCCGCCCGGCAGTCCGCGCTCGCCGCCCTCGGCACGCCCGACGGACTCATGGTCGCCTGCGACTCGGCCTACCAGAAGTACGTCGAGTTCGACAGCGCCTGCCTGGTGACCGCCACCCCGCGCCCCGCCCCCGGCGGCGGCCCGCACGCGGTCTCGGTCAGCTTCAACCAGGGTGGCGCCACGGCCGCGACCTGCGAGGTGCAGATCCTTGTCTGAGACGACGAGCAAACGCCCGACCGTGCTCGTCGTGGGCGGTACGGGATTCATCGGCGGCGCCGTCGTACGGGAGCTGCTGAGACCGACCCCCACCGGAACCCCGGCCGCCGACTTGCACATACTGTCGCGGCGCGAGCTTCCCGGGTGGATGACGTCGGCGGGTGCGCGGAGGATACCCGGCGATCTCACGGTTCCCGAGAGCTTGCGCGACTGCGCCGAGGGCGTGGACACGGTGCTCCACCTGGCCAGTTACGTCGGCCGGGACCCGGCACTGTGCGAGGCCGTGAACGCCGAGGGCACCCGGGCCCTGGCCCGGGCGGCCCGCCGCTCGCGGCTGCTGTACGTCTCGACCACCTCGGTCTACGGCACCGGCCCGCACCGGGGTGTGCCGGAGGGCCGGCTGACGCCGGCGCCGGTGTCGGCGGCCAGCGCGTCCCGGCTGCGGGCCGAGGAGGCGGTGCGCGAGCGGGGCGGGATCGTCCTGCGGCCCAACCTGGTCTACGGCCCCGGCGACCGCTGGTTCGTACCGCTGCTGCTGCGGCTGCTGCGCAAGGTCCCGGTCTGGGCGGAGGGCGGACGGGGCCGCAGTTCTCTCGTCAGCGTCCAGGAACTCGCCCGGATCGTCGCTGGGTTCACCCGCTGCGGATGGACGGAGGCCGACCGGGGCACCGTCTACCACGTCAACCATCCACGTCCGGTGACCGCGCGTTCGGTCGGCACCAAGCTGTGTCAGGGCTTCGGTCTGCCGACCCCCTCGGCGGACCTGTCACGAACCGCGCACTGGGAGCTGTCCTCCCGGGTGCTCCCGGAGTTGACGCACCATCAGCACGCACTGCTCACCGACGACCACTACTACGAGAGCAATCGTGTCTGGGAGCGGCTGGGCATCGAGCCCGGACCCGGTTTCGGCGCCGGGCTGGTCGCGGGGCTGCCGTGGTACCGGCGGCAGGCGGCGAGCGCACGGCTCGGCTGAGCGACGGCAGGGCACAGGGCGGGGCGGGCCTTCGACGGGGGCCCGCCCCGCCCCGTCACGCTTCCTGCGCCAGGATCGCCTCGGACACGCTCGTGGCCAGTTCGACCGGCAGGTCCTTGCGGCAGCGCACGCCCAGCTTGCGGTAGACGCGGGTGAGGTGCTGCTCGACCGTGCTCGGCGTGATGAACAGCTTCGCCGCGATCTCCCGGTTGGTGTACCCGCCGACCGCGAGCGCGGCGACCCGGCGTTCGGAGTCGGTGAGCAGACCGTTGTCGCCGACCGGCGCCCCCGGTGCCGTGGCCGGCTCCTCGGCCTCGTCCTGGAAGGACAGCAGCCCGTCGCTGAGCGGGGCCGCGCCGCACAGCGCGACCAGATGGCGGGCCCGCCGGACATGGGTACGGGCCCGGCGGTTGTCGCCCAGCTCGTGGTAGGCGGCCCCCAGGTCGGCCAGCACACGGATCTGCTCGTAGCGGTCGCCGCAGCGCTCGTACAGGTCGAGTGCCTCGGAGAGCATCTGGGGCCGCCGGGTCGCCGGGCCGGCCACCGCGAGCACCCGCAGCGCTCCGGCGCGGGCGCGGGCGCCGTTGGCACCGGGCCGGCCGAGCTGGTCGTAGGCGAGCCGGGAGGCCTGTTCGCGGTTGCCGAGCTCCAGCCACGCTTCGGCGGCACCGGTGCGCCAGGGCACGACACCGGGGACGTCGATCCCCCAGGCACGCATCCGGTCGCCGCAGGCGAGGAAGTCGGCGAGGGCCGCGTGGTGGTGGCCGGCGGCCAGGTGGTACTGGCCGCGGGCGTGCAGGTAGTGCAGCCCGTAGCGGGTGTCGAACATGGGCTTGGGGACGGTCCGGGTCAGGTACGCGCCCGCCTCGTCGTAGTGGCCCATGCGGGTGGTGGCGAGCACCAGGCTGCCCAGTGGGCCGCCGACCGCGACCCCCCAGGCGTTCGGGCTGATGTGGTTGAGGGCCTGCTGGGCGTGTTCGACCGCGCCGGTCAGATCGCCGAGACGCAGCGCGGCCTCCGCACGGGTGGCCGAGAGCAGGCCCATCCAGGTCGGCGAGTACGGCGTGTGGCCCTCACGCAGCAGACGGTCGCACCAGGCCGGGGTGTCCGGCGAGTCGGTGCACAGCAGCACGCCGAGCGCGAGCAGCGCGGGCTCCTCCGGCCAGGTGAGGTCGTAGCTGGGACCGCGGTCCTTGAGCACCTGGTGGGCCTGGCCCACGACCTCGTGGGCACGGCCGTTGACCAGGGCGTCCGCGAGCAGCGCGGTGGGCCGGGACCAGGAC
>NZ_RSAJ01000536.1 GCF_003933965.1 Streptomyces sp. RP5T
GCCGACGACCACCCCCACCACTTCCTCGCGTACGTACAACCCGCCCTCGACGCCAACGACTTCGCCGTCCCAGTCCCGCTTCGATCTCACCGACCCGGCCACCGACATCGAGTCCGTGCTCACCCCGGCCTCACCGCTGCCCACCACCTCCTCCACCACCGGCGACTTCACCGCTGCCTCTGGTCCCACGCTGCCGAAGTCGTCCCTCACCCAACCGGGTTCGGTGGACACGGACAGCGCGATCACGCCCACCGACTTCGGCGACTCGGAGTTCTCGGGGACGGACACCTCCTCGCCCGACCCGGACGTCATCACCCCTGCCGGCCACGGGTCGACGGCCATGGGCCCGTCCCATGCGCCGGGTATCGGCACGGGCGGCGGCACGCGCCAGCCCGCCCCGGAGACCGTCACCGCGGCGCGTGACGAGCACGCCGACGCGATGCGCGCCGTCGCCGAGGCCAACGCCAAGGCCGACACCATCAGGCAGCGTGTCGAGGCGGGCGTGGGCTCCAGCCGCGACGCCGACGCACTCACGCGGGCCACCGCGGACGTACAGGAGGCCGAGTCCCACCTGGCGCAAACCGAGGAGCACCTGCGGGAGTTGGGGATCGACCCCCATGCGCCGGACCTGCACGGTCAGCACGCGCCGGCCGTCCGGCGCGACGAGACGCAGCGCCAGTGGATCGCCGACCGGATCACCGTGGCCGACCTGCCCGCCGAGCTCACCACCGCCTCTTCCGACCCCGCCGGCCTGTCCGAACTCGACCGCGTCAGGTCCCAGATGGTCCAGTCCGGTTCATGGTCCCCGGAACTCGACACGACAGCCGCCAACGCCAGCCGCCGTATGTGGCAGGACGCCTACGCGGACTTCGCCGGCGCGGTGCCGGACGAGGTCAGGGACAACGCGGGGCACGCCTGGAGTACCGCCGTCTCGCTCGTGCTGCCGCTGGAGCTGCATTCCGTGCTCGCCGACTCGCGGCACGTCCTGGAGCCGTACCGGAACGCGGTACGACAGGTGGCCGACGTGCTGGTGACGGGCGGCGGCAGGGAAGCGGCGACCACCCTGGCCGACCGGCTGCGGCACGGGCTCGACCTGCCCGCCCGGCTGCGCGGCGGCGCGAGCGGCAGCACGCCCGCCGCGCCGACGGCGGTGCCCACGGCGGGGGACCCGGCCTCGCGTCCGGGCCTGCGGCCGTCCGACCCCGGCGGCCACCCCTCGGACTCCGACGACGCGTCCTCCGAGTCGTCCGACTCCTCCGATTCCGAGGCGGACTCCGAGCCGGATTCGGAGGCGGAATCGGACGCCGGGAACGACTCGGAGAACGATTCCGACGACGAGCCGACCACGGTTCCCCCGCCACGACGGCCTCCCACGTCCTCCGGTCCGCCGCAGCAGCCCGACGACTCCGAATCGGAGGAGGAGTCGGAGGAGGAGTCCGAGTCCGAGGCGGATGAGGCCGGGGCGGACGAGTCCGACGCATCGGATTCCGACGACGAGTCCGATGACCACTCGGACGACTCGGACGACAACCTGTTCGCCTTGCCGCTGACGCGTACGGCACCGGCACCCGCGGACCCCTCTGACGCCGAGGACTCGGACGACTCGGACGACGAGTCCTCCGACGACGACGAGGACGAGGACGCGTTCGACCCGGCGCAGGACTTCGAGCCCACCGACGGCGAGGGCCGACGGCTGTCCGACTTCCTCGCGGAGTCGGACTGGTGGCAGCTGTTCATCGACCCCCGGGACCACGCGCGCGTGCAGAACGCCTACCCGTCGGACCCCGGAGAGGCGTACGACCGGGAGCAGTCCCCGGGGTTCCGGCAGGGCATGGTGGACGCGTACCGGCACTTCCTGGACAACCCGGACGGTGTCGCGCACCGGATGGACGCGAGGTCGTACCTGGCGTTGCACGACCTCGCCGTCGCGCACCTGAAGAACAAGCCGGGATGGTCCGGCGGCCAGCCCACCAGCTTCCCGCTGCGCAACACCGTCCTGAGCGACGACCTGCTGGCCGAGGAGCTGGACGGACGGCCGCTCGTCGTGCACCTGGACACCGAGTACTGGGCCCAGGACGACGAGGACCGGGAGACGGACTTCATCACGGCCGTGGAGACGTTCTCGACCGGACGCCCCCTGCTGCAGACCAACTACCAGAAGGGCGAGGTCGCGAGGCTGGTCGACCTCACCTTCGACCGCTACTACGAGGAGATCGGGCGAGCGGTCACCCCCATGGACCGGCTCGCCGCCATCAGCCGGGCCATCCGGACGCTCCAGGTCGTGCACCCCTTCCACGACGCGAACCGCCGCATCAACGTGCATCTGCTGCTGCACAAGTTCCTGCTGGAGCAGGGCTTCAGGCCCGTGGTCACCACCCAGCTGGCCGCGCTCTTCCAGGGCGGCTACTCCGTGCCCCGGATGGCCGGCATCCTCGCCGAGACGCTGGGCATCCCGCCCAACGACCGCGCCTTCTCCCTGCCGCCGGACTTCCGGCCGGCCCCGGTCAGCGCCGAGGACCTGCAACGGCTGCGGTACCAGAGCGAGGCGGAGCAGTTCGAGAGCAGGCTCGCCGACTTCCTCTCGGAGCATCCGGACGTCACGGCCGAGGTCAAGCGGTTCGTCGCTCTGCTGTGGGAGAGGACACCGCAGGTGATGAGGCCCATGCTGGGCTCGCTCGACAGCTCTGTTCCCGGTTCGGTGGGCCGCTCTCCCGCCGCGCTCGAAGAGGTCGTGCGGAGCGGCAACTTCCGTGAGCAGACCGTGTTGTTGTGGAACGCGTTGCGCTACCACGTCTTCGACTCCCTGCACGGCACGCGGAAGACCTATCCGCCCGTCATCGCCGCCGACCGCCGCTGGCGGGGCACCCCCTCGGAGGGCCTGCCCGAGCGCGACCCGGAGACCGCACGGCCGCCCCTCAGCAAGGCCGAACGCGAGTTCTCCACGAACGGCACCGACTGGATCACCGGTGCGCAGCGCTCCGGCGTCACCCACCGGCCGCCCGCCGCGCAGCCCACGGACGAGCGCCCGCTGACCGTGGAGGACTCCCCGCACTACGCCGCCCAGAGCACCGGTGCCCTGCTCATGACCGGCCTGTCCGGCACGGCGTACTTCTGGCTCAACGCCGTCGAGGCCGCGAACAAGCAGTGGGACGCGGGCCTGGACCTCGGGCTGATGCGGCTGGCGCTCGTCGGCACCCTGCTGGCCAACCGCCACCACTCGCTGCACGAAGTCCTCAAGGCCACCGAACTGTGGGCCTCCGAGGAAGACCATCCCGAGCGCCACGGCCTCGACTTCTCCTACGACGACTCCTGGGACCGCTACAACAGCCTGCGCCCCCTCAGCGAGCAGGAGTTGCGCGACCACGTCGCGGTCGGCGGCCGGTTCCCCAACGAGCGTGTCCGCGAGTTCTACCAGGGCGGCACGTCCGGCCGGCCGGCCCGCTCGGCCGTCCCGCGTCTTTCGGACCTGCTGCTCCAGGGGTCCTGGTGGCGGCTGTTCATCGACCCGAACGTCCACGAGGAGGTCTTCGCACCCAGGCCCGACGACATCGGCGGCCACCTGGACCGCACCAAGTACCCCGGCTACCGCAAGGGCATGACCGAGCTGTACGCCGAGGTCCTCGACGGTGGCGGCGGCGACCGGGACTGGTCGCGCGTCGACGTCGACGCGTACGAGAGGATGCACGACCTCGCGACCCGTCATCTCACGGACGGCGGCCACAACCGGTCGACCACGTGGTCGGGCTCCTCGATGGTCACCCATCGCGGCACGGGCGTCGAACGCCTGGCGGCCGATGTCAGTGAGGAGACCGTCCTGGGGCGGCCTCTGCTGGTCGACTTCAACGCACAGCGGCCGGGCGGGCCGAGGCCGATGATGGTCTTCTGGCTGGGCGGCAGGGTGTCCAGCAACTACACCGTCGAGGACGCCCGCGCCGCGGTGCAGGAACTGCTGGACCGGTACTACGACGAGGTGGCCGTGGCGGTCGGCCCCGACGACAAGCTGCGTGCCATCGCGCGGGTGACACGTGCCCTGCAGATCCTCCAGCCCTTCACGGACGCCAACAGCCGCGTCAACGTCCACACGCTGATGCAGAAGTTCCTGCTGGAGCAGGGCTTCAGGCCCGCCGTGCTGATGAACTCCCATTCGCTGTTCCTCGGCGGCTTCTCGGTGCCGGAGATCGTCGCCCATCTGAAGGACGGCATGGCGCTGTTCGACCGGCATCTGCGCTGGGCGCGCTGGGACGGCTTCAACCAGTTCGGTGGGCCGCGCGACACCCGGCTGGTCGACGACCTGGCCCGGGGCATGGGCCTGACCGGCGACGCCCCGGCGGAACTGCGCCGCCGTGTGGTCGACACGGTACGGACGGCCAGGGCGATGTTCGGCGACGAGATCCCCGGCGACGACCAGGCCGGGCAGACCCGGTGGCTGGGGGCGTTCCACCGCCTGCGCGACGCGGCGGGCGTGCTCTTCCCGGAGCTGTCCGGGCCCGACGCGATCTCCGAGTACGTCTCCCGGGTCTACGAACTCGGCCCCGAGGACGACCTGTTCGACGAGCACGTCCTCGCGGCTGTCGAGTCCGTGGCGAATCTGCCCGCCGACGGCACCCCGCTGGACATGGACGCCGTACGTGCGCACCTGCCCGATCTGCCCGACGACGAGGCGCAGTCGCAGACGGCCGAGGCCACGGCGGATCCCGGCCACGACTCGGACCCAGAGGAGGGCTCCGAGGACGAGTCGGAGGAAGAGTCCGAGGAGGAATCCGAGGAAGAGTCGGAGGACGAGTCGGACGCCGATGCCGATTCCGGCGACGAGTCGGACTCCGACGACGAGTCCGACTCCGGTGACGCCCCGCTACCTTTGCCGCCGACGGTTTTCAACCCGAACGCGCCCGCGCCCGCCACCAGGACCGCGCCGGGTACACGCGCCTCGTCCGCTGCCGAAGCGCCGCTGCTGCTGCCCTCGATGGCCTTCGACCCGAACGCCGGGGCCGGCGGCCGACGGCGTGGCGGGCTCCCCGGCGGCTCCCGGGACAACGGCGTCGACCCGCTGGAGTCGGGCTGGCCGGTGGGCCGTTCGGTGACCTTGATGGCGCCCCGGCGCACCCCGGACGGCGGGACAGCCCCGACCCTCGTGCCCGTGGAGGACGTGCCGGCTCCCGAGGGCAAGGGCAAGGGGAAGAGCGCACAGAGCGACACATGGTTCTCCGTCACCCTGCGCGAGGCTCCGGACCCCTCGGACTCCGCGTCGGTCCGGTCCGGCTCGTCCGGCGCCGCACGGCCCGGCTACGAGGTCAGTGACCTGGGCCGGGTGCGGCTGCCCGACGGGCAGGAACTGGACGCGGAGGGCTGGGCCGGATTCGGCGACGACTTCGTCCACCTGCCCTCGGGCGCGTATCTGCGCGGGGACAGCGGCTGGATCGGACGCGTCGACAACATAGAGGCCCTGCGCCAGGTGCTGGACGAACTCGACCCCGACACGGCCCCGTACACCCTGGTGGCGAACCCCGCCTCCGGTGTGTACCTGACCCCGCAGGGGACAACGGGCACACAGGCCGTCCAACTGCCCCTGGACCACCAGGCCGACAAGACGCCGGACCCGCCCGCGCAGCAGACGGAGGACACCGGACACGACCCCGTCCCTGTCTCTT
>NZ_RSAJ01000537.1 GCF_003933965.1 Streptomyces sp. RP5T
ACGTGGTCTGGGGCCTGTTTTGGCTGCTCAGGGGAGTGGGATGTGGCCATTGGGCGGGCCGCCGCCACCCTGACCGGCCGCACCACCGGTGTTCGCTGAGACAAGGCCTGCCGCTTGACGGCCCTGCCCGCCCGCGAGGCATGCCTCGCCGCGGAGGGAGCCGTCGACCGTGTCCGTGACAAGTCCGGATCGCAGGTGATCGACCCCGCCGCCTTCTTCCGCCACGCCTCCTGACTCGCAGAACCGCACCACGTCTGACTGCGATCGGTCACGGGATTCTTTGTGTCCCCGCAGGTCTTACCCCGCCGCCCCGCGGCGGCGGAGCAACCGGCCTCGCCCACGTCCCTGACCCGCACCATGGACAGCTGCGGCCGGTACTTCCTCAGCTTTGTCGTGGACACCGAGCCCGATGCTCACCCTTGAGCTCAGATGCTCCCTGGACGGCGGGGATCAGGTCTGCGATCCGTTCGAGCTGGTCGCGCTGGGAGTGCAGGTCCAGAGCACCGAGACGGGCGACGATGTGCCGGGCACCGGCGGCGGCGTACCGTCCCAGGGCCTCGACCACCTGGTTCGCGGAGCCGGTGACAACTGCCTGGATCTTCTCCAACTCCTCCAGCGGCATGCCGTATGTGGCCCGCGCGTAGTCGTCCAGTGCCTGACGGCCGCGCTCGCCGCCGTCGTCGATCCGTACGGTGACGAACAGTGCAGGGGTGATGTCCTCGGCCGCACGTCCGGCGTCGGCCGCCGCTTGGTGGACGTCGCGGAGGCCGGACGCGTAGTCGGCGGGGTCAGGGGGGTAGGGCAGCCATCCGTCGTACAGTCGGCCGGTGCGGGCCAGAGCTGCGGGTGTTGCGCCGCCGAGCCAGACAGGAGGGCCGCCGGCTCGCAACGGCCTGGTCGCGGGCGGGATGTCGTCGAACCGGAGGATCTCGCCGTGGAAGGCTTCGGCGCCGTCCCACAGAGCCCGCCACAGCGCGACTGTCTCGTCCAGGCGGCCGAAGCGCCCTGCCCACGGCAGCTCGGACAGCGCGTAGAGGGGTCGCCCGAATCGGCCGGGAAAGCCGGCGCCGACGGTCACGGTGAGCCGACCGCCGGACAGCAGGTCGATCGACCCAAGTGACTGCGCGGCCTGGATCGGCCGACGGAGGAACGGCATGAGTGCAGCCGTGCCCAGCGTCACGGCCTCGGTCACCGGGGCGAGCGCGGCCAGCATCGTGAGCGCCTCGATGCGCGGGCTGATCAGGGAATCGTTGACGAAGAGCGAGGAGAAGCCCAAGCGTTCGGCGTACTGGCCGAAGGCGATCAGCTCGCGAGGGTCGGCAGCGCCCCACTGGGCGGTGCCGGTCGGAAGGAGTACACCGATGTCCATGGCGGCCATGGTCACGACCGGTACGAGTGGCGACAATTCCCCGTGGGGAATGGCGGGGACCGCTCCGCCACCGTTACAACAGGTCCGTGGACTTCCCCGGCACGCTTCGCGATCGTCGTACCCGCGGTCATCTCAGCCAGCTCGACCTGGCGCTGCGAGCGGGCACCACCCAGCGCTACCTCAGCTTCATCGAATCCGGCAGGTCCGTCCCCGGACGGAACATGGTGGTGCGCCTCGGCGAGGCACTCGAGCTGCCGCTGCGGGAGCGCAACGAGCTGCTGCTGGCCGCCGGGTACGCGCCCGCGTACCCCGAGAGCTCGCTGGATGGTCCGGAACTGGCCCCGGTGCGCACTGCAATCGACCACATCCTCCGCGGGCACCTGCCGTATCCGGCACTGGTCGTGGACCGGGCCGGCGACCTCATCGCCGCGAACTCTGCGTTCGACCTGATCACCGAGGGCGCAGCCCCCGAGCTGGTGGGCCCGGGCAGGAATGTGTACCGCCTGGCGCTGCATCCCGACGGGCTGGCTCCCCGTATCCGCAACCTCGCCGAATGGGCGCGCCACATCCTGGTACGCCTTGGCCACCTGGAGGAGTTGCGCGCCGAACTCACCGGGTACGTGCCCGAGTTGGAGCCGTCCGCCGGGCTCCTGGGTTTCGCCGTTCCGCTCCGTCTGCAGTCCTCGTACGGTGAGCTGCGCCTGCTGACAACGGTGACGACCTTCGCCACCGCCGTCGATATGTCGCTGGCCGAACTGAAGCTGGAGGCGTTCCTGCCGGCCGACCCGGCGACGGCCGAGGCTCTCTCGGCAGCCGCCGGGACGATGGCTTGTGCTGCCGCTCAGGGGCCCGGAAACACGTAGGCGGCCTCAGCGCAGCAGTTTCGTGCGGTGGCGGCCCCGTGTGTCTGGGCGCGACACGATCGGCCGATGGCACCGCCGAGGCGGTGGCTGCCCCCGGTCTGCATGGGGTCGGCCGGGGGACGGTGAAGGGGGGAAGCTCAGGCCGTCGGAGCATTCAGCACGTACTCGCGCGAGGCCTGGACCTCACTGCGCAGGGCGGACAGGTCGACGTCGAGGACGTGGCCGTTCCACTTGCGGGGCTCGCCGTTGATGAGCACGGCGCTGATGTTGCGGGCATCGGAGCCCAGCACGACGGTGCCGATCGGGTCGTTGAGCGGCATGTTGTTGAGGTCCTCGGCCTGGATGACGAGCAGGTCGGCCTTCTTGCCCGGGGTGAGTGAGCCGGTGACGGCGGCCAGGCCGTTGGTACGGGCGCCCTGGAGGGTGGCGAAGTCGAGGACGTCTCGGGTGGTGATGCGGCGCGGCTGCCGGTCGGTGCCGTAGGCGGCGTTGACGGCGCGCATCCGCTGAATGGCATGCAGGGCCCGCATCTGCGTGAACATGTCGCTGGCCAGGGCGACTTCGACGTCAATGCTCAGTCCGGGGCGGATGCCGACGGACAGGGCCTCGTCAACGGCGGGGATTGCGGTCTCCAACCCGATCTGGGCGTCGGACGTGGGGGCGAGCGCCACGGTGGTGCCGGTCTCTCCCATTACCTTCCATGCCTCGGGGGTCAGTCCTGTGGCGTGGATGAGGGTGACGTCGGGGCCGAGGACGCCGTCCTTGGCCCAGCGCATTACCGCCTCGGAGGAGGATGTGCCGAAGACGGCGTCCACGCTCACTCCGATGCCCAGATCCGCGGCGACGCGGGCCAGTTCAGGACCGTAGGCGAGCGCCGGTCCGGCGATCTCGTCGGTGGCGAGCGTCGCCAGGCGCAGGGTCAGCAGCTGGTCGTCGCTGCTGAAGTACTGGTGCCTGACGCGCGCCAGGTCGCCGGGCCACTGCCGGTCCCAGGCGCCGAAGTGCGGGCCCATGGAGGCGTGCACACCGCGGATGCCGGTGTCGCGGAGGGCCTCGATGGCGGCGTTGGAGTGCTCTCGGGTGCGGGAGTTGTGGGAGAAGTCGAGCATGGTCGTGATGCCGCTGTCGATCGCGGTGAGGGCGGCCAGCCGGGTGCCGATGTACATGTCCTCGGGCCGGTAGACCGTGGCGTAGCCGGCCAGTGTGGACATGACGTAGCCGCCGAGGTCGTCGACGTCCGGCATGATCCGGCGCAGTTGAGCCTCCCAGGCGTGCCGATGGGTGTCGACGAAGCCGGGGCTGAGGATCGTGCCAGTGGCGTCGACGAGCACGACGTCGCCCACGCTGAGGTCGGGGCCGACGGCGGTGATGGTGTCGCCCTCGACGAGCAGGTCGCCGCGGTCGATGACGCCGAGATCGGGGTCCATGGTGACGATGGTCGCGCCGGTGAACAGGATGCGCCGTTCGTCTGCGGGGCGGCGCTGGAGCTGTTCGAGCACGGCGGCGCTGGTGGTGTCGTCGATGTTCATGAGGGGTCTTCTTTCCGTACGTTGGAGAAGAGGGCTGCAGGGGGCGCCGCGGTCCCTGAGCCGGTCATCTGCAGGCTCCGAGGAGGCGGGGACCGGGTTGCCGGCTTCGCGACGCGGCATGTGCCGGCCGGCGGGTCAGCTCAGCTTCATGACGTAGCCCGCGTGGTGCAGTTCGTCGCCGTGGAACTCTCCGTAGGCCCAGAAGCCGAGGTCGTCCAGGTAGTCGATGCGGTCACCGTCGATCCAGAACCGGCCCTGATAGGCGTGCGAGCGACCGCCCCGGGTCTCGTCGTAGCGGCCCTCGGCGGTGAGCTCCTGGTGCAGGAAGTCCTTCCGGTCGATCCAGACGCCGACCCGTGGGCTGCCGGTCAGGTCCGGTGCATCCGGGATACCCGCCTCTGGGGCGGTGGCCCGGCCGGGGGCGTCAATGCCCGCCCACCGGACGGGCCGACCGGCCGCGACCAGCGCGCGGACCTGCTCGGGCCGGGACAAGAGGGTGGCTACCGCGCTCGGCACGTCGTCGGCGAGTTCGTCGGGCACCACCAGAAAGTCGGTGGTGTTGCCCGGGGTCAGCGTCGCAACGTACTCCGAGCGGCGGCCGCGTCCGCCGACCAGCGCGACGGTGTCCACGACGGCGGGGACGATGGTCATGCCCGTGCAGTCGACGACGATGGCGTTGTCGTCCTCCGCAGCGGTGACGATGGCGGGGCCGACCCCCACGATCAGGGAACCCACGAACAGGATGTCGGCACCGGTCATGGTCCCGATCAGCGGATCCATCGTCACGATCCGGGCGTTGGTGAACAGGACGGGACGGTCACGGTCGTTCGAGACGATCGCGTCCAGGGCCTCCGGGTTCCAGTTCACGGGGGCGGTGTCGGTGTCGGTGATTGTCACGGTGCTCCTTGTTTGCAGTTCGGCTGATGGGTCTGCACGACTCACAAAGCGAGCGACGGTGCAGGTGGAGGCAGATGCTCGGCAGTTGCGGCGGCCGCGTGACCATCAGGCTCGTCGCGCGGCGGAGTCGGAACCAGGCCGCCGTATCCCCAGGAGCGCGGCACCCATGGTTGGCCCCGCTGATCGCAACGGGCCCGTGAGACGGCCTCGGACGCGCTGCCGGTGCGGGGAACGACGAGTCGGAGCCGGCATCCGGCCGCGGTGATGTCGCAGCCGGCAGGGGGAGGGAGGCGGTCACGGCCCTCGCACCTTCCGGGTTCGCCGCATCCGGAAGACCCGCCTGTCTCGGCACCCTGATGTCGCCCCGCTGTTCCGCTTGGAACGGTGGGTGCGCCACCCCCAGGAAGCCCGCACCTGGGTGGATGGCGGCCTGGTTGCCATTCGCGGCCGGGCCAACCATGGAGCCATGACCAGCAACGACACGCCCCGCGATCCTCATCCGTACGTCGGGATGTGGGTGACCGCGGACGGGTTCATCCGCCAGGAACTGCTGCCGAACGGCCGTTACGACGAGGCCCGCGGAGACCGTCGGAGCGCCTATACCGGCCGCTACACCGTCACCGGTACCCACATCGACTACGTCGACGACACCGGCTTCACCGCCACCGGCGACATCCGCGACGGCGTTCTCTTCCACGAGCACTTGGTGCTCTACCGCGAGGGCGACGAACGCGCCCGGCAAGGAGGTACCCGGTCGCTCGGGGGATAGGACACGCTGCGTTCTTGTCGCGACTGTACGTTTCAGGCACCGGGGCCGGGAACGGCGTCCCGAGGGCGTGGGTTGAGGGACGCCAGCCATGCCACACGCGGCCGCCGTACCGCACGTGTGATGAACTGTGGCCCGGTTTCGCGACGTTGATCTCGTCTCGGACAGGAGAGTGGGAGGGACCGTGGGCCTCGGTGGGGGGACGTGGCAGCGACTGACAGCC
>NZ_RSAJ01000538.1 GCF_003933965.1 Streptomyces sp. RP5T
GGCCTGTACCGGGGTGAGGTGAGCGTGCGGGGTGCCGGGGACGCGGTGCTGGAGCTGCCGGGGTGGACCCGGGGCTTCGTGTGGGTCAACGGCTTCAACCTCGGCCGGTACTGGTCGGCGGGCCCGCAGCGGACGCTGTACGTGCCCGGGCCCGTGCTGCGGGAGGGCGTCAACGACGTGTGGGTGCTGGAGCTGGAGGAGGCGCCGGCGCACGGGCCCGCGCTCCGGCTGCGGGCCCCGGATCCGGCCGACGTGCGTCCGCCCGGGGCCTCGTAGAGGCTCGACCTCGTAGAGTGGAATCGGGTTCAGGGCGTCTTGGGGGTACGGGCGTGACGAACGACGGACCGGTCCAGCACGGCTACCCGCACCTGGAGACGGTGCGGGCCTCGGTCAACGCGCTCTACAAGCGGCTCTCCTACGACACCGTCCAGACGTTCGCGACGAGCGTGGCGCCGGTGGACGTGGCGTTCTGCGACACCGACGATCTCCATCTCGGGGCGCAGCGGGTGGCGCGGGAGCTGGTGCGGCACTACCGGCTCCCGGACGCCCGGATCGTGGTCGGCTTCCGGGAGATGACTCATGCGGCGAACGTCGAACTCACGGCGGGTCCGGAGTACTTCGTCGAGCTGAACGACCGCTTCCGCACCCATCGGCGGGACATCGGTGCGGCGCTGGCGCACGAGATCATGCACGTGTACCTGCACCGGCTGGACCTCTCCTTCCCGGGGGTGCGCGACAACGAGATCCTCACGGACACGGCGACGACGTACCTGGGCGCGGGATGGCTGCTGCTGGACGCGTACCGGGAGGACGCGGCGTCCTCGCAGAAGCTGGGGTACCTGACGCCGGAGGAGTTCGGGTACGTGCTGGCGAAGCGGTCGCTGGTGTTCGGGGAGGATCCCTCGGTGTGGTTCACCAGCGCGCAGGCGTACACGGCGTACGTGAAGGGGATGGCGCGGGCCCGTCAGGACTGCGAGCAGCCACCCCTGACCGCGGCGGGCTGGGCGGGCCGCCGCCGCTACGCGCGGGACCGCCGGCACGCCCCCGGCCCGCAGCCGGGGGTCCCCTACACCTTCACCCCGGACGGTCCCGGCCGTCTGCGCGTCTCCTTCCCGTGCCCCACCTGCCACCAGCGGATCAGGGTGCCGGTACGGGGGCGGGTGCGGGCGCGGTGCGCGGTGTGCCGGACGGTGCTGGAGTGCGACACCTGAGGCCGGCTGCCGTCCGCCGCTCCGTCGTGTCCGGTCGCGCCCGCGCGGCGGAGGCCCGGATCGATGCAGGCCCCCGGCAGCGTCACCGTCACGCTCCATACGCAGCGCCCGGTGTCTCCGCCCGGGCGAGCAGCTTCAGGGCCGCGTCTCCGGCCTCTGCCGGGGCCCACCGCGCTCCCCTGTCCGCCGTGGGGCCCGGCCGCCAGCCCTCCATCACC
Organism: Streptomyces sp. RP5T; assembly: GCF_003933965.1. GTDB lineage: Bacteria > Actinomycetota > Actinomycetes > Streptomycetales > Streptomycetaceae > Streptomyces. The sequence continues at coordinate 1,430 of NZ_RSAJ01000538.1, forward strand.
GTGATCCGGCCGCCCTCCGCCTCGAAGACCCGGCCGGTCACGCCCGCGCTCGCCTGCGAGCCCAGCCAGACGACCAGCGGGGACACGTTCTCCGGTGCCATCGCGTCGAAGCCGTCCACCGGGGCCGCCATGGTCTCGGCGAAGGTGCGTTCGGTCATCCGCGTGCGCGCCGCGGGGGCGATCGCGTTGACCTGGACGCCGTAGCGGGCGAGTTCGGCCGCGGCGACCAGGGTGAGGCCCACGATCCCCGCCTTCGCCGCGCTGTAGTTGCCCTGCCCCACCGAGCCCGACAGGCCCGCCCCGCTGGAGGTGTTGACGATCCTGGCCACGGGGGTGCGGCCCGCCTTCGTCTCCGCCCGCCAGTGCGCGGCCGCGTGCTTCAGCGGGAGGAAGTGGCCCTTCAGGTGGACCCGCATCACCGCGTCCCAGTCGTCCTCCTCCAGGTTCACCAGCATCCGGTCGCGCAGGAACCCGGCGTTGTTGACGAGGGTGTCGAGGCGGCCGTAGGTCTCCAGGGCCGTCCGGACGAGGGAGGCGGCGCCGTCGGGGGTCGCGATGTCGCCGCCGTGGGCGACCGCCTCGCCGCCCGCCGCGCGGATCTCCTCTACGACGAGGAAGGCGGGGCTGTCGGGGCCGGGTGTGCCGTCGAGGCCGACGCCGAGGTCGTTGACGACGACCCGGGCGCCCTCGGCGGCGAAGGCGAGCGCGTGGGCGCGGCCGAGACCGCGGCCCGCGCCGGTGACGACGACGACCCGGCCGTCGCAGATTCCGGTCATCTCACGTCTCCTTGTTGACGGTTGCGGTGTCGAGGAACGCCGGCCGCTCCCCGCCGCCGTGCACCAGCAGCGAGGCCCCGCTGATGTAGGCGGCGGCGTCCGAGGCGAGGAAGACGGCTGCCGCGCCCACGTCCGAGGGCTCGGCGAGGCGGCCGAGCGGGACCGTGCGGGAGACGGCGGCGACGCCGTCCTCGTCGCCGTAGTGCAGTGCCGAGCGCTCGGTGCGGACCATGCCGACGACCAGGGTGTTCACCCGGATGTCCGGCGCCCACTCCACGGCCATCGAGCGCGCGAGGTTCTCCAGGCCCGCCTTGGCCGCCCCGTACGCGGCGGTGCCGGGCGAGGGCCGGCCGCCGCTGACGCTGCCGATCATGATGACGGAACCGCGGGTCCGCCTCAGGTGCTCGTGGGCGGCGAGGGACATCGTCAGCGGGGCGAGGAGGTTCAACTCCAGCACCCGGGCGTGCTGTTCGGCACGGGCGTCGGTGAGCAGCCGGTGGGGCGCCCCTCCCGCGTTGTTGACCAGGACGTCCAGGCGCGGCAGTTCGGCGAGGAAGTGCCGTACGGCGTCGGCGTCCCGGACGTCCAGGGGCGCGAACCGGGTCTTCGGCAGGGGGACTTCGGGCGGTCTGCGCGCGCAGACGACGACGTCCGCCCCCGCCTCGGCGAAGGAGCGGGCGATCCCGGCGCCGACTCCGCGCGTCCCGCCGGTGACGACCACGACCCTCCCGTTCAGCTCCATTCACCGCTACCCTTCACCTAACAAACGTTTGGTGGAAAGGTAGCTGATGCGGCCATGGGTGTCTCCACCTCGACCCCGGAAAAGGGGATCGTCCTGGTCCGGGTCGACTTCCCGCCGGTGAACGCCCTTCCGGTGGACGGCTGGTTCGCCCTGGCCGACGCCGTGCGCGCCGCGGGCCGTGATCCGCAGGTCAGATGTGTGGTGCTGGCGGCCGAGGGGCGCGGGTTCAACGCGGGCGTGGACATCAAGGAGATCCAGACGCGCGGCCGGGACGCTCTCGTCGGTGCCAACCGGGGCTGTTTCGAGGCCTTTTCGGCGGTGTACGAGTGCGAGGTGCCCGTGGTGGCGGCCGTGCAGGGGTTCTGCCTGGGCGGGGGCGTCGGACTGGTGGGCAACTCGGATGTGATCGTGGCGAGCGAGGACGCCACCTTCGGCCTGCCCGAACTGGACCGCGGCGCCCTGGGCGCGGCCACCCACCTGGCCCGCCTGGTCCCCCAGCACCTCATGCGCGCCCTGTACTTCACCTCCCGCACCGTCACCGCCGCCGAGCTGCACCGGCACGGTTCGGTGTGGCGGGTCGTCCCGAGGGAGGAACTCACCGCCGTGGCAATGGAGTCGGCCCGCGAGATCGCCGCCAAGGACGGTGAGCTGCTGCGCCTGGCCAAGGCCGCCATCAACGGCATCGACCCGGTCGACGTCCGCCGCAGCTACCGCTACGAACAGGGCTTCACCTACGAGGCGAGCGTCAGCGGGGTCGCCGACCGGGTCCGCGACAGGTTCGGCAGGGAGGACCAGTGAGCGACAAGACCATGACGGCCGACGAGGTCGTCTCCCGGCTGCGCAGCGGCATGACCCTCGGCATCGGCGGCTGGGGCTCGCGCCGCAAGCCGATGGCGCTGGTGCACGCGCTGCTGCGCTCGGACCTCACCGACCTGACGATCGTCTCGTACGGCGGCCCGGACGTCGGGATGCTCGCCGCCGCCGGGCGCGTCCGCAAGCTCGTCGCCCCCTTCGTCACCCTCGACTCGATCCCGCTGGAACCCCACTACCGGGCGGCCCGCGAGGCCGGCGCCCTCGAACTCATGGAGATCGACGAGGCGATGTTCATGTGGGGCCTGCGCGCGGCCGCCAACCGGCTGCCGTTCCTGCCGGTGCGGGCCGGCCTCGGCTCGGACGTCATGCGGGTCAACCCGGGCCTGCGGACGGTGACTTCGCCGTACGACGACCAGGAGACGTTCGTGGCCGTGCCCGCGCTCACCCTGGATGCCGCCCTGGTGCACCTGAACCGCGCCGACCGGCTGGGCAACGGCCAGTACCTCGGCCCCGACCCGTACTTCGACGACCTGTTCTGCGAGGCGGCCGACGCCGCGTACGTCTCCTGCGAACGGATCGTGGACACAGCGGAGTTGACGAAGGAGGCGCCGCCGCAGTCGCTGCTGGTCAAGCGGCACACGGTGACCGGCGTGGTCGAGGCCCCGGGCGGCGCGCACTTCACCTCCTGCGCCCCCGACTACGGCCGGGACGAGGCCGCCCAGCGGGAGTACGCGAGCACACCCTGGCAGGAGTTCGCCGCACGCCATCTCGGGGGGAGGACCGGATGACCGCGACCCGGAGTGAGTACTGCGTGATCGCCTGCGCCGAGGCCTGGCGGGACGCGGGCGAGGTCCTGGCGAGCCCGATGGGCCTGATCCCCTCGGTCGGCGCCCGGCTCGCCCGCCTCACCTTCTCCCCCGACCTGCTGCTCACCGACGGCGAGGCCCTGCTGGTCCGGCCGGACGGCACCCCCGAGGGCTGGCTGCCGTACCGGCAGCACCTCGCACTGGTCACCGGCGGACGGCGGCACGTGATGATGGGCGCGAGCCAGATCGACCGGTACGGCAACCAGAACATCTCCTGCATCGGCGACTGGGCGCGACCGAAGCGGCAGCTGCTCGGGGTGCGGGGCGCACCGGTCAACACCCTGAACAATCCGACGAGTTACTGGGTGCCCAGGCACTCCCGGCGGGTGTTCGTGGAGAAGGTCGACATGGTGTGCGGGGTGGGGTACGACCATGCCGCCGGGGCACGGTTCCACCGCATCCCGCGGGTCGTCTCCGACCTGGGCGTGTTCGACTTCGACACCCCGGACCGCTCGATGCGGCTGGCCTCGCTGCATCCCGGGGTCACCGTGGAGCAGGTCCGGGAGGCCACCGGTTTCGATCTGGCGATACCGGACGAGGTGCCGTACACGCGCGAACCGACCCCCGGTGAACTGGAGTTGATCCGCGAGGTCCTCGACCCGGCTGGTGCGCGCGCACGGGAGGTCGGTTCCTGATGGAGACCGCGCTCACCCGGCTCGTCGGGGTCCGCCATCCGATCGTCCAGACCGGGATGGGGTGGGTGGCGGGACCCCGCCTGGTCTCCGCTGCGGCGAACGCGGGCGCGCTCGGCGTCCTGGCCTCCGCGACCATGACCCTCGACCAGCTCCGGGACGCCGTGCGGGAGGTGAAGTCCCGTACCGACGCGCCCTTCGGGGTCAATCTGCGGGCCGACGCGGCGGACGCCGGGGACAGGGTGCGGGTGATCGTCGACGAGGGCGTGCGGGTGGCGTCCTTCGCGCTGGCCCCCTCCGCCGAGCTGATCGGCGTGCTCAAGGAGGCGGGGGTGGTCGTCGTCCCGTCCGTCGGGGCCCGGCGGCATGCCGAGAAGGTCGCCGC
>NZ_RSAJ01000539.1 GCF_003933965.1 Streptomyces sp. RP5T
CCCCCAAAGGCCCCCCGCCCATGAGTGACGTCACCGCGCGGAAGCGGGGCCGACCCCGGCGTACCGAATCGGACGCGGCCGGGACCCGGGACCGGATCCTCGTCGCGGCCCGGGAGGAGTTCTCCGAGCGGGGTTACGAGAAGACGTCCGTGCGCGGGATCGCCAAGGCCGCCGGCGTCGACCCGGCCCTGGTCCACCACTACTTCGGCACCAAGGAACAGGTCTTCGAGGCAGCCGTCGAGGTCGCCGCCGCACCCGCCCTGAGCGCGCCCGACGCGCTCGTGGAGGGGCCGCTGGAGGACGTGGGGGAGCGCCTGACCCGCTTCATCTTCGGCGTCTGGGAGAACCCCGCGACTCGTCTGCCGCTCCTGGCGATCGTCCGCTCCGCCGTGAACAACGAGACCGCGGCCGCCGTCTTCCGCAGGCTCGTCGCCTCCCAGCTGCTGCGCCGCATCGCCGGCCGCCTCGACAAGCCGGACGCGGAACTGCGGACCGAACTCGCCGCGGCGCAGCTCGTCGGGACGGCCATGCTGCGGTACGTGATCAAGGTGGAGCCGCTGGCGTCGACGGACGTCGAGCAGATCATCGCGCGGGTGGCCCCGGTGGTGCAGCACCATCTGACAGGGCCCTGACCCCGAGACGCGCGTCCCGCATTCCGGACACCTTGTCCCGACCCCTGGATGACCGGCGTACGCTCGTTAGCAGTCAGAAGTCTCATACGACCGTCTCTGAAGTCTCTGACGACCATCTTTGAAGGAGCGAGCGACGATGCCCGAGCTGAGGTCCCGCACAGTCACCCACGGCCGCAACATGGCGGGCGCCCGCGCCCTTATGCGCGCCTCCGGTGTACCCGGTGCGGACATCGGCCGCAAGCCGATCATCGCGGTCGCCAACTCCTTCACGGAGTTCGTGCCGGGCCACACCCACCTGCAGCCGGTCGGCCGGATCGTCTCGGAGGCGATCGTCGCGGCCGGCGGCATCCCGCGCGAGTTCAACACCATCGCCGTCGACGACGGCATCGCGATGGGCCACGGCGGCATGCTGTACTCCCTGCCGTCCCGCGACCTGATCGCCGACTCCGTCGAGTACATGGTCGAGGCCCACTGCGCCGACGCCCTGATCTGCATCTCCAACTGCGACAAGATCACCCCGGGCATGCTGAACGCCGCGCTGCGGCTCAACATCCCCACGGTCTTCGTCTCCGGCGGCCCGATGGAGTCCGGCCGCGCGACCCTCGTCGACGGCACGGTCCGTACCCTCGACCTGGTCGACGCGATGTCCGAGGCCGTGAACGAGAAGATCTCGGACGCGGACATGCTCCGCATCGAGGAGAACGCCTGCCCGACCTGCGGCAGCTGTTCCGGCATGTTCACCGCCAACTCGATGAACTGCCTCACGGAGGCCATCGGCCTCTCGCTCCCCGGCAACGGCTCGGTCCTCGCCACGCACACGGCCCGCAAGCAGCTCTACGTCGACGCGGCCGACACCGTCATGGACATCACCCGCCGCTACTACGAGCAGGACGACGAGACGGTCCTGCCGCGCAACGTCGCCACCTTCGCGGCCTTCGAGAACGCCATGGCCCTCGACATCGCCATGGGCGGCTCGACCAACACGATCCTGCACCTGCTGGCCGCGGCCCAGGAGGCGGAGGTCCCCTTCGGTCTCGCCGAGATCGACGCGGTCTCCCGCCGCGTCCCCTGCCTCGCGAAGGTCGCCCCGAACGTGGCGAAGAACCGCACGTACTACATGGAGGACGTGCACCGCGCGGGCGGCATCCCCGCCCTCCTCGGCGAACTGCACCGCGCGGGCCTGCTCAACGAGGACGTGCACTCGGTCCACAGCCCCTCCCTCGCGGACTGGCTCAAGACCTGGGACGTGCGCGGCGGCTCGCCGTCCGCCAAGGCCCTGGAACTGTGGCACGCGGCCCCCGGCTGCGTCCGCTCCGCCGAGGCCTTCTCCCAGTCGGAGCGCTGGGAGGCCCTGGACGAGGACGCGGCCGACGGCTGCATCCGCAGCGTCGAGCACGCGTACTCCAAGGACGGCGGCCTGGCGGTCCTCAAGGGCAACCTCGCGGTCGACGGCTGTGTCGTGAAGACGGCCGGCGTCGACGAGTCCATCTGGACCTTCGAGGGCCCGGCGGTCGTCTGCGAGTCGCAGGAGGAGGCCGTCCAGAAGATCCTCACCCAGCAGGTCAAGGAGGGCGACGTCGTCGTCATCCGCTACGAGGGCCCCAAGGGCGGCCCCGGCATGCAGGAGATGCTCTACCCGACCTCGTACCTGAAGGGCCGCGGCCTCGGCAAGGCATGCGCCCTGATCACCGACGGCCGTTTCTCCGGCGGCACCTCCGGCCTGTCCATCGGCCACGCCTCCCCGGAGGCGGCGGCCGGCGGCACCATCGCCCTCGTCGAGGACGGCGACCGCATCCGCATCGACATCCCCGGCCGGTCGATCGAGCTCCTGGTCGACGACGCCGAGCTCGCCCGCCGCGAGGCGGCCCTGAACGGCACGTACGCCCCGAAGAACCGCGAGCGCAAGGTGTCGGCCGCGCTGCGGGCCTACGCGGCGATGGCCACCAGCGCCGACAAGGGCGCGGTGCGGGACGTGTCGAAGCTGGGCTGAGCACCTGACGCGGGGGCCGCCTCCTCGGGGGCGGCCCTTCGCGTTGCCCGGGTCACCAGCGCGAGGGCTCGCGGGCGTCCACGGCGAACACGGTGCCGTCGGGAGCGGTGGCGTAGACCCGGCCGTCGGCGACGGTGGGCCGGGGCAGCGAGCCGGCGACGGTGCCCGAGTTCGAGCCCAGCCGAGCCGGGGTCTGCCCGACGAGGCGGCCCTTGTCGGCGTCGACGGCGAGCAGCCGTCCGTCCGCGGTCGTGACGTACACATGGCGGTCGTCGGCCACCGGTACGGATCCCCGGCTCACCGAGGTCTCCAGATTCCAGAGCCGCTTGCCCGCCGTCATGTCCACGGCGTCCAGGGAACCGCTCATCGCCAGGACGAAGACCATGTCCCCGCGGACCGTGGCCTGCGCGTCGGCACGCGCCACCGGGAGCTTCACCCGGCGCGAGGCCCCGGTGGCCGGCGTGTAGCGGACGACGGCGTCCGTGTCGCCGTACAGGTTGTCGGTCGAGAGGAGGACGACGGACCCTCCGTGCGCGCCGACGGGGGTCAGGTTCCCTTCCAGCCGGGCGTCCCAGCGCACGGCCCCGGTGGTGGGGTCCACCGCGGTGACCCGGGTGCTCGACGCGTCGGGGGAGAGATGCGTCGCGTACGCCAGCGGGTCCCCGTCGAACGAGACGAAGGTCGGCGCGGGCTGTCCCGGGACGCGCAGGTTCCACTTGGTGTCGCCCGTCGCGGCGTCCACACCGGTGACCGTTCCGTCGAGGAGGGTCAGCAGCAGCATGCCCCCGGCGAGCTGCATCCCGTGGTGGTCGGGGAGGGTGCGCCGCCAACGCGCTGTGCCCGAGGCGGGGTCGAGCGCTTCGAGGCGCCGCCCCTCCTCCACCATCGGCTGCACGAGACCGCCCTCGACGGCCGGCGGCTTGCTGAGCCTCGACTCGGCGACGGAGTGCCGCCACCGCAGGGAGCCGTCGGACGGGTCCAGGGCGAAGACGGTGCCGGACTGCGCGCAGATCAACCGGCCTGCCCCGTACGAGCATTGCGCCGGGCCCTCGGCCCCGGACACCGGGTTCGCCGTCCAGCCGGTGAAACCGGCGGTCGGTGTCGGCTTGTCACCGCTCTTCGCGGTGGCGTCCGCACCGGCGCCCAGCCACTGGACCGAGGCGAGGACACCGGCCAGGATCAGCACGACCGCGACGGCCGCGAAGAGCGTCCTTCGCGAGGGACGCCGACCCAACCGCGACGGCTGCCCCTTCGGCTCCGGCGGCCCCGGCACGTCACCCGTGCGCTGCGCCGGTATGAACGCCTGGGTGTCGTACGAGGCCGCGACGGACCGCAGCTCCCGCATCAGCTCGTCCGGAGTGGGCCGGTCCTCGGGCTCCTTGGCGAGACACCGCACGATGAGCGGCGCGAGATTCGCCGGTACGCCGGTCAGGTCCGGCTCGTCGTGCACGACCTGGTAGGCGACGACGTAGGGGCTGTCGGAGTCGAACGGACCGCGTCCCGTGGCCGCGTGCACCATCACGGAGCCGAGGGCGAAGATGTCGGCGGCCGGCCCCACCTCACGCGGCCGCCGGAACTGCTCGGGCGCCATGAAGGGCGGCGTCCCGATCAACTTCCCCGTCTCGGTGCGAAGTTCGCTGTCCTTTGGCCGAGAAATGCCGAAGTCGATGACCTTGGGGCCGTCCTCGGCGAGCAGGACGTTGCTCGGCTTGAGGTCCCGGTGCACGACCCCGACCCGATGGATGTCCCGCAGCGCCTCGGCCAGTCCCGCCATCAGGCGCCGCAACTGGTCGGGGGCCATCGGGCCGTTCCGCTTGACCTCGTCGGAGAGCGTGGGCCCGGGGATGAACAGCGTGGCCATCCAGGGCCGTTCGGCATCGGGATCGGCGTCGACGACGGACGCGGTGAACGCCCCGCTCACCTTCCGCGCCGCAGCCACCTCCTGCCGGAAACGCCCCCTGAACTCGGGATCCTTGGCGAACTCGGTGTGTACGACCTTCACCGCGAGCTTCATCCCCGAGGTGCTGCGCGCGACGTGCACGACGCCCATCCCACCGGACCCGAGGCAGGACTCCAGGCGGTAGTGACCGGCGTACTCGGGAAGTTCCGCTTCCGCGCCCGTTCCGGTGTTGCCCTGTGGCGCCATGGAACCACCCCCGTGCTGATCGTCGGCGCGCGCGACACCCGGAGCCTATGCGATGACTCGTACGGGGCAGAGGCGGCTTGCTAGTGTCCGCGTGCGAGTTGCGTACATATGTTTCATGGCGTGATTCAGGGGAATCAACGGGGCCCCATGGCAGTCATGGGGAGCAACGGGGGAGGAATCGCATGTCTGTTGAACGTGTGGAGGAGACCGGGGGCGCCGAGGCGACCCTGGCGGCGGTGGCATCGGTCCGCTACTACTCGGTCGCGCCCGGAGTCCGGCTCAACGTCCGCAACGGCCCCGGCACCAGCTACAGCGTCGTGCGGGTGCTGCCCGAGGGCGCCAAGGTGCCGATCTACTGCCAGACGCCGGGCACCTCGGTGAGCGGCCCCTACGGCACCAGCAACATCTGGGACAATATCAGCAACGGTCAGTACGTCTCCGACGCCTACGTCCTCACCGGCAGCGACGGCTACGTCGCCGACCGCTGCTCCTGAACCCTCTCGGGCACCGCCCGCACCGGGGCGGTGCCCGAGACCGGCGGCGACGAGACCGGTGACGGCACCCCTGTGACGTCCCGCTGCCGCCGGCACCCGGAGGGAGCCCGCGCCGGTCCCGGAGCCATAATCGTCCCGTGAGCGACGAATCCGGCACCCAGGACACCCCCGCGGGCTCCCCAGAGGGCGGCCCCCGCCCCGAGCCGATCCGTTTCTTCGGCACCACCTGGGTGGACCACCGCGGCGGCTACGCCCTCCGCCGCGCCGGCGTCGCCGCGGGCTCCCTCGCCGCCGCCGTCGCCTCCTGCCTGATCCTCCGCTTCGCCTACGAGGGTCTCCAGATCGCCGACACCGGCAGCTTCGTGACCGTCCTCGTC
>NZ_RSAJ01000053.1 GCF_003933965.1 Streptomyces sp. RP5T
TGTCCGGACCGCGCAGCTCGTTGGTTTCGGCCCTTGCGGTGGGTGGGCCCGGTGCCGCGTCTGTGCGCCCTCATCTGCGGCTGGTTTTCGTGGCAGGGTGGAACGGGCAAGCCACAGGGGGCCAAACAGAAGAGGGGGAGTCCGTGATCGTCTGGATCAACGGCGCGTTCGGTGCGGGGAAGACCACCACCGCACGGGAACTGATCGAACTGATCCCGAACAGCACGCTCTTCGACCCCGAGGACATCGGCGCGGCGGTCGTGCGTCTGTTGCCGCCCAAGCACCTCGCCGAGGTCGGCGACTTCCAGGACCTGCCGATCTGGCGACGCCTGGTGATCGACACGGCGGCGGCGATGCTCGCCGAGCTCGGCGGGACCCTCGTGGTCCCCATGACCCTGCTGCGCCAGGAGTACCGCGACGAGATCTTCGGCGGCCTCGCCGCCCGCCGGATCGGCGTCCAGCACATCCTCCTCGCTCCGGCGGAAACGATCCTGCGTGACCGAACAGCCGGGCGGGAGAACCCGCCGAGCCTGCCGCCCGGCGAGATGGGACAGGGGCACTGGGCGTACGACCGCATCGAGCCCTACCGGGCCGCCCTCGCCACCTGGCTCACCGCCGACGCCCATGTGATCGACACCAGCGCCCTCACCCCGTACGAGACCGCCGCCCGCATCGCCGAGGACCTCGGCGCCGGGACCGTGCCCGCCTGCGACATCGTGCAGACCCCGGAGCCCACCGCCGAGACCGTGGCCGCCGGGGTCCTCCTCTTCGACGAGCAGGACCGGGTGCTGCTCGTCGACCCCACGTACAAGGCCGGCTGGGAGTTTCCCGGCGGTGTCGTCGAGCCCGGCGAGGCGCCCGCGCAGGCCGGGGTGCGCGAGGTCGCCGAGGAGACCGGCATCCGGCTGGACGACGTACCGCGGCTCCTGGTCGTCGACTGGGAATCGCCCGCGCCTCCCGGATACGGCGGGCTGCGCCTGCTTTTCGACGGCGGCCGGCTCGACTCCACCCGGGCGGGCGCCGTTCTGCTGCCGGGACCCGAACTGCGCGGCTGGTGTTTCGCCAGCGAGGAGGAGGCCGCCGAGCTGCTGCCGCCGGTGCGTTACGAGCGGTTGCGGTGGGCGCTGCGGGCCCGGGAGCGCGGGGCGGCGCTCTACCTGGAGGCCGGGGTTCCGGTCGGCTGAGAGGCGCCATGGGCCCCGTCGGTGTGCACCGCCGACGGGGCCTCGTCATGTTCGGGGATGTTCGAGCAAGGCAAGTGGAGGGCGAGAACCCGCCAAGGGAATCGTCGCGATACCTCCATGCCAGAGCTAACGAGACTTCCCGCCCTCGTCAACTCTTGGCAAGGAGCGCAAACAATCCCCTTTTCGGTCATTTTCCGCCTTGACCGGCCTCTCGGCGTGTTGCGACAGTCCGCTCAGTCTCACGGCGCCGACAACGGCCGGCGGCCGAAGCCTTTCCCCCAGGGAACAGCCCCATGACGAGACCCCGTTCGGCGGCGACGGCCACAAACCCGCGCCGGCCCCAGCACCTACCCAGGACGTCCGCACGATGACGACGCAACAGCAGTCGATGCCCGCCGACGCCGGCACCACGCGAGCCGGTGACCCCTCGCCGGACCCGCGCGGTGACGGCACGGCCATCACCGGGCGCTCACCGGCCCGTATGGCCTGGCGACGCATCAGACGGGACAAGGTCACCATGGCCGCGTTCGTGATCACGGTGCTCTTCATCCTGATCGCGCTGCTGGCCCCGGTCCTGACGGCGATCACCGGCTGGGGGCCGATCACCCCCGACGGCAGCGCGATCGACCCGGACACCGGCAACTTCCCGCGCGGAGCGCTGGGCGGCGTCAGCCTCACCCACCTTCTCGGGGTCGAACCGGGCACGGGCTACGACCTGTTCGGCCGGATCGTCTACGGCCTGCGCACCTCGCTGTTCGTCGGCTTCGCCTCGGCCGTGCTGTCCACCGTCGTCGGAGTCGTGGCCGGACTCGCCGCGGGGTACTCCGGCGGCTGGGTCGACTCCGTGCTGTCGCGGATCATGGATGTGATGCTGGCCTTCCCGCAGCTGCTGTTCATCATCGCGCTGACCCCGGTCATCCAGAACGCGATGCAGACCGACAGCCACGGCGGCACCGACGAGAACCTGCGGCTGCTGGTCCTCGTCCTGAACATCGCGGTGTTCGCCTGGGCCTACACCGCCCGGCTGGTGCGCGGGCAGGTCCTGTCGCTGCGCGAACGGGAGTTCGTGGACGCCGCGCGGATCATGAGCGCCGGGAAGTGGCACATCCTCTTCCGGCAACTGCTGCCGAACCTGTGGGCGCCCGTCCTGATCTCCTTCGCGCTGGCCGTCCCGCAGAACATCACCACCGAGGCGGCCCTGTCCTACCTCGGCGTGGGCGTCATCCCGCCCAACCCGGACTGGGGGGCGCTGCTCTCCGACGCCTCCCAGTTCTTCCTTCAGGACCCCATGTACCTGTTCGTCCCCGGCGTCCTGCTGCTGATGCTCGTCCTGGCGCTGAACCTCCTCGGCGACGGCGTCCGGGACGCCCTGGATCCCCGCGCGGCCCGCAGCTGACGCGGACCCCCTCAACACCGGTGCGAGCGGCTCCACTTGGGCCGCCGTCGCCGAGCCGTACAAGAACGGAGTGTTACCTCATGACGCGCAGAAGGCGCTCGATCGCGCTCGCGGCCACCGCCGTGGCGATCGCCCTGGGGGCCACCGCATGCGGAGGCTCCTCCAGCACCACCGGGAGCGGCTCCCCGGCCAAGGGCGGCACGCTGACCGTCCTGGACCACGCCGACTTCGACCACCTCGACCCGCAGCGCGTCTACACGACCGAGGGTTCGAGCATGGACCAGGAGCTCGTGCGCACCCTGACCGGCTGGGACGAGACCGGCTCCCAGCCCAGGCTCGTCGGCGACCTGGCCACCGACACCGGAACGCCCAGCAAGGGCGACACCGTGTGGACCTTCCACCTGCGCAAGGGCGTCACCTGGCAGGACGGCAAGGCGGTCACCGCGCAGGACGTCAAGTACGGCGTGGAGCGGGCCTTCTCGCCCGACATCAACGGCGGCCCGCCGTACGCCAGTGAGTGGCTGGTGGGCGGCTCCTCCTACAAGGGCCCCTACAGCGGCAAGGAGTTGGCCTCCATCCAGACCCCGGACGCGTCCACGGTCGTCTTCCATCTCGACCAGCCCGTCGCGGACTTCAATCAGACGACAGCCATGCCCGGCTGGTCGGCGGTGCCCAAGGCCCACGACACCGGGTCCACGTACGACACGCACGTCTGGTCCGACGGGCCGTACATGATCAAGTCGTACACCAAGAACAAGGAACTCGTCCTCGTCAGGAACACCGCCTGGAAGCAGTCGACCGACCCGATCCGGCAGCAGAACGTCAACGAGATCGACGTGCGGCTCGGTCAGGACCAGTCGGCCATCGACCAGCAGATCAAGTCCGACGCCGGCAGCGCCCAGACCTCGATCATGCAGTGGCCGATAGCGGGTTCCGACCTGACGACGATCTCCGGCGACCCGTCGCTCAAGTCGCGTCTCTACAACATCCCGGCTCCCGGCATCAACTACCTCGCCGTCAACACCAGCCGGACCAAGGACCTGAGGGTCCGTCAGGCCATCGAGTACGCGATCGACAAGACCACCGTCCGCGGCGCGTTCGGCGGCACGGCCTACGGCGACTACGCGAGCACCATGCTCAGCCCCGGGATCGGCGGCTACAAGAAGTTCAACCTCTACAGCGCCGCTCCCACAGGCGACCTCGCCAAGGCCAAGGCCCTGATGAAGCAGGCCGGTGACCCGAAGCTCACCATGTCACTGGCGGTGGAGAACACCCCCACCCTGGAGCACTTCGGCGACGCCGTGAAGACCTCGCTGGGCAAGATCGGCATCACGGTGAACATCACCCCGATCGACGCGGCGAACTACTTCAGCAACATCGACAACGTGAAGAACCAGTACGACCTCACCTGGGTCGACTGGATCGCGGACTGGCCGAACGCCTCCACCGTGCTGCCCGTGCTGTTCGACGGACGCCAGATCGCGAAGCTGCCGCAGTCCAACCAGGACCAGTCGTACCTGAACGACCCCGCGGTCAACGCGCAGATCGACAAGATCGCCAAGATGACCGACGTCAAGCAGGCCGACGCCGCCTACGGCGCCCTGGACGAGCAGATCATGAAGGACGCCGCCGTGGTCCCGCTGATGTACATGAACTTCAGCGAACTGTCGGGGTCCAAGGTCGGCGGGGTCATCTCCGACCCCATCCTCGCCGAACCCAGCCTGGTCCACGTCTACGTCAAGAGCTGACCGTCCAGAGCTGAACCTCCAGAGCTGACGCACTCCTCCTGAGCCCGCCGGCGGTCCCGGCCGGCGGGCAGCCCCTCTCACGTCAAGGTCCGGCACGACATGCTTCGTTACCTCATCCGGCGCCTGCTGGCAGCGGCCGCGATCCTGCTGGTGATCACCGTGATCACCTTCGTGATCTTCTTCGCGCTGCCCTCCGACCCCGCCCTCCTGGCCTGCGGCAAGACCTGCTCGCCGTCCCGGCTGGCCGAGATCAAGCATGCGCTCGGCCTCGACCAGAGCTTCCTCAAGCAGTTCTGGGAGTTCTTCAAGGGACTCTTCGTCGGCCGGGACTTCGGCGACCAGAGCCTGCGCGTGCACTGCGGCGCGCCCTGCCTCGGCATCTCCTTCCAGACCGACACCCCCGTCCTGACCACCCTGCTGTCCGACTTCCCCGCGGACCTGTCGCTGGGCCTCGGCGCCGCGGTGTTCTTCCTGATCCTGGGCGTCGGCCTCGGCACACTCGCCGCGGTCCGCCGGGGCAGGGCGGCCGACAAGGCGGCGGTGGGACTCGCCCTGCTCGGTGTCTCGGTGCAGATCTACTTCATCGGCCTGCTGCTGCTCTACCTGTTCGTCGACAAGTGGCAGATCCTGCCCGCCTCCGGCTACACCCCGATCACCCAGGACCCGAGCGCCTGGTTCCAGGGGCTGATCCTGCCGTGGGCCACCCTGGTCATCGTCTACCTCGCCCTGTACACCCGGCTCACCCGCTCCTCCATGCTGGAGGTCTTCGCCGAGGACTACATGCGCACCGCCCGCGCCAAGGGCCTGTCCAGCGGCAGGGTCGTCCTCAAGCACGGCCTGCGGGCCGCGATCACCCCGATCATCACCATCTTCGGCATGGACGTCGGCTCCCTGATCGGCGGCTCCGCCGTCATCACCGAGTCGGTGTTCGGCATCAACGGCATCGGCAAGCTCGCGGTCGACTCGGTGCAGAACTCCGACCTGCCGGTCATCCTCGGCACCACGCTCTTCGCGGCCACCTTCGTCGTGCTCGCCAACGTGGTCGTCGACGTCGTCTACGGCCTCGTCGACCCCCGTGTCCGCCTCGCCTGAGCCCCTCAACCGCAGCAAGGAAACCCCGTGTCCCTCCTCACCTCACCGAAACCGGCGGACGCCGTTCCCGCGGCCGCCCCCTTCCTCGACGTACGGGACCTGCGCGTGCACTTCCCGACCGAGGACGGGATCGTCAAGTCCGTCGACGGCGTCTCCTTCACCCTGGAGAAGGGCAGCACCCTCGGCATCGTCGGCGAGTCCGGCTCGGGGAAGTCCGTCACCTCACTGTCCCTGCTCGGACTGCACAAGGGCACGCGTGCCCAGGTCTCGGGCGAGATCCGGCTGGACGGACGGGAGTTGGTCTCCCTGCCCGAGCACGAGATGCGGGCCCTGCGCGGCCGTACGGTCTCCATGATCTTCCAGGACCCGCTGTCCGCCCTGCACCCCTACTTCACCGTCGGCGCCCAGATCGCCGAGGCCTACCGGGTCCACCACAAGGTGTCCAGGAAGGAGGCGCGGGAGCGGGCGGTGGAGATGCTGAAGCGGGTCGGCATCCCGCAGCCCGAACGCCGGGTCAGGGACTACCCGCACCAGTTCTCCGGCGGCATGCGCCAGCGCGCGATGATCGCCATGGCACTGGTCTGCGACCCCGAACTGCTCATCGCCGACGAGCCGACCACCGCCCTGGACGTCACCGTCCAGGCGCAGATCCTCGACCTGATCCGCGATCTCCAGGAGGAGTTCGGCTCCGCGGTCGTCCTCATCACCCACGACCTCGGTGTGGTGGCCGACGTCGCCGACGACATCCTGGTGATGTACGGCGGCCGCCGCATCGAGTACGGAACCGTGCACGACGTCCTCAAGGAGCCCCAGCACCCCTACACCTGGGGCCTGTTGGAGTCGATGCCGCAGATCACCGGGGACGTCGAGCGACGCCTGAACCCGATCGCCGGCTCCCCGCCCAGCCTCATCAACCCGCCCGGCGGCTGCGCCTTCCACCCCCGCTGCACCTATAAGGGGTGGGTGCCCGGGGGGCGTTGTGCGGTCGACCGGCCCGAGCTGGTGTCCGTCCCGGGCACGGGCCGGCACCTCGCCGCCTGTCACCTCACCCCCGAGACCAGGACAGAGATACGCGGTCGTACGGCCGCCGGGGCCGCGAAGTGAGGGCGGCGGACGAACAGGAGCACGCCGTGAGCACCACTCAGCCCGCCGCCGGGGAACCCCTCCTCGAAGTCAGCGGCCTCACCAAGCACTTCCCGATCCGGCACGGCATCGTCTTCCAGCGGCAGATCGGCGCCGTGCACGCCGTCGACGGCATCGACTTCACGGTCGGCGCCGGACAGTCGCTCGGCGTGGTCGGCGAGTCCGGCTGCGGCAAGTCGACGACGGGCCGGCTGGTGACCCGACTCCTCGAACCCACCGCGGGGAAAGTGGTGTTCGACGGCGAGGACATCACCCACACCCCGGAGAACCGGATGAAGGAGGCCCGCCGCAACCTTCAGATGATCTTCCAGGACCCGTATTCCTCGCTGAACCCCCGGCACACGGTCGGCACGATCGTCGAGACGCCGATGCGGCTCAACGACATCAACCCGCCGCAGGGACACAAGAAGCGCGCCCAGGAACTCCTGGAGACGGTCGGGCTCAACCCCGAGCACTACAACCGCTACCCGAACGAGTTCTCCGGCGGTCAGCGCCAGCGCATCGGGATCGCCCGCGCGCTCGCCCTGCGCCCGAAGCTCATCGTGGCCGACGAACCGGTCTCGGCGCTGGACGTCTCGATCCAGGCGCAGATCGTCAATCTCCTCCAGGACCTACAGCGCGAGTTCGGCATCGCGTTCGTCTTCATCGCCCACGACCTCGCCGTCGTACGGCACTTCTGCGAGCGGGTCGCGGTGATGTACCTGGGCAAGATCGTCGAGGTCGCCGACCGGCAGACCCTGTACACCCGCCCCCGGCACCCCTACACCCACGCCCTGCTCTCCGCGGTCCCCGAGGCCGACCCGGACGGCACCCGGCACCGCGAACGCATCCGGCTCGCCGGAGACGTGCCCTCACCGGTCGACCCGCCGTCCGGCTGCCGCTTCCGCACCCGCTGCTGGAAGGCCCAGGAGCGTTGCGCGACCGAGGAGCCCCCGCTGGTGCGCCTGCCGGGCAACACCGGGCACCACTTGACGGCATGTCACTTCCCGGAGGAACCGAGCGTCGAGCCCCGCGACGAGGACATCGTCCTGGACCCGGCCCTGACGACTTCGGAGGACAGCGCGGCTACTTCGGCGTGAGGATAGGGGGTGAGCCTGCTCTCCCGCTCCAGACGCCGGTTGAAGTCACCCACGACGGTTGCCAGCTCGGCGTGACGTGAGATGAGTGCGGCGGCGGCCCCGGGGATGCCCTCGGGGTGTCTGCCGTCGGCGCAGGCGCGGATGAAGTCCTCGCGCTCGTCGCGGTCGAGTCCGTACTGGTCGACGACCAGCCAGTGGACGAGGTAGGAGAGAGCGTAGGCGCGGTCATAGGGACGGTGGCGGTCGAAGAAGTCGCGCTCCTCGGGATCGAGCCGGAAGCGGTCGGAGAGGGACAGGCCGTAGTCGGTCAGGTAGAGCTGGTGACCGTCGGTCAGGATGTTGCCGAAGTGGGCGTCGAAGTGGATGAGTTGTCGCCCCCGGAGGAATCCGGTGAGTGTCTCGAGGCCCTGCTCCACCAGCGCGCAGGCCGAGTCGGCGTCAGCGGTGCGCAGCTGGTCGTGGAGCCAGTCGTGGAGGGTGTGCGGCACGTACTCCAGGAACAGGGTCAGGCTCGCGGTCGCCGTGCGCAGGGCTGCGATGTGCTCCCTGATGCCTGGCGCACCGCCCCAGTAGGCCACGGCGCCTTCCTCGTCGGCGAGTTCCTCGGGCAGGGGGTACGGGGTGTCGGGCAGTACCCGCCAATGGTGCAACAGCGGGAAACCCGGAAAGCGGCCCGAGCGAACCCAGTCGGTCGTCATCTCGTGCACGGTCAGCTCGCGCCAGGCGCCGAAGCCGGGGCTGCCGATCGCCCCGATGCCGTAGTGGCAGAAGGCCGGGGTGTCGAAGAGGTTCGCGGTGGAGCGGACGTTCGCCGGGTGCAACTCGGTGTCCGTGAGAGGCAGGCGCTTCACGAACACCCGCACACCGTCCACCTCCACGAGTGCCGCCCGCCCACCGATGCCGACCCCCAGCGGGGTGCCTGACGCCACCAGATCCGCGAGCTCCCGGTCGCTCAGGCGGGCGAGGGACGTCGTCGTGTGGGTGCGGAGGCGGAGGTGGGAATCCATGGGGATGATGGGGTCTCCGTGGCCGACTCAGGTCGTGTTGCGCACGAGGTGGGGGCGGGGCGGTGACGTCCGGCGGGCAGTCGTAGGAAGGCCCCCGTCCGAGGGCGAGGGCCTTCCGGTGACGGTTGAGTCGGCTCAGCCCGCTGCGTAGTTGCGCAGGAACAGGGCCTCCGCCACCGACAGGCGCTCCAGTTCCTGCGGGGAGACGCTCTCGTTCACGG
The DNA here is from genome assembly GCF_003933965.1 of Streptomyces sp. RP5T. Classification (GTDB taxonomy): domain Bacteria; phylum Actinomycetota; class Actinomycetes; order Streptomycetales; family Streptomycetaceae; genus Streptomyces. Next base: position 8,871 of record NZ_RSAJ01000053.1, read on the forward strand.
CGTGGATCTGGGCCTCCGGCTCGCTCAGGCCGATGAGGAGGATCTCGGCGTGCGGGTAGAGCGACGCGAGGGTGTTGCACAGGGGGATGGAGCCACCCTGGCCCGCGTACTGCATCTCCTGGCCCGGGTAGGCCACAGCCATCGCGTCGGCCATCGCCGCGTACGCCGGGCTGGTGGTGTCCGCGCTGAACGGCTGGCCCTGGCCGACCTGCTCGATGCTCACCCGCGCGCCCCACGGCGTGTGCCGCTCCAGGTGGGCCTGGAGCAGCCGGGTCGCCTCGTCGGTGTCGATGCCCGGGGGCACCCGCAGGTTGACCAGCGCGCGGGCGCTCGCCTGCACCGATGGGGTGGCGCCGACGACCGGCGGGCAGTCGATGCCGAGGACGGTGACCGCCGGGCGGGCCCAGATGCGGTCGGCGACCGTGCCGTCACCGATCAGCTCGACGCCCTCCAGGACCTTCGCGTCGGCCCGGAACTGCTCCTCGTCGTACTGGAGGCCGTCCCAGGACGCGTCCGGCGTGAGCCCGTCGACCGTCGTGGTGCCGTCCTTGCCGCGCAGCGAGTCCAGGACGCGGATCAGCGCCGCCAGCGCGTCGGGGGCGGCGCCGCCGAACTGGCCCGAGTGCAGGTTGCCCGCGAGCGTGTCGATCCGGACGCGCATCAGGGTCATGCCGCGCAGGGTGCTGGTGACTGTCGGCAGGCCGACGCGGAAGTTGCCCGCGTCGCCGATGACGACGGTGTCGGCCTCCAGGAGCGCGGGATGCGCCTCGGCGTACCGCTCCAGGCCGCCGGTGCCCTGTTCCTCCGAGCCCTCGGCGATGAACTTCACGTGGACCGGTACCCCGCCGTTCGCCTTCAGGGCCCGCAGCGCGAGCAGGTGCATGATCACGCCGCCCTTGCAGTCGGCGGCCCCGCGCCCGTACCAGCGTCCGTCCCGCTCGGTGAGCTCGAAGGGCGGGCTCGTCCAGCCGGCCTCGTCCAGCGGCGGCTGCACGTCGTAGTGGGCGTACAGCAGGACGGTCTTCGCACCCTCCGGGCCCGGCAGGTAGCCGTAGACCGACTGGGTGCCGTCCGGGGTGTCGAGCAGGGCCACGTCCTGGAACCCCTCGGCGGTGAGCGCGTCCGCGACCCAGCCGGCGGCGGCCTCGCTCTCGCTCCTCGGGAACTGGTCGAAGTCCGCCACCGACCTGAACGCCACCAGTTCGGTGAGCTCCGCCCGCGCCCTCGGCATCAGCGAGGCGACGGTCTCGGCGACCGGATTCGACGACATGGGCACGCTCCTTGTGGGTGCGACGTTGTACCTGTGAGTGCCGTAGATCCTCCCACAGTGGTCTGTGGGCGGGCCCGCCGTAGGATGCGGGAGACAGGTGCGGCAACGGCTTGATCGGGAGCAGCAGACCATCGTGAGCAGCGAGAACTCTTCGGCGGACGGCACTTCGGCCAACGACGCCTCGGCGGACGGCGTGCGGGACGACGCGCAGCGGGTGTGGGACGTCGTCGTCGTGGGGGCGGGCCCCGCGGGCGCCTCGGCCGCCTACGCGGCGGCGGTGGCGGGGCGCCGCGTGCTGTTGCTGGAGAAGGCCGAGCTGCCCCGGTACAAGACCTGCGGCGGCGGCATCATCGGTCCCTCGCGGGACGCGCTGCCGCCCGGCTTCGAGCTGCCCTTCCGGGACCGGGTCCACGCGGTCACCTTCTCGAACAACGGCCGCTTCACGCGGACCCGGCGTTCCAAGCAGATGCTGTTCGGGCTGATCAACCGGCCCGAGTTCGACCAGCAGCTGGTCGAGCACGCCCAGAAGGCCGGCGCCGAGCTGCGGACCGGCGTCACCGTGCAGCGCGTCGAGCAGCACGGCTCGGCGGTGCCCGACCGGCGTACGGTCGCCGTGGTCCTCCAGGGCGGCGAGACCGTGCTCGCGCGGGCGGTCGTCGGGGCCGACGGCAGTGCCAGCCGGATAGGCGCGCATGTCGGGGTGAAGCTCGACCAGGTGGACCTCGGTCTGGAGGCGGAGATCCCGGTGCCGGAGACCGTCGCCGAGGACTGGAAGGGACGGGTGCTCATCGACTGGGGCCCGATGCCCGGCAGTTACGGCTGGGTCTTCCCGAAGGGCGACACCCTGACGGTCGGGGTGATCTCGGCGCGCGGTGAAGGCGCCGCCACCAAGCGGTACTTGGAGGACTTCATCGGGCGGCTCGGCCTCGCGGGGTTCGAACCGAGCATCTCCTCGGGGCACTTGACCCGCTGCCGCGCCGACGACTCGCCGCTCTCGCGCGGGCGGGTGCTGGTCTGCGGTGACGCGGCGGGGCTCCTGGAGCCGTGGACCCGCGAGGGCATCTCCTTCGCGCTGCGCTCCGGGCGGCTCGCGGGGGAGTGGGCGGTGCGGATCGCGGAGGCCCACGACGCGGTGGACACCCGGCGTCAGGCGCTGAACTACGCGTTCGCCGTCAAGGCGGGCCTCGGCGTCGAGATGAGCGTCGGCAAGCGGATGCTGACCGCGTTCGAGCGCCGGCCCGGCCTGTTCCACGCGGCGCTGACGGGTTTCCGGCCCGCGTGGAACGCGTTCAGGGACATCACCCAGGGCGCGACCTCACTGGGCGAGCTCGTGCGCGGGCGGCCGATGGCCCAGCGGGCGCTGGCCGCGCTGGATCCGCGTCCGGCCGAGCGCGCCGCGGAGGGCGAGGCCACGTCCTGACGCGTCCCTTCCGCGCGAGTCACTTCTCGACGGTGATCCGGAAGACCGGGTGGTCCGGGGCGGCCGCGATGATCTCCTCGTCGGAGGACTTGGCGGTCACGCCCTGGAAGTACTGGTTGACCTCCCAGCCCCACTTCTCCAGGTAGGTCCGCAGGATCGGGAGCTTGTCCGCGTCGGCGAGCTCCACCGCGGTGAACCGGCGCACCTTGCGGCCGACCCGCAGCTCCCCGCCGCCCGCGGCGCGCATGTTGCGCACCCACTGGGAGTGGCCGCGCGCCGAGACCAGGTACTGCCCCTGTTCGTACGTGTGCGGGTTGACCGGGATCCGCTGCATCTGCCCGCTCTTGCGGCCGCGCACCGACATCTCCGCCGTCCCCGCGAGGCTGAAGCCGTGCCGGGCGAGCCAGCCGATGACGCTGTTGAGCCGGACGTTGAGCGGGCTGCCCTTGAGGTAGTAAGGCGACGACATGGTGACCCCCATCGGTTGAGAGAGCGATGCTCTCGCTTTCGGTGGCATCAGTCTGCATCGTTCCGCGCCCCAAAGCAAGAGCAGTGCTCTCCGATGTGTGCACTGCTCTCTTCCTGTGCCAGACTGATCCGTATGAGCACCGCACAGGGCGCCCGGGCCCGCGCCCGGATCGAAGTCACCGCCGCCATCAAGGACGAGGCGCGCCGGCAGCTCGCGGCGGAGGGCGCGGCGAAACTCTCGCTGCGGGCCGTGGCGCGTGAGCTGGGGATGGTCTCCTCGGCGCTGTACCGCTACTTCCCGAGCCGTGACGACCTGCTCACCGCGCTGATCATCGACGCCTACGACTCCCTCGGTGAGAGCGCGGAACAGGCGCACGACGCGGTCGCGGAGGCGGCCCCGCCGGAGCGCTGGCTCGCGGTGTGCGAGGCGGTCCGCCGCTGGGCGCTCGGCCATCCGCACGAGTACGCCCTGATCTACGGCTCTCCCGTCCCGGGATACGTCGCCCCGCAGACCACCGTCCCGCCCGCAGCCCGCGTCGGCCTCCTCCTGATCGGCATCGTCCGCGACGCCCATGACGGCCCCGGAGGTCTGGAGGAACTGCCCCCGGTGCCCGAGGACCTGCACGCCGAGGCCGAGCGCATCGCCGCCGACCTCGCCCCGGACCTGCCGTCCCAGGTCACCGCGGCCCTGGTGGTGGCCTGGGCCCAGCTCTTCGGCCTGGTCGGCTTCGAGCTCTTCGGCCAGTTCAACCGGGTGGTGGAGGCCCGGGAGCCGTTCTTCCGGCACGCGGTGCGGCAGCTGGGGCGGGGTGTGGGACTCCGGTAGGGGACGTCCGGCGCGGCCGTGCCCGCACCTGGGGCCCGCCGTACTTCGCCGGGAGTACGCGTGATCGCCACGCTCGGGGGACGTCCCGCCCCGTCCGGGCCGTCTAGCGTGGCTGTCATGGACGGTGAGCAGGGCGTGCGCGGGGGAGACTCGCCGCGGTGGCGGCGGCACGGCCCGCCGTGGTGGCGGAGCGCCGGCGACGCCGGGCGCGGCGCCCGGTGGCCGTGGCCGTCCACCTTGCTGGTCACCCTTTTCGTGCTCGGCGGTTCGAACTACGCGGCCCACCAGCAGATCGGCGAGCGGGCCGCGCTCGATCCGTTCGCGCGGGCGCTGCTGGTGGTCGCCTCCGGGGTGCTGCTGTGGCGGCATCGGCGGCCCGTGCTCGTCGTCTTCGCCACGACGGCCGCCGCGATGCTGTATCTCGGTGCCGGGTATCCCTACGGGCCGGTGTTCCTGACCGTCGCCCTGGCCTGCTTCGGTGCCGTGGTGGCCGGACACCGCAAGGCCGCCTGGACCGCGCTCGGGATGCTGTGGGCGGGCCACGTTTTGGTGGCCCACTGGCTCTACCAGTGGCTGCCGCCGTCCGGGGACTCCGCCGCCGGCTGGGGACAGGAGGGCGTGATCGCCGCCTGGGTCGTGGCCATCGTCGCCGTCTCGGAACTGGCCCGGACCCGGCGGGAACAGTGGGCCCGGGAACGGGCCGAGCGTGCCCGGGCCGCGCGGCGCCGCGCCGACGAGGAGCGGCTGCGGATCGCCCGCGAACTGCACGACGTCCTCGCGCACAGCATCTCCGTGATCAACGTCCAGGCCGGCGTCGGCCTCGCCCTCCTCGACGCCGACCCCGAGCAGGCCCGCGCCGCGCTCACCACCATCAAGGCCGCCAGCAAGGAGGCACTCGGCGAGGTGCGCCAGGTGCTCGACACCCTGCGCACCCCCGGTGACGCCCCGCGCGCCCCCGCCCCGGGCCTCGACCGGCTGCCCGAGCTGGTGTCCCAGGCGGCAGGCGCGGGCCTCACCGTCGAGGTGGAGGGCGCGGCACCGGATCTCCCGCCCGGCGCGGACCTTGCCGCCTTCCGGATCGTCCAGGAGGCGCTCACCAATGTCGTACGGCACTCGGGATCGCGGCAGGCGCGCGTACGGCTCGATCACGACGGCGGCGCGCTACGGCTCCGTATCGACGACGACGGACCCGCGACCGGCGCCGACGCGGGCGGCAGCGGCAACGGTCTGGCCGGAATGCGGGAGCGGGCCGCCGCGCTCGGTGGCACGATCGAGGCGGGCCCGCGTCCCGGGGGAGGGTTCCGGGTGCTCGCCGTACTGCCGCTCGGGGTGAAGGCCAAGGAGGACGACCGGTGATCCGCGTACTGCTCGCCGACGACCAGTCACTCGTGCGGGCCGGTTTCCGCGCCCTGCTCGACGCGCAGCCGGACATCGAGGTGGCGGGGGAGGCCGCGGACGGCGAGGAGGCGCTGCGCGAGGTGCGCGCGCTGCGCCCTCACATCGTCCTGATGGACATCCGCATGCCGTTGCTCGACGGTCTCGCCGCGACCCGGCGCATCACCGAGGATCCCGCCCTGAAGGACGTGAAGGTGGTCATGCTCACCACCTTCGAGCTCGACGAGTACGTCTTCGAGGCGATCCGCTCCGGTGCCTCCGGCTTTCTGGTCAAGGACACCGAGCCGGCGGAACTCCTGCGTGCCGTAAGGGCCGTGGTCGACGGCGACGCGCTCCTGTCACCCGGGGTGACCCGCCGTCTCATCGCCGAGTTCGCGGCCCGCTCGAAGGAACCGGCGGCCGAGGACGCGCTCGCCGGACTCACCGAACGGGAACGGGAGGTGATGGCCCTGGTCGGCATCGGCCTGTCCAACGAGGAGATCGCCCGGCGCCTGGTCGTCAGCCCGCTCACCGCCAAGACCCACGTCAGCCGCACGATGGTCAAGCTCGGCGCCCGCGACCGCGCCCAACTGGTGGTGCTGGCCTACGAGTCGGGGCTGGTGCGGCCCGGCTGGCTGGGCTGAGGGCGCTGCGGCCGGAAGCGCACCAGCACGACGACCACCCGGACGGCGAAGACCACGCAGGCGATCGTGAGCCCGGCCCGCAGCAGCAACTTCTCGACCGTGCCCGGCAGTTCGAACAGCAGCGCCGGTCCCGCCACCGCCCCGAACAGCACCGCGGCGGCGAACAGCGCACTGCACAGCGCGTATCCGATCTCGACGGTGATGGCGTCCCGCTCCGCCTGGCTCCGGCGTCCCCCGTACGTCTCCATGCTACGAGTCTCACAGCCGTGTGCCCGGCGGAGCAAGCAGCTCCCGCCGGGCACACGGTGCCGGAGGCGTCCTCCTAGTCGCGTACGGCGACGCGCTCCGCCTCCCGTACGGGGGACTTGGCGACCACGACGGACGGCTGCGTCCGACGCGCGGTGCGTGCTCCCGCGAGGGTGATCAGCAGTCCGGCCGCGGCGATCGCGGTGACCACGATCAGCCCGGGGCGGTAGCTGTCGAGGACGGCCTGTGGGGTGGCGTTCTCGGGGGCGCCCGCGGTCACCACGGCGGTCACGACGGCCAGGAAGATCGCGCCGCCGACCTGGACGGAGGTGTTGAGCAGCCCGGAGACCATGCCCTGCTCGTGGTCCTCGACGCCGTTGGTGGCCTGGATGTTGAGCGAGGGGAAGACCAGGGCGCAGGCGGCGCCGATGAGCAGCATGGACGGCAGGATCGCGGTCGCGTACCCGGGGTGGAGGTCGACCCCCAGGAACAGCGCGTACCCGACGACCATCAGCGCGAAGCCCGCCGGGATCAGCCGGTGGGTCCCGAACCGGTCCACGATCGAGCCGACCTTCGTCGAGGACACCGCCACCAGTGCGCCCGCGGGCAGGAAGGCGAGCGCGGTGTGCAGCGCCGACCAGCCGAGCAGCGACTGCATGTAGAGGGTCACGAGGAACTGGAAGCCGACGTACGAGCCGAAGAAGGCCATGGCGCCCAGTTGGGCACGGATCTGGGTGCCGGAGCGCAGCACTCCGAGCCGGATCAGCGGGCCCGGCGAACGCCGCTCGACCAGGACGAACACGCTCAGCAGGACGGCCACGGCGAGGAAGGACAGCAGGGTGCGGGCCGAGGCCCACCCGGACTCGGGAGCCTGGACGACGGTGAAGACGAGCAGCAGCATCGAGGCGGTGCCGAGGACGGCGCCGGGGACGTCGTAACCGTTGTGGTCCTTCTCGCGGGTGCTGCGCGGCAGCAGCCTCAGGCCCGCGACCAGGGCGGCCAGCGCGATGGGCGCGGGCAGCAGCATGGTCAGGCGCCAACTGGCCTCGGTGAGCAGGCCGGACAGCACCAGGCCCATGGAGAAGCCGGTGGCGGCGCAGGTGGTGTAGATGGAGAGCGCGCGGTTGCGCAGCGGGCCCTCCGGGAACGTCGTGGTGATGATGGACAGGCCGGCGGGCGCGGTGAACGCGGCGCTGAGGCCCTTGATGAAACGGCTGGCGATCAGCAGCGGACCGGAGTCGACGAGCCCGCCGAGGAGCGAGGCGACCGCGAAGACGCCGAGGGCCACCAGGAAGACCTGGCGCCGGCCCAGCAGGTCGGCGGCCCGGCCGCCCAGGAGCAGGAGACCGCCGTAGCCGAGGATGTAGCCGCTGACGATCCATTGCAGCGTCGAGGTGGAAAGGCCCAGGTCGGCGCCGATGGACGGGAGCGCGACGCCGACCATCGACACGTCGAGGGCGTCCAGGAACATCGCGGCGCACAGCACCAGCAGGGTGCCCCAGAGCCTGGGTGTCCAGCGGACCGCTGAGGACGGGTCCGCGGAGGTGGTGAGCGGAGAGGTCATGCGGAAGACACTACATGCGCATGCATCGAATGCAAACGCATTTAATTCCGGTGCAATAATTTGTCTTCTCTGCTACGGTGCCGCGCATGGTGGCGACGAAGCCCGAGCAGGCACTGGCGGAGCAGTGGCGGGACATCCTGGCGCTGCACGCGCGCACCCAGTGCGAACTGGACCGCGCGCTTCAGCGACACGGTCTGTGCGGCAGCGACTTCGAGGTGCTGGACGTCCTGGCCGACGGCGGCTGCGCCTACCGCGTGCAGGAGATCTCCGAGCGGGTCCATCTGAGCCAGAGCGCGCTGTCGCGGCTGATCGCCCGGCTGGAGAAGGACGGCCTCCTGGAACGCGGCCTGTGCGCGGAGGACCGGCGGGGTGTACGGGTGTCGCTCACGGCCAAGGGACGCGCGTTGCACCGTGACGCCCTTCCGGTGCAACGCGCGTTCCTGACAAGGATGTTGGAGCCCTCCTCCTAGCCCACGGCGGACTTCTCCCGCCACAGCTCCGCGACCGACGCGTCCCCCGTCACGTGCGGGAGCGGCAGCCGGTTCCACAGCGCCGGATACAGCCGCGCGGCCGGCCCGGACACCTCGCAGTCGGCGTCCCCCGCCTCGCCGAGTTCGGTCGCGGGCGGCTGCCCGGTCAGTCGTACGGTCCACACCGCGCCGTCCGCGTCGCTCGCCCGCACCCGCAGCACCCGGGGCTCGGCGCTGCGGACCCGGCTCTTGTCGCGGGCGTGGAAGCCGCGCAGCAGCTCGTCGATGCCGTCGGCCGCGAAGTCCCGCCCGATCTCGGTGGGGGTGCCGCCGCGTGCCGCCTCCGCGTCGAGGCGGTGCACGGTCGTCTCGTGGGCCTGCCGCCGGGCCCAGAAGGCGAGCGGTGAGGGTGCGGGGAGGAAGTGCCAGCACCGTACGTCGGGCGCGGCGGAGTCCAGCGTGTCGACCAGGAGACGGTGGCCGGCGCGGAACCAGGCCACCAACTCCTGCCCGTCGAGGTCGGGTTCGTCGCCGAAGGGGCGGAAGTCCGTCAGCTCCTCGGCCACGAAAGCCCGCGCCCAGCGATGCACCGCGCCCGTGTGCCGCAGCAGGTCCCGCACCTGCCAGTCCGGGCAGGTCGGGACCTTGGCGTCGGTGCCCGCCTGTTCGGCGGCCGACGCGAGCAACTGGCCCTCGCGGTCCAGGATTCGGATGAACTCGGCTGTCTCCATGAAAGGAGTGTGCCTGAGGACCCCGTCACCGGCCCCGCCGGTCCACGCCCGGTCACCGGCCCCGCCCGGCTACCAGTCGCGGGCGGCCCGCAGCAGATGGTCGCGGACCAGCGCCACGTGCGGATTGCCGGAGGTCCCCGGGCGCTGCACCAGGAAGCCCGTGTTGATGGGCGGGTCCTCGGGGTCGAGGAGCTGGACCAGGGCCCCCGACGCCAGCTCCTCGGCGCACAGGTAGCGGGGGAGCACGGTGAACCCGGTTCCCCCGACCACTGCGGCCTTGACCCCGTTCAGGTCCGGCATGGTGAGGGCGGGCTGCCGCACCAGCCGTCGGCCGAAGACGTGCCGCCAGTAGCGGCGCACGATGGGCAGGTCCTCGGCGTAGGCGACGAGCGGGACGCCGTGCAGGGCGGCCGCGAGGTGTTCCGGCGCGCCGAGCCGCCGCTCCCAGGCGGGGGAGGTGACCAGCACGAACTCCTCGTCGGTGAGCGGCACGGCCGCCAGCGTGCGCCCGCGCGGCCGGAACGTGGCGATCACCAGGTCGTGACGGCCCGCGCGCAGGTCGTCCAGGAGCGGTTCGGTCAGACCCGGCGTGACGCGCAGCCGTACGCCCTGCTCCACCAGGGGTGCCAGACCGGGCAGGACGCACCGGGACAGCAGCTCGGCAGGGCCGGCGAGATGCACCGGATCGGCCGTGCCGTCCTCCGTGCTCCCGGCGGGCCCCGCCACCGCGGCGAGCGAGTCCAGGGGCTGCACGATCCGGGCGGCGAGCTCGTCCGCGTACGGCACCGGGGTCACCCCCCGCGCCCGGCGCTCGAACAGCTCGCGGCCCGACTGCCGTTCCAGGGTGCGGATCTGGGTGGTGACCGTCGGCTGGGACAGGCCCAGCAGGCGGGCGGCGGCGGTGAAGGAGCCGGTGCGGTACACCGTCAGGAAGGTCCGCAGCAGGTTCAGGTCCAGCGGGGTGCCCGCGGTGTGCCCCGCGTCCTCGGAGCCATTGGTGAGCCTATCCCTCATATGCGCGAGCCTATTGGATTTCTATGGCAGGGCGGAGCTACGGTTTCACCATGTCGAAGATCCTCTTTGTGATGACCGGTGCCGACCACTGGACCCTTGCCGACGGCACCCGGCACCCGACCGGCTTCTGGGCCGAGGAGGCCGTCGCCCCGTACGAGGCTTTCAAGGCCGCGGGACACGAGATCGTCGTGGCCACCCCGGGCGGTGTCGTGCCGACCGTGGACCAGGGCAGCCTCGCGCCCGAGGTCAACGGCGGGAAGGAGAACGCCGACCGCATCGCCGGGGTGCTCGCCTCGGCCCCCGAACTCAAGGCCCCGGTACGGCTGGACGAGGTCGACCTCGACGACTACGCGGCCGTCTTCTACCCCGGCGGCCATGGACCGATGGAGGACCTCGCGGTCGACGCGGACTCGGGCCGGCTGCTCACCCGTGCCCTGGAGGGCGGCAAGCCCCTCGGTGTCGTCTGCCACGCGCCGGCCGCGATGCTCGCCGCCACCGGGGCGGACGGCTCCAACGTCTTCGCCGGGCGCCGGGTGGCCGCCTTCACCAACGCCGAGGAGACCCAGGCCGGCCTCGCGGACAAGGCCAAGTGGCTGCTCCAGGACCGGCTCACCGAGGCCGGTGTCCAGGTCGAGCCGGCCGAGCCGTGGGCTCCGCACGTGATCGTCGACGGCAACCTGGTGACCGGCCAGAACCCGGCCTCCTCCGCGCCGCTCGCCGCCGAACTGCTGAAGAAGCTGGGCTGAGCGGGGCCCGGCGTGCGGGAGGGGCGGCGGGGCTGAGCCTCCGAGAGGCGTGTCCGAGCCTCTGAGACTCCTCAAGTCGCTTGGCGGACACGGCACATGACCGTCACGATGATGCGCATGCCGGGAATCGCGGGACTGAACAAGAAACACAACTTCGTGCTCCTCGTACGGGACGCGGACGTCGTCGCGGCGACGCTGCGCCAGGCGCTGGCCGAGGCCCCGCCCGAGGAACGCCCCGGGCTGGAACGGGCCGTGGCGCTCGTCGAGTCGAACGCCGCCGCCACCGAGGCCGAACTGCGTGCCCGCTGGGTCCGCTCCCGGCTGGCCGCTGTCGGCTTCACGGGCGACATCGGCTCGGTCGCGGCCGTACGGGCCCTGCGCAAGGCGGAGCCGAAGCTGAGCCTGCTGGCGGCCGTGGAGTTGCAGAAGGACGCGGTGGCTCATCCGGAGTGATGCACCCGGATCGCCCGGGGGCCCGGTCCGGATGAGCCCGCTCGCGGGTCCGTGGAGGTCTCCGGACGTGGTCAGCCCGCCGCCGCGCGCCGGGTCACCGCCGCGATGACCGCGGCGGTACCGGCGAGCACCGCGACGCTGGTGAGGGCCACGGGCAGCGAGAACCAGTCCGCCATGAAGCCGATGGCGGGCGGGCCGAGGAGCATGCCGCCGTAGCCGAGGGTGGAGGCGATGGCGACCCCGTCGGGCCCGGCCAGCCTGCCCGCGCGCTCGACGGCCACGGGGAAGAGGTTGGCCAGACCGAGCCCTGTGATCATGAATCCGAGCAGTGCCGCCCAGACGGCGGGAGCCAGTGCTCCGAGCAGCATGCCGAGCGCGGCGGTGGTGCCGCCGCCCACGAGCGTGCGGGTCTGCCCGAGGCGTTCGAGCAGTTTGGTACCGGTCAGTCGGCCGATCGTCATGGCGAGCGCGAAACACGAGTAACCGACCGCCGCGACGCCCGGTGTGGCGTCCAGGTCGTGCTCCAGATGCAGGGCGCTCCAGTCGGCCAGCGCCCCCTCGCCGTAGGCCGTGCACAGGGCGATCAGGCCGAAGGTGACGACGAGGCCGCGAGTGCGGGTGCGGGTGGGGGTGCCGGGCGGCCGGGGTGCGGCTTTGGGGTGCGGTGTGTCCCGCACGGGTGCCGGGGGCTGGATGCGCAGCAGGGTCCGGCCCGCGGCAGCGGTGACCAGCAGACCGATCAGAGTGAGGCCGAGCAGGTGCCGGGTGGGGGACAGGCTCCCGGCGACCAGCCCGCCGAGCCCGGCGCCGAGCATGCCGCCCAGGCTGAAAGCCGCGTGGAAACTGGGCATGATGGGCCGCCGCAGTGCGCCCACCAGATCGACCGCGGCACTGTTGAACGCGACGTTGATGCTGCCGTACGCGGCGCCGAAGACCAGCAGCACGGCACCGAGCGCCGCCGCGGAGTGGGTGAGCGGCGGCAGGGCGACGCTGAGGGAGAGCAGGACGGCGCAGACCACGGTGACCCGGTGGGTGCCGTAACGACGGCACAGCCGCCCCGTGAGCATCATCGTGATCACCGCCCCGGCCGAGACGCCGAGCAGGGCGAGACCGAGGGCGCTGGCGGAGGCGCCGGTCTGCTCCTTGATCGCGGGGATGCGGACGACCCACCCGGCGAAGACGAAGCCGTCGAGGGCGAAGAAGACGGTGAGGGCGATACGGAGTCGGGTGAGGGAGTTCTCCGGCAGGGCGATGCGTGTTCGCATTTTGTTTATCAGCGGCACAAAAGCAGCGTAGGCGTGTGCTCGATTGTCGGCAAGGGTGTTCGAGTGAGCGGAGTGGAGGCCCTTCTGCGGACGTCATCGGATCTGCACGCGTTCTGTACGCGTCTGCATGCCAACTTCACCTGGTTACTCGCGAGTTGTGCGCTGCGGCGTTGGATGCTTGACGGCACGGGGCCGTCAGGCAACTGACTCGGAAAGGGGCGCTCCAAGTGGTTCTCGGCACACGTGAGGGCATGGCGGGAGCGGGTGTGGGGGCGCGTGCGGGAGTGGCCGGCGCGGTCGAGGTCGAGCGGCTCGGCGGGCTGTGGCGGGTGACCAGGCCCTGGCATCCGGGATTACGGCCGTACTTACGCAGCTACGTCGGTTACTGGGAGGCGGTGGCCACACCGTACGAGGCCCGGCTGGTGCCGACCGGGTACGCCACCTTGTTGATCAGCCTCGCCGAGCCCTTCTCGCAGGTGCGGCGGCTGGGCGTGCGGGACGGGGGCAGCGGGCGCATCGGGTCGCTGGTCGTGGGGCTGGAGGACCGCCCCGCCATCTGTACGCATCCCGGCGGCCAGGAGGCGATCCGCGTCCAGTTCACACCCCTCGGCGCCTACCGGCTCTTCGGTCTGCCGATGGGTGAGTTGACGAACCTGGCCGTCGAGGTACGGGACGTTCTGGGGCCCGGGGCCGACGTGCTCGTGGAGCGGATGGCAGCCACGCCCGACTGGGCCGCCAGGTTCGACCTGCTGGACACGGCGCTGCTCGCCCGACTCGAGTACGGTCCGCGGCCCACGCCGGAGGTGGAACAGGCCTGGCAACTGCTCGCGGGGAGCGCGGGCGTGATCCCGATCGCCCGTATCGCCGCCGAAGTGGGCTGGAGCCAAGGGTACTTGATCCGCCGGTTCACCCAGCAGATCGGGCTCACCCCCAAGGCGTCCGCCCGGGTGCTGCGCTTCCGTCACGCCGTGACACTGCTGGGCCGTGGGGCGGGGAGTCTGACCGAGATCGCCACGGCCTGCGGCTTCTACGACCAGGCGCACCTCAACCGCGAGTTCCGTGCCATCGCCGGGACCACGCCCGGGCAGATGGTGGCCTCGCGCCGGGTGGAGGGGGCGGTGTCCCTCTCGGGGAGTGCAAATTCGTCCAAGACCGCGAGGACCGCGGGCCGATAGTGTCCCGCGGGTGCACCCGACGGCCGGTCGGATGGCGCGGGGGACCGTCCGACCGGCTCGACCGCGGGGCTGGGCTCGCGGGGAGTCCGGGACGGGCGGAGGGTCCTGCGATCCGCCCGCAGCTGTCTCCCTATGTAGACAGTGTCTTTCATCAGAGACAATGGCGGGAGAGGATGACCCTTCATACCGAAGGGAAGTCCGCGTGGGGCCCGATTCCGTACTCCTGCTGGCCGTCGCCGGCATCGCCTCCGGCCTGGCCGGTTCCATCGCGGGTCTGGCCTCGCTGTTCAGCTATCCGGCGCTGCTGGCCGCGGGTCTGCCGCCGGTGGCCGCCAACGTGACCAACACCGTGGCCCTGTTCGCCAACACCGCTGGAACCGCGGCCGGTTCACGGGAGGAACTGCGCGGACAGCGCGGCCGTCTCCTGCACCTCTCGATCCTCGCGGCCGCGGGCGGTTGTGTCGGCGCGGCACTGCTCCTCGGGACCCCGGCTTCGGCGTTCAGCCGGGTCGTGCCCTGGCTGATCGCTCTGGGCTCGGTGCTGATCCTGGTACGCGAACCGCTGCGCCGACTGGCCGAGAGGCACACGATGTTGACCGACGGCGGTCCCCGGGTGAACACGCCGCTGGCGGGCGCGGTCCTTCTGGTGGGCCTGTACGGCGGCTACTTCGGCGCGGCGGCAGGCGTCCTGATGCTGGCGGTGCTGTCCCTGTCCGGGAGCGAACCCCTGCGGGTCACCAACGCGGTCAAGAACATCGCCACCGGCGCCGCGAACGTGACCGCCGCCGTCGCCTACGCGTTCCTGGCCCCGGTCGACTGGGCGGCGGCGGCCGCACTGGGGCTCGGCTGTCTGCTGGGCAGCCGGGTCGGACCCGTCGTCGTACGGCGACTGCCCGAGAGGCCGTTGCGGATCACGATCGCGCTGGCCGGACTGGCCCTGGCTGTCTCCCTCTGGCGGCAGGGCAGTTGAAGACCCGGGGAGCCGGGTGTCGGAGCGGGCGTCCTACGGCAACCAGCACGGGGGCGAGTGCATCCCGCACCCGGGCCCGCGGAGCTGCACGGCTCGCTCCGACCGGACGATCACCAGTACCGGCACCGGAATCCCCTGCTCGGGGGCGGCGGGCGGTCCGAGTGCGGGGGTGATGGCGCGGTCTCCGAATGAGCAGGGCCCGGATCCCGACGCTGTAGAGGGATCCGGTCGCGGCGGTGCGGACCCAGCCGTACTCCACGAGGGTCTGGAGGAGGGCGTACATGCTGCTCCGGGGCACCCCCAGTGCCCCGGAGAGTTCACGCAGCCGCGCGGGCCGCTCTCCCCGGCCGGCGAGCGGTTCGAGCACCGTGACGGTCCGGACCGCCGACTTGACCTCGGGTGCGCCTGGCCGATGCGACGTGGGCCGATCGTAAGGCGATTCGCGCGGACCCATTGACCGTCAGTGATCCACCCATCTAACCTCCGTCCTCATATGTAGACGATGTTTCTGTATGAGGATTGTGTTCAGCAGGATGACTCTCTAGGGAGTGGTCCGGTGAACTCGCCTCGTCGCCCTGCCAGTTCAAGGGAGAACTGACACATGCCGCTCGTCGTGGTCGGGATCAGCGTTCTCGTCCTGCTCTTTCTGATGACAAAGCTGAAACTCAACGGCTTCGCCGCCCTCCTCCTGGTCGCCGTGGGAGTCGCCCTCGTGAGAGGGATCGGCCTCCAGGACATTCCGGACGTCCTGTCCGAGGGGATCGGGGACCAGATCGGTGACACGATGCTCACCATCGGGCTCGGCGCCATGGTCGGCCGGGTGATGGGGGACTCGGGTGCCGCCCAGCGGATCGCCGGCAGACTCCTCGACGTGTGCGGCCCGCGCTGGGTGCAGGTCGCCATGGTGCTGTCCGCGATGCTCATCGGCGTCACGATGTTCTACGAGGTCGCCTTCGTCATCATCGTGCCGGTCGCCTTCACCCTCGTCCGCGTCACCCGGGCCAACCTGCTGTGGGTCGGACTGCCGATGTCGATCGCCCTGTCCACCATGCACAGCTTCCTGCCGCCCCACCCGGGCCCCACGGCCGTCGCGGCCACCTTCCACGCCTCGGTCGGACTCACCCTGTTCTACGGCCTGTTCATCGCCGTCCCGGTCGGCGCGTTCATCGCGCTGCTGTGGCCGCGCCTGCCGTTCATCCGCCGGATGAACCCCGACATCCCCAAGGGCCTGGTCAGCGAACGGGTCTTCGAGGACGACGAGATGCCCGGCATGGGCTGGTCGCTGGCGGTGGCCCTGCTGCCCGTAGTGCTGATCGCCGGTGCCGCGGTGACCGACCTGGCCACCTCCGGGGACAGCGCCGGACTGCACTTCGTCGCGTTCATCGGCTCCGCGCCCATCGCCCTGCTGCTCACCCTGCTCGTCGCGGTGTGGGTGTTCGGACCCCGGATGGGGCGCAGCCTCGCGGAGGTCAGCACCTCGTGCAGGGAGGCCGCGCAGGCGATGGCGATGATCCTGCTGGTCATCGGAGCCGGCGGCGCCTTCAAGAACGTCCTCGTCGAGGGCGGGATATCCGACTACATCAAGGACGCGACCGGTGGCTGGTCCATCTCCCCGATCATCCTGGCCTGGCTGATCGCGGCCATTCTCCGCATCGCCCTCGGCTCGGCGACCGTCGCCGTCGTCACCGCCTCCGGGGTGGCGCTGCCGCTGCTCGCGGGCGGCGGGGTGCACGCCGAGGTCATGGTGCTCGCCGTCTCCTGCGGGTCGATCGCCTTCTCGCACGTCAACGACCCGGGATTCTGGATGTTCAAGGAGTACTTCAACCTGTCCGTCATCGAGGCGATCAAGGCACGCACCACCTACACCACGGTCCTCGCGATCCTGGGTCTCGGCGGTGTACTGGTCCTGGAACAGGTGCTGGACGCCCTCAAGGTCTGACCCCTCCCCCCGACCCATCGGAAGGACACCGCCCCGCAATGAGCCAACCCGTCGTCACGAAGTTCTCCGTCCACCCGGTGGCCGGCCGGGACTCCATGCTCCTCAACCTCTCCGGCGCCCACGCCCCCTTCTTCACCCGGAACGTCGTCGTCCTGGAGGACTCCGAGGGACGCACCGGCCTCGGCGAGGTGCCGGGCGGCGACACCATCACGCGGACCCTGCGCGACGCCGAGAGCCTGGTCGTCGGTGCCCGCGTGGGCGACTACAAACGCGTCCTGCGCACGATCCACGACGCCTTCGCCGACCGCGACTCGGGCGGCCGCGGCGCCCAGACCTTCGATCTCCGTACGACCGTGCACGCGGTCACCGCCGTCGAGTCGGCGCTCCTGGACCTGCTCGGCCAGCATCTCGACGTCCCGGTGGCCGCCCTGCTCGGCGACGGCCAACAGCGCGCTGCCGTAAGGGTCCTGGGCTATCTCTTCTACGTCGGCGACCCGGACCGCACCGATCTCGACTACGTCCGTGAGCCGGGCGCGGACGTGGAGTGGTACCGCCTGCGGCGCGAGGAGGCGCTGACCCCCGAGGCGATCGTCCGCCAGGCCGAGGCCACCTACGACCATTACGGCTTCCGCGACTTCAAGCTCAAGGGGGGAGTCCTGCCGGGCGGCGAGGAGGTGAAGGCCGTACGGGCGCTCAAGGAGCGGTTCCCGACGGCCCGCGTCACCCTCGATCCGAACGGGGCCTGGTCCCTGCGGGAGGCGGTCGAGCTGTGCCGTCCGCTCGTCGGCACGCTCGCCTACGCCGAGGATCCCTGCGGCGCGGAAGGCGGTTACTCCGGGCGGGAGATCCTCGCCGAGTTCCGCCGGGCCACCGGACTGCCCACCGCGACCAACATGATCGCCACGGACTGGCGGCAGCTGACCCACGCCCTCGCCCTGCAGTCGGTGTCCATCCCGCTCGCCGACCCGCACTTCTGGACCATGCAGGGCTCGGTCCGGGTCGCCCAGCTGTGCCATGAGATGGGCCTGACCTGGGGCTGCCACTCCAACAACCACTTCGACATCTCCCTGGCGATGATGACGCACTGCGGTGCCGCCGCCCCGGGGGAGTACAACGCCCTCGACACGCACTGGATCTGGCAGGAGGGCATGGAGCGGCTCACCGTCGAACCGCCGCGCATCACCGGCGGCGAGGTCGCCGTACCGGACGCGCCCGGCCTCGGGGTCCGGCTGGACCGCGACCGCCTGCGGGCCGCCGAGGAACTCCACCGGGAGGTGGCTTCCGCGGGCCGCGACGATGCCGCGGGGATGCGGTACCTGATCGAGGACTGGACCTTCGACGCCAAGCGTCCTTGTCTGGTCCGCTGAGGGACTCGTTGACATGGCCAAGACACCTCATTAACATCCGGGAAGCTTCGGAAAGCGCTTTCCAGTTCATGCCTCGACTTTCCCCCCACGGGATCCACCCC
>NZ_RSAJ01000540.1 GCF_003933965.1 Streptomyces sp. RP5T
GCCCCGGACCGGTGCGGGCGGGGTGGCAACGGACCAGGTCATCGGGGGGCTTTTGTCCTTGGGTGGCCTGGGCAGGTGAGGGAGGATCCGTAGCGATCGGAACAGCTCATCGATCGTGCGGGGCGCTCGGGACGGCGTTTCCGTATGACAAAAGCGTGAGGAGATCGACGTGACCAGTCCAGCCGGGCCTCCCCCCACGGGCGGCGACAGCGGCGAGCAGCGGGTGAAGCTGCTCGCGGTGACCGCGTGCCCGACCGGCATCGCGCACACGTACATGGCCGCGGAGAAGCTCGCGCAGGCCGCCGCGAGCCGCGGCATCGACATGAAGGTGGAGACCCAGGGATCGATCGGGGCCGAGAACGTTCTGGATGACAACGATGTCAGAACGGCGGACGGCATCATCGTCGCCGCGGACAAGGACGTGGACCTCAGCCGTTTCGTGGGCAAGCGGGTCCTGACCGTCGGGGTGGCGGAGGGCATCCACCATCCTGAGCGGCTGATCGAGCGGGTGCGGTCGGCACCGGTGCACACCTCCGGCGCCGATGCCGCCGCGTCGGGGCCGGGCGGCGGCAAGGAGCGGAGCGTCGGGTACAAGGCGCTGATGAACGGGGTCAGTTACATGATCCCGTTCGTGGTGGTCGGCGGGCTGCTGATCGCGATCTCGCTCTCGCTCGGCGGGCACACCGACCCGTCCGGGGGGCTGGTCATCCCGAAGGACTCCTTCTGGATGGACATCAACAACATCGGCGTCATCGGCTTCACGCTGATGGTGCCGATCCTGTCCGGGTACATCGCCTATGCCATCGGGGACCGGCCCGCGCTGGTGCCCGGCATGATCGGCGGCTGGATCGCGAACACGGGTTCGCTGTACGACTCGAAGGCGGGCGCCGGGTTCATCGGGGCGATCGTGACCGGGTTCCTCGCCGGGTATCTGGTGCTGTGGATCAAGAAGGTCAAGGTCCCGAAGTTCGTGCAGCCGATCATGCCGATCATCGTGATCCCGATCGTGGCGACGACGGCGCTCGGGCTGTTCTTCATCTACGTCATCGGGAAGCCGATCTCCTGGGTGTTCGAGCACCTCACCGACTGGCTCGGCGGGATGACCGGCACCAGCGCGATCCTGCTGGGCGCGATTCTGGGGCTCATGATCGCGTTCGACATGGGCGGCCCGGTCAACAAGACGGCGTTCCTGTTCGGCGCGGGGCTGATCGCGACCGGCAACCAGACGGTCATGGGCATGTGCGCGGCCGCGATCCCGGTCATGCCGCTGGGTCAGGGGCTGGCCACGCTGATACGGAAGCGGCTCTACACCGAGCAGGAACGGGAGACGGGGCTGGCCGCGCTGTTCATGGGCTGCTTCGGCATCTCCGAGGGCGCGATCCCGTTCGCGGCGGCCCGGCCCGCGCAGGTCATCCCGGCCAACATGCTCGGTGGCGCGGTGGCCGGTGCGATCGCCGGGGTCGCCGGGGTCGAGGACGCGGTGCCGCACGGCGGGCCCATCGTGGCGGTGCTGGGTGCGGTGAGCGGGGTGCCGGTGTTCTTCGTGGCCGTGCTGATCGGCACGGCGGTCACCGCGCTGGCGACGGTCACGCTGGTCGACATCAGCGAGCGTCGGCGCAAGGGTGCGGTACCGGCGACCGGACCGGGTGGGGGCGTGGCCGGTGCGGCCGGGCCGCTTGAGCCCGCGCTCGTCGGAGTGGGCGCCGGGGCGGCGGCCGGTGGTGCCGCCGGTGCCGTGGTGGCGCAGCGGATCGTCGCCTCGTCGAGCGGGACGCCGGCCACGGATCCGGAACCGGGCGGAGCCCAGGAGGGCATGGATTCCCACGGCGCTGCCGCTGTCGACACGGGGGCTGGAGCGGTGACCGAAGCCGATCCAACCGCTCAGCCCCAGCCCGTAGCCGAGACCGGAGCCCAGACCGGTGCCCGGCCGGGTGCCGCTGCCAGTGCCGAGGTCGGGGACGCCCCCGCGCCCCCGCCCGGCCGCGAAGTCCTCTCCGGCTACCTCACCGGACGGACCGTGAAGGTCGCTCTCGACGCCCGGGGCAAGGAGGCGGCCGTCCGGGAGATGGCGGAGCTGCTCGCCCGCAGCGGCAAGGTGACGGACGTGGAGGAACTGGTGGCCACTGCCCTGCGACGCGAGGAGCAGGGCAGCACCGGGCTCGGGGACGAGATCGCGATCCCGCACGCCAAGACGGACGCGGTGTCCGCGCCGGTCGTCGGGTTCGCACGGTCCGCCGAGGGCGTCGAGTGGGGCTCGCTGGACGGGACGAAGGCCAGGCTGGTCTTCATGATCTCGGTGCCGGAGGCGGCCGCGGGCGACGAGCATCTGCGCATCCTGGCGCTGTTGTCGCGGAAGCTGATGGACGCCGAGTTCCGGGCGCGGCTCATCGCGGCGCCGGACGAGCGGGCCGTACTGGACGTGCTGAGCGAGATCGGGTGAGTGAGACCGGGTGACCGGGATCGGATGAGCGCAAGCGAGTGAGCGAAGGGCCCGCGCCCCCGGTGAGGGGACGCGGGCCCTTGCGGCCGCTGAGGACCGGTGGTCAGTGCTCGGCCGGGTGCGGGGCCGGTCCCCCGGGGGTGGCCTCGCGGTCGGCGCCCTTGCGGGCCTCCGCCTCGCTGTAGATGTCCGGTTCGAGGTAGATGACGCGGGCGATGGGGACGGCCTCGCGGATGCGGGACTCGGCGGCGTTGATGGCGGCGGCGACCTCGCCGGCCGTGTCGTCGTGCTGGACGGCGATCTTGGCGGCGACGAGCAGTTCCTCGGGGCCGAGATGGAGCGTGCGCATGTGGATGATGCCGGTGACGGTGTCGCCGTCGACGATCGCGGCCTCGATCTTCTGGACCGCCTCGGTGCCGGCGGCCTCGCCGAGCAGCAGGGACTTGGTCTCCGCCGCCAGGATGAGGGCGATCAGGATGAGCAGGATGCCGATGCAGAGGGTGCCGATGCCGTCCCAGACGCCGTCGCCGGTGAGCAGGGCCAGGCCGACACCGCCGAGAGCGAGGACCAGGCCGACGAGGGCGCCGAAGTCCTCCAGGAGGACGACCGGGAGCTCGGGGGCCTTGGCGCGGCGCACGAACTCCTTCCAGGAGAGGTTGCCGCGCTGCGGGTTGGACTCCTTGATGGCCGTCCGGAAGGAGAAGCCCTCGGCGATGATCGCGAAGACCAGGACGCCCACCGGCCAGTACCAGTGCTCGATCTCGTGCGGGTGCTTGATCTTCTCGTAGCCCTCGTAGACGGCGAACATGCCGCCGATCGAGAAGAGCACGATGGAGACCAGGAAGGCGTAGATGTAGCGCTCACGGCCGTAGCCGAAGGGGTGTTGCGGGGTGGCCTCGCGCTGGGCCTTCTTGCCGCCGAGAAGCAGCAGGAACTGGTTGCCGGAGTCGGCGAGCGAGTGCACGCCCTCGGCGAGCATCGAGGACGAGCCGCTGAACGCGAACGCCACGAACTTCGATGCCGCGATCGCGAGGTTGGCCCCGAGTGCCGCCACGATCGCCCTGGTTCCGCCTGACGCGCTCATCTGGTCGCGTTGTCCCTTCGCCTCAAGTGCTTCACGCCGTCCAGGCCTTTGCCCGTCCTTTGCCGAGGGGCCATTCTTGCAGCCTTGCCCGGCAGGGACGTCTCAGTCGTCCACAGGCCCGGCCATACGATCACACGTCCCATTCACAGGTCTCAGCCACACGTCCCGGCCACACGTATCGGTCACACGATCACGGTCGCCCGGAAGAGCGTGCCCGCGCCGGACGCCCCGGCCGTCTCACCCGCCGGTACGAACACCGACTGGCCGGGGCCCAGTTCGTGTTCCCCGACTCGCACGGAACCTGCCGTGCAGAGCAGGATCTGTGGGGTCGGACGGGTCAGGTCGTGCGTGCCTGCGCCCTCGGGGAGGACGTACCGGGACAGCCGGAACTCGTCGATGGGGGTCTCGTAGACCTCCTCGCCGTCGGGGGACGCCTCGGGGCGGAGGACGCCCGGGTCGGCGGCCTCGAAGCGGACGATGCGCAGGAGCTCGGGTACGTCGACGTGCTTGGGGGTCAGGCCGCAGCGCAGGACGTTGTCGGAGTTGGCCATGATCTCGACGCCGAGGCCGCTCAAGTACGCGTGCGGGATGCCGGCGCCGAGGAACAGGGCCTCGCCGGGCTGCAGTCGGACGTGGTTGAGGAGTATCGCGGCGATGACGCCGGGGTCGCCCGGGTAGTGGTGGGCGATCTCGGCGTACGGGGCGTGGTCGCCGCCGAGGCGGGCGCACGCGGCCGCGGCCTCGGTGACCGTGTGGGCCATCTCCGCGCGGTCGGCGGTCAGGACGGCCGTCAGGACCTCGCGCAGGGCCGCCTCCTCGGGACGGGCGTGCAGGAGGTCGACGTACGGCTTGAGGGAGTCGACGCCGAGCGCGTCCAGCAGCTCGGCCGCGCGCGCGGGTTCGCGGAAGCCGCACAGACCGTCGAACTCGGTGAGCGCGCAGATCAGTTCGGGCTTGTGGTTGGCGTCCTTGTAGTTGCGGTGGCCCGCGTCCACGGGGATGCCGCGGCGCTCCTCGTCGTCGTAGCCCTCCTTCGCCTGGGCGAGGTCGGGGTGCACCTGGAGGGAGAGCGGGGCTCCGGCGGCGAGGATCTTGAGCAGGAAGGGCAGGCGGGGACCGAACCTGGCGACGGCCGCCTCGCCCAGCTCGCGCGCGGGGTCGGCGTCGATGACCTCGACGAGCGTGCCCCGGGCGGTGCGTGACGGGGCTCCCGGGTGGGCGCCCATCCACATCTCCGCCTGGGGTTCACCGGTCGGCCGGGTGCCGAGGAGTTCGGGGATGGCGGTGGTGGAACCCCAGGCGTAGGGGCGGATGGTGTTGTCGAGGCGGTCCATCGGGTTCTTTCTGTCGTACGGAAGTCAGGGCGGCCTGCTGAGCGGCTGGTGGCGTTCAGGGCGGCCCGTGCAAGATCAGGCCCCCGAGGCGAGCGCCAGGTAAACGGCGGCGAAATCCGTGACGGCGATCAGTTCCGCGAGGGTCTCGATCTCGCCGCCGGACTCGGGTTCCAGCTCGCTGATCGGCGTGTCGTGGCTCAGGGCCAGGTCGCGGGCGGCCGGGGCGGCGCTGAGACCGCCGATCGGGCGGTCGCGGAGGAGTACCACGCGTGCGTGCAGTGCGGGAGGCTCCTCGACGCGGTCGCGGAAGAAGTCGTCGGGGTCGGCGCCGGCGGCCAGCGGTCCGGAGAGCAGCGTGCTGTGCGCGGCGAGGGCCTCGGGCAGTTCGGAGACCACGGACGGGCGGCCGGAGAGTTCGGCGAGGGCCGCGGCGAAACGACGGCCCGCGGGGCCCGCGGAGGTGCCCTCGGTCCAGATCACCGGGAGCGCGTCGGCGAGTTCGGCGGCGAGGGTCTTGGCCGGGTTGCTGTAGGTCGCGATGGCGGGGCCGCAGCGCTCGGCGATGTGGTCGAGGCGGCCGGCGATCTTCTCGAGGGTGTCGGGCGGGGCCGTCAGCAGGCCGGTGCGGTCGAGGATCGCGAGGAGCGGGGTGAGCAGGGCCCACAGGACGCCGGGCGCGGACGCGGTGAGGGGGGTGTCCTGCTCGTACGGGGCGGTCGCCAGGGGCACGAACAGGCCGTGGGCGCCCTCGACGGCCTCGAAGAGCGGGGTGTGGGCG
>NZ_RSAJ01000541.1 GCF_003933965.1 Streptomyces sp. RP5T
CCGCCAGGGCGACCCCCACCCCGTCGGCCACCGCGCAGGCCCCGCTGCCCACCGAGGCCGTCAACATCCTGGTCCTCGGCTCCGACTCGCGCAGCGGCGAGGAGAACCAGGCGCTCGGCGGCGGCAGCAGCACCGGTGCCCGGTCCGACACCGCGATGGTCGTGCACATCGACGCGGGCCGCACCACGGCCACCGTCGTCAGCATCCCGCGCGACACCCTCGTCACCCGCCCGTCCTGCCCGCTGGAGAGCGGCGGCTCCACGGCGGTGTCGTACGGCGCGATGTTCAACACCGCCTACGCGGTGGGCGGTCCGGTGTGCGCGGTCAAGACCGTCGAGTCGATCACGGACGTCCGCATGGACCACTACGTCGAGATCGACTTCTCGGGCTTCGCGAAGCTGGTGGACGCCCTCGGCGGGGTCACGGTGACCACGGACGAGGACATCCACGACGACGACAGCCACCTGAACCTGAAGGCGGGCACCCACCACCTGGACGGCAAGCAGGCCCTCGCCCTCGCCCGCACCCGGCACGGCATAGGCGACGGCAGCGACCTGGGCCGCATCGGTCTCCAGCAGAAGCTGGTGAAGGCCCTGCTGGAGCGGATCTCCACGACCATCCTCCTGACCAGCCCCGCCAAGCTGTACTCCGTCGCCGACGCCGTCACCGGCAGCCTCACCACCGACACCGGCCTCGACTCCCTGACCGAGCTGATGAGCCTCGGCGAGAGCCTGAAGGGCCTCGCGGCCGACGGCGTGAGGACGGTGACCATGCCGGTCGTGACCGCGCCCTCGGACCCCAACCGGGTGGTGGCGAAGGAGCCCGAGGCACGTGAGGTGTGGGAGTCGCTCCGCTGAGAAACGGGCGACGGTTGCAACCATCGGGCGCCCAGGGATGTCTGTTGCGGTGACCACAGTGCAGTACATCCACAGTGCAGTACGTGCAGTACACAGGGGGAACACCGATGTCCAACTCGCGTTCGTACAAAGCATGGTCAGTGCCGCTGATCGCCGGCGTGCTCGCGCTCGGCGGGATTCCCGCCCTCGCCGGCAGCGCCGCGGCGGCCGAATCGAAGGCCGTCCAGGACGACTTCAACGGCGACGGTTACAAGGACCTCGCCGTCGGCGCCCCGATCGCCACCATCGACGGCAAGCAGGGGGCGGGGTACGTCACCGTCATGTACGGCGGCCCGCACGGCCTGACCAAGGACCACCGCACCACCATCAGCCGCTCCACCGCCGGCATCCCGGGCGATCCCGCCGCGGGCGAGAACTTCGGCTACCAGCTGTCCACGGGGGACCTGGACGGCGACGGGCGCACCGACCTGATCATCGGACAGGCGGACGCGAAGCGGGACGCGGTCGTCGTCTGGGGCTCCAAGGAGGGCCTGTCCGGCGCGGTGTCCGTGCCCGCGGCGACCACCCAGGCCGGCGACTTCGACGGTGACAGCTGGCCGGACCTGGTCCTGTTCCGCGGCGGCCGCTCCCCGGGCGACGACCCGCTCGGCACCGAGGCCACCGTCTGGAGGGGCCCGATATCCCGGACCGGGAAGCCGACCGCCACGCAGGAATTCGGCTCGACCAAGGTGGAGCCCTACGACGTGATGTACGCGGCCGCCGGGGACGTCAACGGCGACGGCCGCGACGACCTCGCGCTGACCGTCTACCTCGGCGACGGCGGCATCGGCTCCCAGCTCTACCTGGCAAACGCCTCCGGAGGCGCCTTCACCTATGCCGCCTCCCCCGAGGGCAGCGGCCAGGTGGCCTTCGGCGACGTCAACGGCGACGGTTACGACGACGTCGTCCGGGGTGTCCCGAACGACTCCACGGCCACCGTGGCCCTCGGCTCCGCCGCCGGCCTGAAGCCGGCGTCCACCTGGAAGTCGTACAGCCAGGACACCGAAGGGGTCCCCGGCGGCAAGGAGGACGAGGACGGCTTCGGCTACGCGGTGGCGGCCGGTGACGTCAACGGCGACGGCTACGCCGACGTGGCCGTGGGCGCGCCCGGCGAGAAGCTCGGCGACAAGGACGGGGCCGGCATGGTCAACGTCCTGTACGGCAGCCGTGACGGCCTGACCGGCAAGGGCGCCCAGGGCTTCACCCAGGACACCGAGGGCGTGCCCGGCGCCGCGGAGGCGAGCGACAACTTCGGCGACGCGGTCAGCCTCCACGACATCAACGGAAACGGCTACGCGGACCTCGCGGCGGCGGCGTCCCGCGAGAACATGGTCGAGGGCCAGAACGCCGGTGAGGGCGCGGTCTGGTCGCTGCGCGGGCGTCCGACCGGCATCGTGACGGACGCGGCGTTCACCTTCGGCCCGCGCACGGTCGGGGCGCCGGTCACGCGGGCGTCGTTCGGCAACGCGCTGTCCTAGCAGGTCGGGCCCCTGCCCGAGGGGCCGGAGAAAAATCTCCGAAGAAGTCCGCGGGGTCTGTCGATCCCGGCCTCTGCCGATCGACGCACTGGTGGGAGGCCGGGAAGGACCGGCCCCGCGACGACCGAGGAGTCACCATGCCGCGCTACCTGTCGATGGTCCGGATCGACGAGCAGAACGCCCCCGCCGAGGGCCCCAGCGACGCGCTGATGCAGCGCATGGGCGAGCTGATCGAGGAGATGACGAAGGCCGGGGTGCTGCTCGACACCGCCGGGCTCACGCCGACCGCCCAGGGCACCCGGGTGCGCTGGGAGAAGGGGCAGCTGTCGGTGACCGACGGGCCCTTCACCGAGGCGAAGGAGGTCGTCGGGGGCTACGCGATCGTCCAGGCCAAGGACATGGCCGAGGCGATCGAGTGGACCAAGCGCTTCCTGAAGGTGCACGAGGAGCACTGGACGGTCACCTGCGAGGTGCGGGAGATCGTCGAGGGCTGATCCGGGACGGCCGCCCCGCCTTCCTTGGCTGTACGGCCGTACCGGTGTCGAATGGGGGGCTGTGACCACCTCGCAGCCCTCCCGCCCCGATGCCCGAGCCTCCGTCGAGACCGTCTTCCGCCTGGAGTCGCCGCGCATCATCGCCGGAGTCACCCGGGTCGTCCGGGACGTCGGCATCGCCGAGGAGCTGGCCCAGGACGCCCTGGTCGCCGCACTGGAGCAGTGGCCGCGCGACGGCGTGCCCGACAACCCCGGTGCCTGGCTCATGGCCATCGCGCGGCGCAAGGCCGTGGACCTGGTGCGCCGCCGGGAGAACTACGCCCGCAAGCTGGCCGAGATCGGCCGGGACCTGACGGAGACCGCCCCGCCCCAGGAGCCCTCCGACCCCGAGGACATCGACGACGACCTGCTCCGGCTCGTCTTCACCACCTGCCACCCGGTGCTGTCCGCGGAGGCCCGCACCGCGCTCACCCTGCGTCTGCTCGGCGGCCTCACCACCCCGGAGATCGCCCGCGCCTTCCTCGTCCCGGAGGCCACGGTCGCCCAGCGCATCGTGCGCGCCAAGCGGACCCTCGCCACGAGGAACATCGCCTTCGAGGTCCCCTACGGCCCCGACCGCGAGGCCCGTCTCGGCT
Source organism: Streptomyces sp. RP5T (assembly GCF_003933965.1). Lineage (GTDB taxonomy): Bacteria > Actinomycetota > Actinomycetes > Streptomycetales > Streptomycetaceae > Streptomyces. The sequence continues at coordinate 3,504 of NZ_RSAJ01000541.1, forward strand.
CGGTCCTGGACGTCATCTACCTGATCTTCAACGAGGGGTACGCGGCCACCGAGGGCGACGACTGGCTGCGCCCCTCCCTGTGCGAGGACGCCCTGCGGCTGGCCCGCCTGCTGTCCGCCCTCATGCCCAAGGAACCCGAAGTGCACGGCCTGGCCGCCCTGTTGGAGTTCCAGGCCTCCCGCACGGCCGCCCGGACCGGACCGCGCGGCGAACCCGTCCTGCTCAAGGACCAGAACCGCAGCCGCTGGAACCGCATGCTCATCGCCCGCGGCATCAGGGCCCTGGGCCGCGCCGACGCCACCGCCACGGGCGCCCCCGGCCCCTACGTCCTGCAGGCCACCATCGCGGCCTGCCACGCGCACGCGTACTCCTACGAGGAGACCGACTGGCAGGCCATCGCCACCCTCTACGCCCTGCTCGCCGCCCGCGCTCCCTCCCCGGTGGTCGAACTCAACCGGGCGGTCGCGGTCTCGATGGCCGAGGGGCCGGGCCCGGCCCTGGAGATCGTCGACGCGCTCACGGACGAACCCGCCCTGCACGACTACCACTTGCTGCCGAGCGTGCGCGGCGACCTCCTGGCCCGTCTCGGACGTACGGCGCAGGCGCGGGCCGAGTTCGAGCGGGCGGCCGCGCTGACCCGCAACGAACGCGAGCGGGAGCTGCTGCTGGACCGGGCGCGGGCGTGCGGCCGGTGACCCAGGGGGGGTGACCACGCGAGCCCGTTCACGCGCCGCCGCCGACGACGCGGAGCCCTGACCGGGCACCGAGGGCCGGCTGGGCACCGACGGGCCGGTGCTCGTCAACCCGGTCACCGGAGCGAAGAGCCGGATCCCGAGCACCCGGACGAGCAGCCAGGACCTGCGCGCGGGAGACGGCGGGACCGCCCCCGCGGCCCGGCCCGCTCGGCACCGACCCGCGCCTGGCTTCGCTCAGGACGGTCCCGCGCCGGTGGCGGGCCTCGCGGGGGCGCCGATCAGCATGGTCGGCGCCCCCGCGACCCGGGTCAGGAACACGGTCGCCGAGTGCGGCCCGTGCTGCTTCGGCAGCGCCTTGCGCCGCAGCTCCTCCGGCTCGACGGCCGACCCCCGCTTCTTCACGGTCAGGATCCCGACCTCCCGCTCACGCAGCAGCGCCTTCAACTTCTTCACGTTGAAGGGGAGTTGATCGGTGATCTCGTAGGCGGTGGCGTACGCGCTCGGGTGCAGGGCGTCCGAGGTCACGTACGCGATGGTGGGGTCGACGAGCCCGCCCTCGACCTCCTGGGCCATCTCGGCGACCAGATGGGCCCGGATGACGGCCCCGTCGGGCTCGTACAAGTACCGTCCCACGGGCCGGACCTCGGGGTCGGGGAGCCCGCGGCCGAGCAGGGTGCGCGGTCCCGGCAGCAGCGTCGCCCGGACCGCCCCCGGCGCGGTGCCGAACCAGAGCACCGCCTCCTTCACGTCCCCGCCGTCGGAGATCCACTCGGCCTCGGCCTGGGCGGGAACCGCCTCGTGCGGAATGCCCGGCGCGACCTTCAGCGCCGCGTGCGGGGCGTTGAGCGCCGCCCGGATCGCCCACGACAGGGGCGGCGAGTAGGCCTCCGGGTCGAAGATGCGGCCCCGCCCGCCCCGCCGCGCCGGGTCCACGAACACGGCGTCGTACGAGGCCGTGTCGACCTCCGTGACGTCCGCCTCCCGTACGTCGATCAGGTCGGCGAGTCCCAGCGCGTCCGCGTTCGCCCGCGCGGCCGCCGCCGTCAGCGGGTCCCGGTCCACCGCGAGCACCCGGATCCCGGCCCGGGCCAGCGCGATCGCGTCCCCGCCGATCCCGCAGCACAGGTCCGCGACCGAGGTGACGCCCATCGACCGCAGCCTGAGGGCCCGGTAGGTCGCCACGCTCGCCCGTGTCGACTGCTCGACGCCGTTCGGCGTGAAGAACATCCGCTCCGCGTCCTCGGCCCCGAACTTCGCCACCGCCCGCTGCCGCAGCCGGGCCTGGCCGAGCGCCGCGGAGACCAGTTCCGCCGGGTGCTCGCGGCGCAGCCGGGTGGCCACGGCGAGTTCGTCGGCGGGGGCGGTGCCGCGCACGTCGTCGAGGAGGGCACGGCCCTCGGGGG
>NZ_RSAJ01000542.1 GCF_003933965.1 Streptomyces sp. RP5T
CCGCCGGGGTGGCCGTGGCGGTGGTGCCCCAGACGACGAGCAGCTTGCGCAGCTGTTCGCCGAGCTCGACACGGCGGCGGTCGACGCTGCCGACGACCTTGCCGCTGTGCGCCGCGCAGGCGCGCAGGCAGTCGTCCAGCTCCCCTCCACGCGCGCGTGCACGCCTCTTCTGGACCGTCGTCATGGCTCTCCTGTTGTTTTCTTGCCAAAGCAAAGGCAAGTTCACGGGTTTACTGCGACGTGGGGGGATTCTGGGCGAACTTAGGAAGCCAAAACGACATTCAGGTGAACTCACCGGGACCAGAAGGCCAATCGTTGACCCGGCGAGTAAGACATCACCGTGATTCGGACTAACGTGCTGAGGCGCATCCACAGGAGTGACTTAGGCTCTTCAGAGCTTGCGAAGGGGATATCCGTGACCAGCATGACCGTCCGGTCGGCGCCCGACCTGCCCCGGCGGCCGGAGGAGCCACTGCCCGCACCGCGCCCCCGGGAGACCCGGCTGCGGGCCCTGGACGGACTGCGGCTGGTGGCCGCGCTGATGGTGGCCGCGTACCACTACGGGGGGCGCGGCGGCGAAATCACCCAGTCCTGGGGAAGCTCCGCACAACGCCAGTTCCCGACGCTGCACACCTATTTCTCCTACGGCTGCCTCGGCGTCCAGGTCTTTTTCGTGATCAGCGGATTCGTGATCTGCATGAGCGGCTGGGGCCGGCCCCTGAAATCGTTCTTCGCCTCCCGGGCCTCCCGGCTGCTGCCCGCCTATTGGGTGGCGGTACTCCTGGTCACGGCGGTGTTCGCACTGCCCGCGGTCGCCTACAAGGCGCTGTCTCCCAGCGACGTCCTGGTGAACATGACGATGCTGCAGATGCCGCTGGGCGTGGACCGGGTGCTCGGCGTCTGCTGGACCCTGTGGGCGGAGGTCCGCTTCTACGCGCTGTTCGCGCTGTGCGTGGTCCTGCCCGGGGCCTCCCGGCGCCGGGTGATCATGTTCTGCGCGGGCTGGACGCTGGCGGCGGCCCTCACCCAGGCCGCGCACCAGCCGCTGCTGGACGTGGTGTTCATGCCCGAGTACGCCTCCTTCTTCATCGGCGGTGTCGGTCTCTACCTGGTCCACCTCGACCGGCGGGACGTGTACGCGTGGGGCATCGTGGCGGTCAGCTTCCTGATCGGCCAGCACTACGCGGTGCGGTCGCTGTGGAACGTCTCGGACCCAGGCGCCTTCGCGCACCGCACCTCGCTGGGCATCGTGCTGGTGGTCGCCTTCGGCTTCGTCGCGGTCGCGGCGATCGCGCTGGGCTGGCTGCGGTGGGCAAACTGGCGCTGGCTGACGGTGGCCGGGGCGCTGACGTACCCCTTCTACCTGGTGCACGAACACCTGGGCTGGGTGGTCATCCGCGCCCTGCACCGGAGCCTCGGCCTTCCGGCGTCGGTGACCTTCACCCTGACGATCGCCGCGATGCTGACCCTGGCCTGGCTGCTGAACCGCCTCGTCGAGAAGCCTCTGACGCCCCGCCTGCGCACCGCGCTCAACAGGACGCTCTGAACTGTTCACCCGAGGTTCGTCTCGCCGACCGCTCGGCCCCCGCTGGACGAGCACACTCTTCCCATGGGAGACGCACAGCAGACGTACAGCCACCCCGGTGAACTCCGTGACGTGCCCGGGTGGTTCCCGCCGCTCGACCAGATGCTGTTCAGCTGGTTCCTGCGGCGCCAGGAGACACCGGGTGACCTGCTGGAACTGGGCGCGTACATGGGCAAGAGCGCGATCCTGCTCGGGCAGCACCTGCGGGCCGGCGAGCGGTTCACGGTGTGCGACCTGTTCGGGGGCGAGGCACCGGACGGCGCCAACCACGCGGAGACCACGAAGTCGTACGCCTCCCTCACCCGGCAGGCCTTCGAGCGGAACTACCTCTCCTTCCACGACACCCTGCCGAGGGTGATCGAGGGGCCCACCTCGGTCGTCCCGGGCGAAGTGGCGCCGGGCACCTGCCGGTTCGTCCACATCGACGCCTCGCACCTGTACGAGCACGTGTACGGCGACATCGGCGCCGCCCGCGAGATCCTGCTGCCCGAGGGGATCGTCGTCCTGGACGACTTCCGCTCCGAGCACACCCCGGGCGTCTCGGTCGCCGTGTGGGAGGCGGTGCTCAACCGCGGTCTGCGGCCGATCTGCCTCAGCACGCAGAAGCTGTACGGCACATGGGGCGACCCCGAGCCGGTCCAGGAGGAGCTGCTGGCGATGCTGCGGGAGCGGTCGGACGTGGGCCTGAGTGTGCAGGACGCGGCCGGTCACCGGCTGGTGCGGGCGCGCGCGCGGAAGATGCAGGCGCCGCCGTTCCCGCGCTCCCGGCACTATGTGGCGCCCGCCGCCGCCCCGAGCCCCGCTCCGCGGCCGCGGCGCTCCCCGGCCCGCCGGATCGCCGTGGACCTGCTGCCGCCCGTGGTCACTCGCGCGGTGCGGAAGGCGATGGCCCGGTAGGCCGGTACCGCTGCTCGATTCCCGCGATCAGCAGCGCCAGGCCCTCCTCGTAGTGCTGGTCGAAGTCCTGGAACATCTCCGCGCCCGCCGCCGCCGACAGCGGGAAGTCGGCCATCAGGCGGGCGCGTTCCGTCACGTCGAAGCCATCCCGGCGCTCGCCGGGCAGCGGCTCCACGCCCTGCTCCTCCGTGACGAAGCCGAGGGTGTAGTAGTACGACGACGACGTGGCCCGCACCGCCTGGGCGAGGGTGAACCCGGCGGCCGTGAAGAGGGCCAGGGTGTCCTCCATCTGCTCGACGTGGACCAGTCCCGTGAAGCGTGAGCCGCTGTAGACCTTGGCGCCGTCGCGGTAGCCGAGCAGGGCCGCGCGCAGCCCCCGGTTGGACTTGAGGAGCCGCTCGCGCCAGGTGTCGGACGGGTCGAGCGCGGTCCCGGCGAGCATCCGCCGGTACATCTGCGTCGCCATCTCGTCGAGCAGCGCCTGCTTGTCCTTGAAGTGCCAGTACAGGGCGGGGGCCTTGACGTCGAGTTCCTTGGCGATGGCGCGCAGGGTGAGGCCGTCCAGGCCCACCTCGTTCAGGAGTCTCAGGGCGGTGTCGGCGACCCGGGTGCGGTCCAGGGGCGGGCGTTTCTCGGTGCTCACACTTGACAGCTTAACAGCGTTAAGGGCACGCTCGGAGTCGACGGCACTTAACAGCGTTAAGGGGAAGTCGTGAATACGGACGTACTGATCGTCGGCGCGGGGCCCACGGGACTCGCCCTCGGTATCGACCTCGCCCGGCGGGGCGTGGACGCGCTGGTCGTGGAGAAGGCGGACCGGCTGTTCCCGGGCTCACGCGGCAAGGGGATCCAGCCGCGCACCATGGAGGTCTTCCACGACCTCGGCGTGGTCGACGCGATCCGCGAGGTCAGCGGGACCTACCCGGTCCAGATGATCTGGCGGGACGGCGAGCGGGTCGGCGAACACCGGATGTTCGACCCGGTCGAGCCGACCGAGGACTCTCCGTACAACGCGCCCTGGATGGTCCCGCAGTGGCGCACGCAGGAGGTGCTGTTCGCACGGCTGCGGGAGCTCGGCGGGCGGGTGGCCTTCGGCCGGGAGGCCGTGGGGGTCGAGCAGGACGCCGACGGGGTGACCGTGCGCTTCACGGCGGGCACGGACATCCGCGCCCGGTACGTCGTCGCCGCCGACGGCGGCCGCTCGGTCGTCCGCCGGGCCCTCGGCATCGGCATGACCGGCGAGACCGTCGACCCCCATCCGCTGCTCGTCGCGGACGTCCGCGTCACCGGCCTCGACCGGGACCACTGGCACGTCTTCCCGCCCCGCGGCGAGGGCGGCGGCTACCTCTCGATCTGCCCGCTCGCCGGCACGGAGGACTTCCAGCTCGTGGCCCAGTTCCCGGAGGGCACCCGGACGGACCTGTCCCTCGACGCCGTCCGCGAGGTCGTCGCGGCCCGGTCCCACCTCGCCCCCGAGGCGGTGACGGAGATCCGCTGGGCCTCCGACTTCCGGCCCCGCGCGGCCCTCGCGGACCGCTTCCGTTCCGGCCGGGTCCTCCTCGCCGGTGACGCGGCCCACGTCCACTCCCCGGCGGGCGGTCAGGGCCTGAACACGAGCGTGCAGGACGCCTACAACCTGGGCTGGAAGCTGGGAGCGGTGCTGCGCGGCGGTGCCCCGGCCGCCCTCCTGGACACCTACGAGGAGGAGCGCCGCCCCGTCGCCGCGCAGATGCTCGGCCTCTCGACGGGCGTGCACCGCGGAGAGGTCCGCCGGGGCGAGGCCACCCGCCAACTGGGGCTGGGCTACCGGGAGTCGTCCCTCACGGAGGAGACACGCACCGCGCCGAGCGGCCTCCGCGCGGGCGACCGCGCCCCCGACGGGACGCTGGCGGGCGTACGGCTCTTCGACGCCTTCCGGGGCCCGCACTGGACGCTGGTGGCGGTCGGCGTGCAGGCGCCGGAGCTGCCGCAAACAGTGCGGGTGGTCACCGGTGACGAACAGCCGTCGTACGGCAAGGGGCTGTTCCTGGTACGCCCGGACGGCTATGTGGGCTGGGCAGGTGAGGACGCCTCGCGGCTGAGGGCCTATGCCGGCCGGGGGATCACGCGCTAGCGAGCGAGAGCTTCACGGCGAACCCGAGGAACAGCGCCCCCGCCGCCGACGTCACCCCCGCGGACAACCGTCGCCGCCGCCGGAACGCGGCCGCCAGCCTCGTCCCGCCGAAGATCAGCGCGGTGAGGTACAGGAAGCTGGCCGCCTGCGCGAACGCCCCGAGGACGACGAAGGACAGCGCCGGGTAGGCGTACCCGGGATCCACGAACTGCACGAAGAAGGCGACGAAGAACAGGATCGCCTTGGGGTTGAACAGACTGACGACCAGGGCCCTGCGGTACGGCCGCTCCCCCGGAACGGCGTCGGAGGCCTCCGCCTCGGCCACGGGCGACCGGCGCGAGCGCCACATGCCCCACGCGGCCCGCAGCATCCCCACCGCGAGCCACGTCAGATACCCGGCCCCCGCGTACTTCACGATCCCGAACAGCACGGCGTTGGCCTGGAGCAGCGAGGCGACCCCGGCGGCGGACAGGGTCATCCGCACGGCGTCCCCGCACCACACCCCGGCGGCGGCGGTGTACCCGGCCCGCACACCCCGCCGCGCGGCGACGGAGACGACGTACAGCGAGTTGGGGCCGGGCAGCAGGACGATCAGGACGAGGCCGGCCAGATAGGTGGGGAGGTCGATGACACCGAACATGTGGATGAGTGTCGCACTCAGAAAGCGTCCGAGGGGACGTAGGTCCCCCATACCTCCCGCAGGGCGTTGCAGACCTCGCCCACCGTGGCCCGGGCGCTGAGCGCGTCCTTCATCGGGTACAGGACGTTGTCCTCGCCCTCGGCGGCCTTCTTGAGGGCGGCGAGGGCCGAGTCGACGGCGGACCGGTCGCGTTCGGCGCGCAGCCGGGCGAGCCGCTCCACCTGTTGGGCCTCGATGGCGGGGTCGACGCGGAGGGGCTCGTACGGCTCCTCCGCATCGAGCTGGAAACGGTTGACACCCACCACCACCCGCTCACCGGAGTCGGTCTCCTGAGCGATGCGATAGGC
>NZ_RSAJ01000543.1 GCF_003933965.1 Streptomyces sp. RP5T
GAACCCGCCCCCGGCCTCGCCCGCCTCGACGAACTCGTCGGCACCTTCCGCAGCGCGGGCCTGCACGTCGAGGTGGCCCGCGCCGACCACGGCACCACCCTGCCCGCCGCCGTGGACCTGGCCGCCTACCGGGTCATCCAGGAAGCCCTGACCAACATCCAGAAGCACGCCGGTACGGAGGCGAAGGCCGAGGTCAGCGTCGTACGGGTCGGTCCCCATGTGGAGATCACGGTCCTCGACGACGGCGCCGGCGACGACGAGGACCCCGACAACGGCGGTGGCCACGGTCTGCTCGGCATGCGCGAGCGCGTCACCGCCCTGGGCGGCACGCTCACCACCGGTCCCCGCTACGGAGGCGGTTTCCGCGTCCATGCGATCCTGCCGGTGAAGACCCGTACCGCCGCGAGGGACCAACCGGGAGAGCCCGTATGACGATCCGTGTCCTGCTCGCCGACGACCAGGCACTGCTGCGCAGCGCCTTCCGGGTGCTCGTCGACTCGGAGCCGGACATGGAGGTGGTCGGCGAGGCGTCCGACGGCGCCGAGGCCGTACGGCTGGCCAGGCAGGAGAGCGCCGACGTCGTCCTCATGGACATCCGCATGCCCGGCACCGACGGCCTCGCGGCCACCCGCATGATCAGCGAGGACTCCTCCCTCGCCCATGTCCGCGTGGTCATCCTGACCACCTTCGAGGTCGACGACTACGTCGTGCAGTCGCTGCGCGCCGGTGCCTCCGGCTTCCTCGGCAAGGGCAGCGAACCCGAGGAACTCCTCAGCGCCATCCGGATCGCGGCCGGCGGTGAGGCCCTGCTGTCCCCGGCCGCCACGAAGGGCCTCATCGCCCGCTTCCTCGCCCAGGGCGACGCGGACGAGTCCGACCCGGTGCGCTCCGCACGCCTCGACGCCCTCACCGTCCGCGAGCGCGAGGTCCTCGTCCAGGTCGCCGGCGGCCACTCCAACGACGAGATCGCCGAACGCCTGGAAGTCAGCCCGCTCACCGTCAAGACCCACGTCAACCGGGCCATGGCCAAGCTCGGCGCCCGCGACCGGGCCCAGCTGGTGGTGATCGCGTACGAGTCGGGGCTGGTCCGTCCGCGGGCGGAGTGAGCGCGCAAGGCTGTGGGGAGCCCCGGAAAAAATAAATCCGGCGGCGATGTCGAGAACCCGTGCCCCGCTCCGTCCCCGGGGTGAGAGCGGCCAGAATGGGTCGCTCCGGGACCCAGGAGAGACATCATGGCCAAGTACCTGCTGCTGAAGCACTACCGTGGCGCTCCCGCTCCGGCCAACGACGTGCCCATGGAGAAGTGGACCCCCGAGGAGATCTCCGCACACGTGCAGTACATGCGGGACTTCGCGGAGCGGCTGGAGAAGACCGGGGAGTACGTAGACGGGCAGGCGCTCGCTCCCGAGGGCACGTGGGTGCGGTACGACGGCGAGGGGCGCCCGCCGGTCACCGACGGGCCGTTCGCCGAGACCAAGGACCTCATCGCCGGCTGGATGGTGATCGACGTCGACAGCTACGAGCGCGCCCTCGAACTGGCCGGGGAACTGTCGGCCGCCCCCGGCGCCGGCGGGAAGCCGATCCACGAGTGGCTGGAGCTGCGCCCGTTCTACGCGAACTCGCCCACCGCCACGGACGACTGCCACGCCGGTGGATGAGGAACTGCTCAGACGCCTCACGCCGGGTGTGCTGACCGTCCTCGTCCGCCGCGGAGCAGACTTCGCGGCGGCCGAGGACGCCGTCCAGGACGCCCTCGTCGAGGCCCTGCGGCTCTGGCCGTCCGACCCGCCGAGGGACGCCAAGGGCTGGCTGGTCACCGTGGCCTGGCGCAAGTTCCTCGACGCGACCCGCTCGGACACCGCCCGCCGCCGGCGGGAGGAACGTGTCGACGAGGAACCGGGGCCCGGCCCCACGCCCGCCGTGGACGACACGCTCCAGCTGTACTTCCTGTGCGCCCACCCCTCGCTCACCCCCTCGTCCGCGGTGGCCCTCACCCTGCGAGCGGTCGGCGGTCTCACCACCCGGCAGATCGCCCAGGCCTACCTCGTCCCCGAGGCGACCATGGCGCAGCGCATCAGCCGGGCCAAGCGCACCGTCTCGGACGTCCGCTTCGACCAGCCCGGCGACGTCGCCACCGTGCTGCGCGTCCTCTACCTCGTCTTCAACGAGGGCTACTCCGGCGATGTCGACCTGGCCGCCGAGGCGATCCGGCTCACCCGGCAGCTCGCCGCCGCGATCGACCACCCCGAGGTCGCGGGGCTGCTCGCCCTCATGCTGCTCCACCACGCCCGCCGCGCCTCCCGTACCGCGCCCGACGGCAGCCTGGTGCCGCTCGCCGAGCAGGACCGCACCCGCTGGGACACCGCGGCGATCGCCGAGGGCGTGCGGATCCTCCAGGGCGCCCTGGCCCGTGACCGGCTGGGCGAGTTCCAGGCTCAGGCCGCCATCGCCGCCCTGCACGCGGACGCGCCCACCGCCGAGGAGACCGACTGGGTGCAGATCGTCGAGTGGTACGACGAACTCGCCGGTCTCACCGACAGCCCGGTGGTCCGCCTCAACCGTGCCGTCGCCGTGGGCGAGGCGGACGGCCCCCGCGCCGGGCTCGCCGCCCTGGCCGGGGTCGAGGACGCGCTGCCCCGCCGCACCGCGGCCGCGGCCTACCTCCACGAACGCGCGGGCGACCCGGCGACCGCGGCCCGCCTGTACGCCGAGGCGGCCCGCAAGGCCCCCAACCTCGCCGAACGCGACTATCTGACCCGCCAGGCGGCCCGGCTCAACTCCGGTTCGCGGCCCTGACGCCACGGCCCGGGACCTTCCCGAGCCGGTCCGGACACCCCCGTTGCCTGTGCTGGGCCCTCGGACTGCCGCATGGGGAAGGGGATGCGGACGTGCCGCTGCACAAGGACGGCCCGAGATCGGTCGGCGGGCACAAGCCGGCCGACCGGCTCGGGTCCGGGGGGGGGGGAATGGGCATCGTCCACCGGGGCAGATCACGCTCCGGGCGCGAGGTCGCCGTGACCGCCGTGTCGGTGCGCTCCGGAAAGCAGCTGTGGCAGACCCCGACGAGCCTGGAGCAGCCCGGCGGTGTCACCCCCGCCCCGGGCTCCCGCGTGGTCCATCTGTCCAGTGCCAGCGCCCGGGTCGCCGCCCTGGACGCGGCCAGGGGCACGCCGCTGTGGGAGACCCTGCCGCGCGCCAGGTGGGTGAACGCGGAGAGCGAGGTGCTGCCCCAGGTGCTGCCGAACAAGGGCGCCCTGGTCGTCACCATGCCGTCCGGCGATGTCTTCACCCTCGATCCCGCCCACCCCGAGCGGACCTCCGTGTCGGGGTGAGCCTCTGCGACCACGGGTCCTACGGCAGTGCCAGCATCCGCTCCAGGGCCAGCTTGGCGAACGCCTCGGTCTCCTTGTCGACCTCGATCCGGTTGACCAGCTTGCCCTCGGCCAGGGACTCCAGGGTCCAGACCAGGTGGGGCAGGTCGATGCGGTTCATGGTCGAGCAAAAGCAGACCGTCTTGTCGAGGAAGACGATCTCCTTGCCCTCGGGGGCGAAACGGTTCGCGAGCCGCCGTACGAGGTTCAGCTCGGTGCCGATGGCCCACTTCGAGCCGGCCGGGGCCGCCTCCAGCGCCTTGATGATGTACTCGGTCGAGCCGACGTAGTCCGCGGCGGCGACGACCTCGTGCTTGCACTCGGGGTGCACCAGGACGTTCACGCCGGGGATGCGGGCGCGCACGTCCTCCACCGACTCCAGCGAGAAGCGGCCGTGCACCGAGCAGTGGCCGCGCCACAGGATCATCTTGGCGTCCCGCAGCTGCTCGGCGGTCAGACCGCCGTTCGGCTTGTGCGGGTTGTAGACGACACAGTCCTCCAGGGACATGCCCATGTCGCGGACCGCGGTGTTGCGGCCGAGGTGCTGGTCGGGGAGGAACAGCACCTTGTCGCCCTGCTCGAAGGCCCACTCCAGGGCCCGCTTCGCGTTCGACGACGTGCAGATCAGGCCGCCGTGCCTGCCCGTGAACGCCTTGATGTCCGCGGAGGAGTTCATGTACGACACCGGCACGACCTGCTCGGCCACGCCGGCCTCGGTGAGCACGTCCCAGCACTCCGCGACCTGCTCGGCGGTCGCCATGTCGGCCATGGAGCAGCCGGCGGCGAGGTCGGGCAGGACGACCTTCTGGTCGTCGGAGGTGAGGATGTCCGCGGACTCGGCCATGAAGTGCACACCGCAGAACACGATGTACTCGGCCTCCGGGCGCGCGGCCGCGTCCCGGGCCAGCTTGAAGGAGTCGCCCGTGACGTCGGCGAACTGGATGACCTCGTCACGCTGGTAGTGGTGGCCGAGGACGAACACCTTGTCGCCGAGCTTCTCCTTGGCCGCGCGGGCGCGCTCGACCAGGTCGGGGTCGGACGGCGAGGGCAGGTCGCCGGGACACTCGACGCCCCGCTCGCTCCTCGGGTCGGCCTCGCGGCCGAGCAGCAACAGGGCGAGCGGAGTCGGCTGTACGTCGAGCTCCGTGGTCTGGGCGGTGGTCACGACACGCACCCTTTCTACTTTTCGTCGAACTGACGTTATCTATCATAACCCGGTTCACGTCACTTTGACGATGGTCATTGCGTCGATGTGACGTGAATCCCGAAGAACGGCGGATGAGCCGTTTTCCGCTCCCCGTCCCGTGTGCGAGCATGAAGAAGGCGCCGAAAAACCGGCGTCCGGCCCGGAATGAATCCGCGGCCTTGCCGGTTGCACCAGTCGGCAAGCAGTCTCCGTACAACCCGGGAGAGATGTAGATGTCCGTATCGGACGAGACCGGCACCGTCACCGACGGCATCATCCTGTCCGACGCCGCCGCGGCGAAGGTCAAGGCCCTGCTCGACCAGGAAGGCCGTGACGACCTGGCCCTGCGCGTCGCCGTTCAGCCCGGCGGCTGCTCCGGCCTGCGTTACCAGCTCTTCTTCGACGAGCGTTCGCTCGACGGCGACGTCGTCAAGGACTTCGGCGGCGTCAAGGTCGTCACCGACCGCATGAGCGCCCCGTACCTGGGCGGCGCGTCCATCGACTTCGTGGACACCATCGAGAAGCAGGGCTTCACGATCGACAACCCGAACGCGACCGGCTCCTGCGCCTGCGGCGACTCCTTCAGCTGAGCCCGCGGTCCGCACCCGGTCCTGAGTGACGGAAGGCGGCGGCCCCCTCTGACGGGGCCGCCGCCTTCGCGCGTCCCGCGGGCTACCGGGCGCCGGAGACCTCCGGCAGCCGCGCCCCCGCCTTCTGGAGCGGGATCCGCCGGCCGTCCGAGTCCACGACCGTACGGTCACCGAGCGGCTCGTCGAGCGGCACGGTCTTCTGCATCTCCTTGGCGATCATGATGCAGACCTTGTCCGGCCACGGCGTGTAGGTCACGGTGACCTTCACCTCGGTCGCGCTCTCGCTCGCCGTCGCCGCGTAGTCCCCGCACACCCCGCCCGTGAAGCTCACGGTCAGCTCGCTGCCCTCGGCCGTGTAGCCGTCCACCTGGACGTCCCGCGTCTTCGGCGCGGAGGTCGGCCGGTCGGAGGGCGCGGTGGGGGAGG
>NZ_RSAJ01000544.1 GCF_003933965.1 Streptomyces sp. RP5T
GTCCTGAGCCGGGTGCGGCGACTCGGCGCCCTGGGCGGACGGAGTCGAGGCGCCTGCTTGGAGGGGAGGGGGCGACTCGGTCTCGTGCGCCGCCGGGCCTGTCTCGGGCCGCTGGGCGGTCGGTCCTGTCCCTGGGTGCGGGGCGGGCTGTCCCGGCTCGGGCGGCCCTGTCCCAGCGTTCAGCGTGACCGGCCCGGTCTCGTGCGCATCCGCTCCAGGCCCCGGCTCGCCGAGCTGGGCGGGTTGTCCCGGCTCGGGCTGTCCTGGGGGCAGCTGTGTGTCGCCGTCCCGCGTGGCCGATTCCGGTACGTGCTCGTCGGCGGCCGTCACCGTCTTGGGCTGCGGCTCGGGCGGCCCCGGCTCGGGCTGCTCCGTCCCGGCGTCCTGCGTGGCCGGCCCCGGCTCGGGCTCCCGCTCAGGTGGTCGTACGAGATGGAAGTGGACCGGGTCCGGGGTGAGGAGGGCCGCTCGCAGGTGGTCCTCGAAGTCGGGGCGGGCCAGCCACGGCACGGCCTCCCACAGGTCGCGGCCGACGAGTTCGGCGCGGGGACGGCCCAGGAGCTGGGCGGCGCGTGGATTCGCGTAGACGACCAGGCCCAGCCGGTCCACGCAGAACACCCCGTCGGGCAGCAGGTCGGCCGCCGAATCCGCGGTCGGGGCGGGGCCCGGCGCCACGACGACGCCCCGGACCGCGGGCGCCGCCGGTGGCTCGTAGGCGTTCCACAGGTCCAGCAGGCGCAGCGCGCCGTTCTCGTCCCGCAGGTAGAGGGGCAGCGCGGGAGGGCGCCCCGCGGCGGTGTCCCGCAGGCTGGCCAGGATGCGGTGCGCGTCGCTGGGGGCCACGGCCTCGGCGAACGCCTCGATCGTCCCGGCGAACTCGCTGGGCGGCACGCCCAGGAGGGTGTGCAGGTCCTCGTCCAGGGTGATGGCGGCCGTCTCGGGGTCCCAGGCGAACCGTCCGGCGCGGCCCATGGACGTGGAGGAGGTCGGCGGCCGCAGACAGACCGGCTCGCCGTCCCAGGCGACCTGGTCCGGATCCGCTTCCTCCAGGCCCCGCAGGGCCTCGCCCAGCTCCTGGGCGAGGCGTACGACACGGTCGCGCCCGGCCAGCACCTCGGCGGCGTCGGCGACGGCAGGGCGCAGCACGGTCAGCACACCGTAGGTCGTGGCACCGGCGACGACGGGCACGTAGAGCGAACCGAACTGGAAGGGCAGTCCGGCGGCGAACTGCGGGTAGCGCCGCATCGTCTCGGTGGCGTTCGGCAGGATCACCTGGACCCCGAGCCGGTAGGCGTCGGCGACCGGAAAGGGGCGGTCGACGTGCAGGCGCCACCAGGGGCGGAACAGCGGGCCGGGCAGTCCCGACAGGACGGCGAGCCGTAGCAGTCCGGGCGTGCGGGAGCGCAGATAGACCCCTCCGGCGTGGCCGCCGGCCGCACTGATCGCCTCGGTCGAAGCGTCGATCAGCAGCGCCGTCAGCCGCCCGGCCGTCGGGTGTGCGTCCTTGACGCTCCCAGTCATCGGCCCTACCTAGTCCGTGCACCGTCCCACGGGCGACACAGCAAGAATGCGCCACAACGGCACCGGCCCGCACCTGGGCGGCCCATATGTACACCCGGCTCGCCGCGCTGGACAACCACCGGTCGGACTCCTGGACCGCATGTCCAGGTCTGGATTTGAAGTCCAGGGGGTTGCTGTCGTGCTCGGCCGTAGATTTCCGGACCTGTTCGAGGTCGTCCCGCACGGCACGCCTGTGGGGCCCGCGGCACGAAGCCGGCCGGGACGCGGCGCCCTCACCGCCTCTGCGACGGCACCCGCTCCCGCCCCGGCGGGTGTCCCGATTCCGTCGCCCCCCTCGTCTCCGTCAATTGGGGAGGTTCTGCTGGGTACTTGAGTGGGCACCACCGAGCTGGGCGGTCTGCTCGCGGTGACGACACGCCGGGGCGTTCACCCAAGTCGCCGGACGCGCAAGGGTAAAGTGTCGCGTGGCAAGGGGAAGCCCCGTGTGCAGATCGGGACTTGTGGTATTACAGAGGCCGTTTAAAGGGTAACTACCACCCTGCGCGGGGCTTCAATCGTGGCGATGATCATGATGTGATCAGAGGGTGCCTGCGGCTACGTTTCCGCTGTGATCACCTCTCGACTCCCCGTAACGACACCCTCGCTGACCGAGACCGCCGCAATCCGGCAGCTCCTCTTCGGCGCGCAGGACGAGATCCACGAGCCCTGGCGCCGCCTGTTCAGCTCCGACGTGTTCGCCTACCACGAGGGGCTGACCCACCAGGAGCGCACGGAGCTGTCCTATCAACGCCTACGCACAGTGAACGCGGCGGCGGCCGACCCCCGGGCCCTGGCGCGGGACCCGGTCGCCCTGAGCGCCCTGCACGAGTGGTCCGGCGTGGTGGACGCCGGCATGACGACGATCGCCAGCATCCACTACAACCTGTTCCTCGGCAGCCTGCTCGATCACGACCACGAGGGGCGCGACCTGGGCCCCTATCTGCGGATGGAGCGCCTCGGCACCTTCCTGTGCACCGAGCAGGCGCACGGCAACGACGCGGCCCAGATGGAGACCACGGCGACCCTGGACCGGGCCACGGGCGGGTTCGTGCTCACCACTCCGACGCGGGGGGCGCGCAAGTGGATGCCCAACACCTCCGTGGCCGGCGGCCCGAAGGACGCCCTGGTGGCCGCCCGTCTGGTGATCGACGGCAAGGACCAGGGCGTCTTCCTGTTCCTGACCTCGCTGACGGACACGAACGGCCGCCATCTGCCGGGCGTGGAGGTCGAGTTGCTGCCCGAGACGGCCAGCAGTCCGGTCGACCACTGCGCCACCTCCTTCCACGGGGTGCGGCTGCCGCGGACGGCCATGCTCCAGGGCGACCACGGCCGGCTGACGGACGACGACGAACTCGTCTCCTGCCTGGGGAGTCCGCGCAAACGGTTCCTGCGCTCCATCGGTCGCGTGACCATGGGCAAGCTGTGCATGAGCGCCTACAGCCTAGGGGTGACGCGGCACGCCCTGACCGTCGCCGTGCGCCACGCCCACCAGCGGGTCACCTCGGGCATGACCAGCGGACAACGGGTGCCGCTGTTCTCCCACCGCACCCACCACGCCCCGCTCCTGGAGGCGCTCGCCACGACCTACGCCGCCACCTTGCTGCAGCGTGAGGTCGTACGGCGATGGGCGCGGGCGGCGGAGGACGAACGCGAGGAGGCCGAGCGGCTGGTGGCCATCGCCAAGGGCTGGATCACCTGGCAGGCCCGGGACGTGATGACCGAGTGCCGCGAACGCTGCGGCGCACAGGGCCTGTTGCTCGCCAACGGAATCGCGGGGCAGCTCGCGGCCAACGAGGGAACGATCACCGCCGAGGGCGACAACGCCGTCATCTGGGTCAAGGCGGCAGGGGAGTTGCTGCTGGGCGGCTTCACCCCGACGCCGCCCGGTGACGCGCCCCCGGCCACCCGGAGCCTGCACGATCCGGCCCATCTGCACGACCTGATGGGGGACTTGGAGCGAATACGTCACGAGCGGGCCCGGGTGCGCCTGCGCGCGAAACGGGTCGGCTCGCCCCTCGATCGCTGGAACGGCGCCTCCGGAGCGGCGCTGTGCCTGGTCGACGCCCACGTCCACCGGCTGGCCGCGCAGGAACTCCTCGCCGCCGCGGCCCGTGCCTCCGACGCGCAGGTGGCCCTCCTGCTGGAGCACCTGCACCGCCTGTTCGCCCTGCGTTATCTGGCCGCGCACAGCGGTGAACTGCTCGCGCACGAGCGGCTGACCGCCGAGCAGGTCCGGTATCTGCCGGAGGTGCTGGAGGCCACCGTCGCGGCGCTGGTGCCGCACGCCCTGACGCTCACCGACGCCTTCGCCGTGCAGGACGAGATCGCGGCACGCCACCCCATGCTGAGATCCGAGGTGGTGCCGGCGTGACGGCCGCCACGTCCTCCTGAGGCCCCGGGCCGCGGAACCCACCGCGGCCCTCACTCTTTTTAAGTCCTGGCTTATATAAGTGATGGATGGCATAGTGGGTCCTGTGCACGCGTTCGACGTACTCGGGGATCCGGTCAGACGCCGGATATTGGAACTGCTCGCCGCAGGGGAGCAGGCGTCGGGCGAGGTCAGTGCCGTGATCCGGGACGAGTTCGGGATCTCTCAGCCGGCCGTCTCGCAGCATCTGAAGGTGCTGCGGGAGAGCGGGTTCGCGTCCGTGCGGGCCGACGGCAACCGGCGGCTGTACGCCGTCGAGGCCGCTCCGCTCAGAGAGGTGGACGCCTGGCTGGAGCGCTTCCGCGGCTTCTGGGACCAGCGGCTCGACGCGCTCGGGACGGAGCTCGCGCGGGGAAAGCGCGAGCGCAGGCTGCAAGGAGAGGTGAGTGAGCATGAGTGAGATCGCCGACGCGATCAACCGTATGCACCGGCGGGTCGGCACCCGGCAGGTCGAGGCCGGCGAGGCCCGGACCGTCCTGCTGCGGCGCACGTACGACGCCGAGATCGCCGACGTGTGGGACGCGGTGACCTCGCGGGAGCGGATCGCACGCTGGTTCCTGCCGGTCAGCGGCGAGCTCAAGGTCGGCGGCCGCTACCAGCTGGAGGGCAACGCCGGCGGCGAGATCCTCGAATGCGTCGAACCCGAGCGGCTGCGGGTCAGCTGGCTGTACGGCCCCGACCCCGGCTTCAGCGAGGTCGAGGTGCGCCTCACCCCCGAGGAGGGGGAGCGCACGGTCCTCGAACTGGAGCACGTGGCCGTCGTACCGGACGAGTTCTGGGACCAGTTCGGGCCCGGTGCCGTCGGAGTCGGCTGGGACCTGGGGCTCTACGGACTCGCCCTGCATCTCGCGGGCGGCGGCCTCAGCAAGGAGGAGGCCGCGACCTGGCACACCACGCCCGAGGGCAGCGCGTTCATCACCGGCTCGGGGAAGGGCTGGGGCGAGGCGTACGCCGCCTCCGGAGCGGACCGGGAGACGGCCACGAGGACGGCGGCCGCGACCATCGCGTTCTACACGGGAACCGAGGCCTGACGCCGGGGCGTTGCGGCGAGGGGGGAAGCGTTGTTGGCCTTCGACACGTACTGCGAGGCGATCGTCGCCCAGACCGACCTGCTCGTCCGCCACGTCGAGGGTGCCGACACGAGCGCTCCGGTGCCCACCTGTCCCGGCTGGGACCTCGGGCGGCTGCTGCGCCACGTGGGCGGTGACCACCGCTGGGCGCGGGACATCGTCGGCACCCGGGCCACCGGGCCGATCGACGACGACATGGTCGACGACCCCGCCGCCCACGCCCACCTCGACGACTCCGCTTTGGGCGGCTGGCTGGTCGCGGGCGCCACGGGACTCGCGGACGTCCTGCGTGCGGCCGGACCCGAGCTGCCGGTGTGGACGCCCGCCGACGAGGCTGTGGTCCAGCAGTCCGCGATGTTCTGGGCCCGGCGCATGACGTACGAAACCCTGCTGCACCGGGCCGACGCGGCACTCGTGACCGGGGCGGACTTCGTGGTCGAGGAGCCCCTCGCGGTGGACGCCGTGGAGGAGTGGCTGGAGTTCGCCACCATCCCGGAGGCCTACGA
>NZ_RSAJ01000545.1 GCF_003933965.1 Streptomyces sp. RP5T
CCCCCGGACGGGGCGCCCCCCGCCCCGCCGAGCCCGCACGGGCTCAACCCCGCCTACGTGATCTACACGTCCGGATCCACAGGAGTGCCCAAGGGCACCGTGATCCCCGGCGAGAACCTCACGAACCTGTTGGCCGACTTCCAGGCGCGGATCCCCTTCGGGCCCGAGGACCGCCTGCTCGCGGTCACCACCTTCGGCTTCGACATCTCCAACCTGGAGCTGCTGCTGCCGCTGATCTGTGGCGGCGAGCTCGTGCTCGCCCGGCAGGAGGCTACGCACGATCCGGCGGCCCTGCGGCAGCTCGTCGAAGAGACGGGTGCGACGGTCGTCCAGGCGACGCCGACGCTCTGGCAGAGCGTGCTGGACAGCGAACCGGAGACACTGCGAGGGCTGAAGGTCCTGGTCGGCGGTGAGGCCCTGTCGGAGCGTCTGGCGCAGCAGTTGGGCGCGGCGGCACGAGAGGTCATGAACGTCTACGGCCCCACCGAGACGACGATCTGGTCCACGACGGCAGACGTCGGGCCGGCCACCACGGGCCGACCGCCGATCGGGCGCCCGCTGGCGAACACCCGAACCCATGTGCTCGACGCCCGGCTGCGACCGGTCCCCCTCGGTGCCACCGGTGAACTGTTCATCGCGGGCGCCGGCGTGGCCCGCGGATATCTGGGCCGGCCCGCACTGACCGCCGACCGGTTCGTGGCCGACCCCTTCGGCCCGCCGGGGTCACGCATGTACCGCACCGGGGACCTGGTGCGCCGTCGCGAGGACGGTGACCTGGAGTTCCTCGGCCGGGCCGACGGACAGGTCAAGATACGGGGTTTCCGGATCGAGCTAGGCGAGGTCGAACACGCTCTGTCGGGCCACCCCGAGATCGCCCGGGCCGCCGTGGTGGTCCGGGACCTACGCCCAGGCGGACCCGCTCTCGTCGCGTACGCCGTACCCGTACCCGGTACCGACCCCGACCCGGCCGCCTTGCGCGCCCATCTGGCCGAGCGACTGCCCGGGCACATGCTGCCCGCCGCGCTCACACTGCTGGACGCGCTGCCGCTCACGCCGAACGGCAAGCTGGACCGGGGGGTACTGCCCGACCCCGACCTCGGCCCGAAGGTGTCGGGCCGCGCACCGCGCACTCCGCAGGAGGAGATCCTGTGCGAGCTGTTCGCGCAGGTTCTCGAGGTACCGGCGGTGAGCCTGGACGACCACTTCTTCGGCCTGGGAGGGCACTCCCTGCTGGCGACCCGGCTCGCCAACGCCATCCGGTCGCGGCTGGGCGTGGAACTCCCGGTGCGCGCCCTGTTCGAGGCACCCACCGTGGCCGCGCTCGCCCGGCGGATCACCGGGTCCGCCGGCACCCGCCGCACCCTGACGGCCATGCAGCGTCCCGAACACATCCCGCTGTCCTTCGGACAGCGCCGGCTGTGGTTCATCAACCGGATGGACGGCGGCGGCGCCGCGTACCACATGCAGAGCGTGCTGCGGCTGAGCGGCGAACTGGACCGTACGGCGCTCACCGAGGCCCTGGCGGACGTGGTCGCCCGGCACGAGTCGCTGCGTACCGTCTTCCCCGAGGCCGACGGCGAGCCCCACCAACTGGTCCTGGAACCGCAGGAATCTCGCCCGGTCCCGGCGGTGGCGGACATCGACGAGAGTGGGCTCGCGGCCGCATTGCGGGACGCCGCCGCTCGGCCCTTCGACCTCACGCGGGACATCCCGCTGCGCGCCCATCTGTTCGCGCTCTCCGCGACCGAGCACGTGCTGATGCTGGTCCAGCACCACATCGCCGCCGACGGCTGGTCGTTGACGGTGCTGGCCCGTGACCTCGGTCGGGCTTACCGGGCCAGGAGCCACGGCGAGGCACCCGACTGGCGCCCACTGCCGGTTCAGTACGCGGACTACGCCCTGTGGCAGCGCGAGATCCTCGGCGAGGAGGGGGATCGCGAGGGTCTTCTGACGGCACAGACCGAGTACTGGAAGCGGGCCCTTGAGGGACTGCCCGAACAAACCCTGCTCCCCACGGACCGGCCCAGGCCGCGCAGCGCCGGCTTCCGGGGCGAGACCGTCCGGCTGGACCTCGACGGCGACCTCCACCAACGGCTGCTGGACCTGGCCCAGCGGCACAACGCGAGCCTGTTCATGGTGCTGCACGCGGCACTCGCCGCCCTGTGCACCCGGCTCGGCGCGGGGACCGACATCGCGATCGGGTCACCGGTGTCGGGGCGGTCGGACGACGCGTTGGACGATCTGATCGGCTTCTTCGTCAACACCCTGGTGCTGCGCACCCGTACGGCCGGCGACCCACGCTTCACCGACCTTCTGGCATCCGTGCGGGAGAGGGCGCTGGCTGCCTACGACCACCAGGATCTGCCCTTCGAGCGGCTGGTCGAGACCCTCAACCCCGACCGCTCGCTGTCCCAGCACCCGCTGTTCCAGATCTTCCTGGCCCTCCAGAACACCCCGGACGCCGACATCCGCTTCGAGGGACTCGACGTCCGGCCGCAGGACGAGGTCCTGCCCTCGGCCAAGTTCGATCTCGCGTTCAATCTCACGGAACGCTTCGGCGCCGAGCGTGCGGCGCAGGGCGTCCACGGCACCGTCGAGTACCGCACCGACCTCTTCGACCGCGACACCGTCGAGACCCTCGTCACCCGACTGGTCCGGTTCCTGCGGGCGGTGGCGGCGGATCCGCGCCGGCGGATCGGCGCGGTGGAGATCCTCGGCGCGGAGGAGCGGCTGCGCCTGCTGGGCGGCGCCCCTGGTCACGTTCCGGCCCACGGCTCTGCGGGGCATCTTCCGCCGCACGGCTCCGCGGACCGGCTTCCCACAGAATCCCGCACCGTGCACACCCGTTTCGCCCGCACCGCGGCCGCCCGCCCCGACGCCCTCGCCCTGCGGGCAGGCAACCGTGAGATGACGTACCGCGAACTGGACCGGCGGGCCGAAGAGTTGGCACGGGTGCTCAGGGCGCGGGGGGTCGGACCGGAGAGCCGGGTCGCCGTCTTCCTGGAGCGTTCGCCCGAGCTGGTCGTGTCGATGCTGGCCGTGTGGAAGGCGGGCGGAGTCTGCGTCCCGCTGCACGAGGCCTTTCCGGCGGACCGGTTGGAGTGGGTCATGGCGGACACGGCGGCCGTCGTGCTGCTGACGGACCGGCCGATGCAGCGCCGGAGCTTCCGTCATGACGCGCAGGTGATCGAGGTCGGCCAGGAGCCGGGGAGCGGTGCTGCCGCACCGGCGGGCCCGGACGTGCCGGTTCACCCCGAGCAGCTCGCGTACATCATGTACACCTCCGGTTCCACCGGTCTGCCCAAGGGCGTGGCCGTCACCCACCGGGACGTGGTGGCACTCGCCTGCGACCCGTGCTGGGACACCGGAAACCACGGGCGCGTCCTCATGCACGCGCCCTACGCCTTCGACATCTGCGACTACGAGCTGTGGGTGCCGCTGCTCGCCGGCGGGGAGGTGGTGCTGGCCCCGCCGGGACGACTGGACACCGCCGACCTGGCCCGGCTGATCGAGGCGGAGAAGATCACCGCGGTGCACTTCACGGCCGGACTGCTGCGCGTGCTGGCCGAGGACGCGCCCGGTTGCCTCTCCCAGGTGCGCGAGGTCCTCACCGGTGGCGACGTCGTGTCACCGGTCGCCGTGAAGCGCGTCCTGGAGTACGCGCCCGGGACGCTCGTGCGCCAGCTCTACGGCCCCACCGAGATGACGCTGTGCGCCACCCACCACGAGGTGCGCGCGCCCTACGAGGCCGGGGCCCGGGTGCCCCTCGGACGTCCCCTCGCGGGCACCCGGGTCTATGTGCTGGACGAGCAGTTGCGGCCGGTGCCGCCCGGGGTGACGGGTGAGGTGTATCTCGCCGGGTCCGGTCTTGCCCGGGGTTATCTGGGCCGGGCCGGTCTCACGGCGGAACGGTTCACTGCCGATCCGTGGGGACCGCCGGGCGAACGGATGTACCGCACCGGTGACCTCGGCCGCTGGAACCGCCGGTGGCAGCTCGAGTTCGTCGGACGCGGCGACGAGCAGGTGAAGATCAGGGGCTTCCGCGTCGAGCCGGGGGAAGTCGCCGCGACGCTGGCGGACCATGCCGAGGTCTCGCAGGCCGAGGTCCTGGCCCGCCCCGGCAGCCTGGGGGAACGGCAGCTGATCGGCTATGTCGTACCGCAGGGACGTCGTTCCGCCGCCCACGCCGAGGAGAGCGCCCGGCAGCACGTCGCCGAGTGGCGGCAGATCTACGACGGCATGTACAGCGGCTCCGGCACCGCCCCGTCGCACCCCGGCGGCAATCTGTTCGGCTCCGACTTCTCCGGCTGGGAGAGCAGCTATGACGGCCGTCCCCTTCCGGTGGCTGAGATGCGCGAGTGGCGTGAGTGCACCGTCGAGCGCATCCGGGCTCTGCGGCCCCGCCACGTCCTGGAGGTCGGCGCGGGCAACGGCCTGCTCCTGTCCCGCCTGTGGTCCGAGTGTGCCTCGTACTGGGCCACCGACTTCTCACCCCGGGCGATCGCGACGCTGCGGGCCCACGTGGGGGCGGAGAGGTCGGTACGGCTGCGGACCCAGCCGGCCGACGATCTGACCGGCCTGCCGACGGGACACTTCGACACGATCGTCCTCAACTCGGTGGTGCAGTACTTCCCGGACGGGGACTACCTGCGCAGGGTGCTGACCGGGCTGACCGGCCTGCTCGCCCCGGGCGGCAGGCTGTTCATCGGCGATGTCCGCAACCTGGAACTGCTCGACACGTTCCACGCGGCCGTCGAACTGGCCCGCGCGGTCGAGGACGAGGACCTGGCCGCGGTGCGGCGCCGGGCCCGGCTCCGAGCCGAACGGGAGAAGGAACTGCTGGTGGCTCCCGGCTTCTTCCACGATTTCGCCCGGCTCACCGAAGGTGTCACCGCGGCCGACGTGCGGGTCAAACGTGGCCACGCGCACAATGAGTTGACGCGGTACCGCTACGACGTCGTCCTGTACGCGGCGACGGACACACCGGCGTCCGGCGCCCCGGCGCCGGGCGCGGAGCCCGCCGTGCCCGTTCTCGACTGGACCGGGACCCCGGGCGACCTCGGCGCGCTGCGCACCCGCCTGGCCGAGAGCAGGCCGTCATCGCTGCGGGTGACCGGCGTCCCGGACGGCCGCACCGCACACGAACGCGCCGCCGCCGCGGCCTTGTACGCGGGCGAGTCCCTCGTCGGCACCGGGTCCGGCGTGGATCCGGCCCTGCTGTACGAACTGGGCGACCGCTTCGGGTACGAGACGGCGGTGAGCTGGGCGGGACCGGACTCCCCCGGTGTGCTCGACGTGCTCTTCTGCGACGCCTCCCGGCACACCGGCCCCCTCCCGTCGATCGGCTGGGCCGGCTCCGGACCCGGCCCTGACGGTGTACCGGCCCGGCACACCAACGCACCCGCCGCCTTCCAGGAGGCCAGACGGCTCTCCGGGGTGCTCCGCTCCCACCTCGCGGAGCGGCTGCCGGAGTACATGATCCCGTCGGCGTTCGTGGTGCTGGACCGATTCCCGGTGACCGCCAACGGCAAGCTCGACCGCGAGGCACTGCCGGAGCC
>NZ_RSAJ01000546.1 GCF_003933965.1 Streptomyces sp. RP5T
CGACGTCCTGCCCCAGCGCCCGCCCCTGCGCTACGGCGACCTGGAGCTGGACGAGACGACGTACTCGGTGCACCGCGAGGGCCGCACGGTCCAGCTCACCCCCACCGAGTACGCACTGCTGCGCTTCCTTGTGCGCAACGGCGGCCGGATCGTCCCCAAGGAGCAACTCCTGCGCCACGTCTGGCAGTACGAGCACACTCCGCCCGAGTCGACCGTCGTCGAGACCTACATCAGCTATCTGCGGCGCAAGCTGGACACCCTGGGACCGCCGGTGATCACCACCCGGCGGGGCGTCGGATACGGGCTCGCATGAGTCTGCGCCCGCTCCGTCGCCGCCAGGGCGTCCACTCGCTGCGCGGCAAGCTGACGCTGGCCAACGTGGCCCTGCTGGCGATCGGCATGATCGCGGCGACCGCCGTGAGCGTGATGGGCATGCGGTACTACCTGCTCGACCAGATCGACGCCGAGCTCATCAAGACCCGGGACTCGCTGGGGGGTTCGCAGCTCACCCTGCGGCAGATCGACTCGCTGGGCATGCTGGGCTTCGTCCGTGACCGGCTCATGCGCGCACCCGAGGACGAGGAGCGCTCGCCGGAGACCGTCTTCGCGGCCGTCGACGCCCGGGGCGAGCCGGTCGGGATCCTCGGCTTCGATCCGACCGAGGCCCAGCGGGGCCTGGCGAAGGCGGTGGGCGACCCGCGCGCCCTCGCCGCCGACTCCGAACCGCACGACGTCACCCTGGAGGGCTCCACCTACCGCGCCACGGCGGCCCGGCTCGGCGACGGCAGTTACGGCCTGCTCGCCGCGCCCACCGACGTCCTGCACCAGGGCGTCGCGAAGGCCGTCAAGCTCGACCTCGCCATCGGCACCCTGCTGCTCGCGCTGCTGGCCTGTCTGACGATGTTCAGCGTCCGGCGCCGGATGCGGCCGCTGGAGGACATGGTGGAGACCTCGTCGGCGATCGCCGAGGGCGACCTGACCCGGCGCATCCCCTCCAGCTGCGAGGCCAGCCTGGAGGTCGAGCAGCTGCGGGTCGCCCTGAACTCCATGCTCCACCAGGTCGAGTCGGCGTACCGCACGCGCGAGCGCAGCGCGGCCCAGCTGCGCAGCTTCGTCGCCGACGCCTCGCACGAGCTGCGCACCCCGCTGTCCGCGATACGCGGCTACCTCCAGCTGTACGACAAGGGCATGCTCTCCGACCCGGACGAGCGCAAGCGGACCTGGACCCGGGTCCTGGCGGAGACCGACCGGATGGGGCGGCTCGTCGACGAGCTGCTCACCCTCGCCCGCCTGGACCAGCAGCCCGAACTGCGCTTCAGGAACGTCGATCTGAGCCGGCTGGTGCGGGACGCGGCCGAGGACCTGCGGGTGCAGCAGCCCGACCGGCCCGTCGAGGTCGCGGCCGAGGGCTCCCTGCTGGTGCGGGCCGACGAGTCGGGGCTCAGACAGGTCCTGGGCAACCTGGTGGGCAACGTGCGCACGCACACGCCCGCCGATGTGCCGGTGCGGCTCGGGGTGGAGCGCGAGGACGGGGTCGTAAGGCTGTGTGTCGCGGACGAGGGTCCGGGGCTCGGCGAGGAGGACGCGGCGCGCGTCTTCGACCGGTTCTTCCGGGTCGGCGGAGGCGCGGGCAGCGGGCTCGGTCTGGCGATCGTGCAGGGCGTGGTCCGGGCGCACTGCGGAGAGGTGGCGGTGCGGACGGCCCCGGGCAAGGGACTGGCGGTGACGGTCACCCTGCCGGTGCGGGCGTGCGCGGAGCAGTGAGGCCACGCCCGCGACCGCTCACCCGGCCGTCACCGGGGCCCACGCGGTCCTGTCGTGCCGGCCCCGGCTCACATCCCCACGCGGCGGCGATGTCCTCCACCGGGTGCGACACCGGCAGGACCGCGTCGGGCTCGGGGTCAGATCCAGTTGAGGCGCCAGAGCCTGAAGACCCCGGTGCCGTCCGAGAGGTACTGGCCGCCGCCGACGTCCTCGCTGGTCACGACGTAGTCCTTGGCCTGCCACAGAGGGATGACCGGGACGTCGCGGGCGATCGACGCCTGGACGTCGCGGAAGTCCTGCTCGGCCTCGCTGCGGTCGGCGTAGCGCTGGCTGTCCTGAATCAGACGGTCGACCTCGTGGCTGCTGTAGCCGGTGTTCATGGTGCCGTCGGTGCCGACCAGCGGGGAGCCGTAGGTGTCCGGGTCGGGATAGTCGGCCACCCAGCCGACCGCGTAGGCGTCCAGCTTCCCGGAGGCCCAGCGCTTCTGGAAGTCGGTCCACTCGTAGCCCTTGAGGGTCACCTTGAACAGGCCGCTCGCCTCCAGCTGCTTCTTGATCTCCTTGGCCTCGGCGGCGGCG
This sequence comes from Streptomyces sp. RP5T, assembly GCF_003933965.1. Lineage (GTDB taxonomy): Bacteria > Actinomycetota > Actinomycetes > Streptomycetales > Streptomycetaceae > Streptomyces. The sequence goes on from NZ_RSAJ01000546.1 coordinate 2,344, forward strand.
GATCCACTGGTCAGGCCGTAGCCGTAGGTGAAGCTGACCGGGGTGGTCACGCCGGCCTCGGTGAGCAGGGCGCGGGCCTTGTTGACGCTGGGCTCGGAGTAGGTGTCGAAGAACGACGTGGTGTGGCCGGTGATGCCGGTCGGGATCAGCGAGTAGAGCGGGTCGACGGTCCCCTCGTACACCGAGGCGGCCAGCTGCTCGCGGTTGATCAGCCAGGCCATGGCCTGACGGACCTTGACGTCGTGCAGCGGCTTGCCCGCGCGGGTGTTGAGGTAGAGGTTGCGCACCTCGGAGCTGTCGGCCTCCGAGACACGCTGGCCGGGGTCGCTCGGGTTGAGTCCGGCGAGGACGTCCGGCGGCAGCTGGCGGTAGGCGACGTCGAGCTGCTTGGACTTCCAGGCGGCGTTCAGCTTGTCGGAGTCGCCGTAGTAGTCGAGTTCGACCGGGCGGCCGGTGCTCTTGATCTCGCCCTTGTAGTCGCCGTTGGGAGCGAGGACCGCCTTCTTCCCCTTGGTGTAGGACGTCAGGTGGTACGGCCCGGTGCCGTCGACGCCGTCGCCGGTGCGCAGGGAGGCGGCGGGGTACTTGGTGCTGTCGACGATGGCGCCGGCTCCCGTGGCCACCTTGAACGGGAAGGTCGCGTCGGGCGAGGACAGCCGGAAGGTGATGGTCCGGTCACTGACCCCGACCGACTCCAGGGTGTCCAGCAGGGCGGCCGGGCCGACGTCGGAGTTGATCTTCTTGACCCGGTCGAAGGAGTACTTGACGTCCTTGGCGGTCATCTCGCGGTCGCTCGGGAACTTCAGGCCCTCGCGCAGCACACAGCGGTACGTGCGCAGATCACTGCCCACGAAGCCACAGCTCTCGGCCGCGTCCGGGACGGGCGTGACATTGCCCGGCTCGAAGGCCAGCAGTGATTGGAACACGTTGTTGAACAGCGCCCACGAACCCGCGTCGTAGGCGCCGGCCGGATCGAGTGAGGTGACCTCGTCGGTCGTCCCCACCTTGATCGCCCTGCCCGTCTCCCCGTCGGACGGAAGCAACTGCCAGCCGCCGACTCCCACGACTCCCAGAACGAGCAGTGTCGCGAGAATCCGCATGCGAACCGATCGCATCGGTTTGCCCTCCCCGGACCCCTATGGGTCCCAATGCACATGCCACCCCCTAGTGGCGCGGATCACCTAATCACAGGTGTTTCACCTGGGGGAAGAGGGATTTGTCGAGTTGGGCAAGACGTTACCGCGAGGGGTTTCGGCCATGTTTCACAGCGCTCTCACAGCCTCTTTCCGGCGCGGATCCTCCCGGCCGCCGTTCAGGTCCGCTTCGACGCCAGTTCGATGACCGTGATGTCCGACGGGGCCCCCACGCGCGTGGGCGGACCCCAGGCGCCGGCGCCGCGGCTGACGTAGAGCTGGGTGTCGCCGTAGCGCTCCAGACCGGCGACCGTCGGGTTCGCGGCCTCGGCGAGGAGGTTGCCGGGCCAGAGCTGACCGCCGTGCGTGTGGCCGGAGAGCTGGAGGTCGACGCCGTGGTCGACCGCGTCGTGGATCTGGACCGGCTGGTGGGCGAGGAGCACGCACGCGCGTGCCGGGTCACGGTCGCCGAGGGCCTTGGCGAAGTCGGGGCCCTGCCCCTCGCTCTCGCCCGCGATGTCGTTGACCCCGGCGAGGTCGAACCAGGCCAGTTCCGTACGGTCGTTCTCCAGCGGGCGCAGACCGAGCCGCCGTACCTCCTCGACCCACTGCTCGGCCCCGGAGAAGTACTCGTGGTTGCCGGTGACGAAGAACGAGCCGTGCCGGGCCTCCAGCCCGGCCAGGGGGGCGGCCGCCGGGCCGAGGTCCTTCACACTGCCGTCGACCAGGTCGCCGACCACCGCGATCAGGTCGGGCTTGGTGGAGTTGATGGTGTCGACGACCTTCTGGGCGAAACCACGGCCCAGCACCGGGCTCAGGTGGATGTCGCTGACCACCGCGATCCGGTAGCCGTGCGCCGCGCGCGGGAGCTTCGCCAGCGGGACGGTGACCCGCTTGACCCCGGGCCCGCGCAGGACGCCGTAGGTACCGAGGCCGACGGTCCCCACTGCGGCCGCGGCGGCGGCCCCGGCGACGACCCGGGAGACGAACAGGCGACGGGAGGGCGCGGCCACGGGGGTGGAGGCCCCGGATTCGAGCGGCTCCCGGGACGACGGTCCGCCCTGCTGCGGCCCCATGGACGCTGATCCGCCCTGCCGTGACCCCTCGTGCCCTGATCCACCCAGGCCCGGCTTCGCGACCGGCGCTCCCGCCGGCACCCGCTCCGGATGCGTCACGGCGGCCACGGCCGGCTCCCCGCGCCGGTCCCGGCGTGCGAGGAGACGCAGCAGCAGGGGGCGTACGAGTTCTCCCGCCACGACCGCGAGCAGCAGGTACATCGACAGTGCCAGCCACAGGAAGCCGGGCCAGGCGAGCACGCGCTGGAGCCAGAAGGGGGCGCCGGTGCGCTCCGCGACCAGGGCGGCGATCGCCAGGACCCAGCCACCCCCGATGAGCACCGCGCCGGCGCGGCGGGCCCGGCCGGGGCCGCCGGTGGTGTCGCGGAACAGGCGACGCCACAGGTACCAGTTGGCCGTCACGAGGACGGTCAGGGCGAGCAGTGCGAAGAGGATGACCACGGTCTGCTAACTCTCCGGGGTCGGCTGTGAGTTCCGGCGCAGTGCACGCACTCCGCGCAACCCGATGAGCCCGACGACCGTCCCCAATACGAAGGAGACGACGGCCAGCAGCAGGTGCACCCAGAAGTACCCCGTCGGGTCGCCCGCGTCGTCGAACGCGAGCCCGCTGGCGTCCTTGACGAGGTTCTTGACGAAAGTGATCCAGATGATCCAGCTCCACACCCCGAAGGCGAGCAGGAACCAGGAGACGGGGCGGCTGAGCTTCATGGGTCCAGTATCGCGGGCCGCCGCCCGGTCCAGCGGCCGGGGTGGCCGGGGCGCTGGGAGTTCACCGTCCGCGGCATGTACGTTCCTGAGCGTGTCCGCACCCCTGAAGAAGACCGCCGGGCGAACCCTGCTGGTCACCTCCGCCGCCCTGTCCTCCCTCGCGCTGACCGCGCCCGTCGCCCATGCCGCGCAGAGCGCCGGTTCTCCTGATCCGAACGAAGTCAAGGTCTACCGCGCCGAGGTCACCAGCGGGCAGGTACCCCTGCTGCTGGCGGCCGGGCAGGACGGCCACGAA
>NZ_RSAJ01000547.1 GCF_003933965.1 Streptomyces sp. RP5T
GTGCGGATCGGGGATGCGGGGCCCCGCGTGCCCGGGGCGGCGCAGGTCCCGGGCAGCAGGGCGCGCCGGCGACTGCGGGCGCTGCTTCATCACGTCGCGCGCAGTGCCTCCAGGGCTCGCCTGGCCACCTCTCGGCCGATCGGCAGGGACGCGGTCGCCGCCGGTGAGGGTGCGTTCAACACATGGACCGTGCGGGGTCCCTCGCGGAACAGGAAGTCGTCCACCAGGGTCCCGTCCCGCAGGACGGCCTGGGCCCTCACCCCGGCGGCCGAGGGCACCAGGTCGTCCGGGGTGACGGCGGGCAGCAGTCGCCGTACCGCCGCGGTGAACGCCCTGCGGGACACCGAGCGCCGCAGTTCTCCCGTGCCGTACCGCCAGTGCCGCCGGGCTATCTGCCAGGACCCCGGCCACGCCAGGGTGGCGCCGAGCTCCCGCGGCCGTACGGTCCCCCAGTCGTACCCCTCGCGGGCCAGCGCCGGCACCGCGTTGGGCCCGATGTGCACGCCTCCGTCGATCCCGCGCGTGAGGTGCACCCCGAGGAACGGGAACGCCGGGTCCGGCACCGGATAGACCAGCCCCCGCACCAGCTCGGGCCGCGCCAGCGTGTAGTACTCGCCCCGGAACGGCACGATCCGCATCCCGGGGTCGTCCCCGGTCAGCCGCGCCACCTCGTCGCAGTGCAGCCCGGCGCAGTTCACCAGCACCCGCGCCCGTACGACGTCCCCGGCGCCCGTGAGCACGGCGACCCCGAGGTCGGGGCGGCGGTCGATCCGGCGGACCTCGGCGCCGTACCTGATCTCCGCCCCGGACGCCTCGGCCAGCTGCCGCGCGACCCCGACGAAGTCGCACACCCCGGTCGTCCCGACGTGTATCGCGGCGAGCCCCTCCACCTCGGGCTCGTACTCCGCTATCTGGGCGGCGCCCAGCTCCCGCACCGGAATGCCGTTCTCCCGGCCGCGCTGCACCAGACCGTGCAGTCGCGGCAGCTCACCGCGCTCGGTCGCCACGATCAGCTTGCCGGTGACGGCATGGGCGATGCCGTACTCCGCGCAGAACTTCACCATCTCTGCGGCGCCCCGCACCGCGTACCGCGCCTTGAGCGAGCCAGGGCGGTAGTAGATCCCGCTGTGGATCACCCCGCTGTTGCGCCCGGTCTGATGCCGGGCGGGCCCGGCCTCCTTCTCCAGCACCACGACCCGGGTGCCGGGCGCGCTGCGTGTGATCGCATACGCCGTGGACAACCCGACGATGCCCCCACCCACCACGAGCACGTCACAGTCGTAAGCGATCCCGGACAGCACCTGCACCACCTCCCACCCCCGATAGTGCACTGCACCACTGACAGTCACTTCAAACGCGGGAGGCGGTGCCGCCGTCCGGACCTCACGCCGGGGCCATCAGCAGCGGCCGGGCGCGCTCCCGGAGCTCCACCACCCGGGGCTCGTCGCCGTACGGCTCCAGCCGGTGCAGAAGATCCTTCACGTACTCCGTGGTGCGGGCCGAGGAGATGCGCCCCGCGACCTCCACCGCCCGCACGCCCTGCTCGCACGCCGCGTCGAGATTGCCCGACTCGAGCTCCGCGACCGCGGAGACCACCAGCCGCAGCCCGTGCGAGCGTACGAACTCCTCCGTCGGCTTCGACAGCGCCTGCTCCGTGAAGCGGCGGACCTGGCGCGGGGCCTTCAGGTCGCGGTAGCACTCGGCCGCGTCGGCGGCGAAGCGGTCGTAGGAGTAGAACCCGAGCCACGACGGATCGTTGTCCCCGTCCCGGGACCGCTCCAGCCAGCCCTCCGCCGCCTTGAGCGCCGCTCCGGCCGCCGCGGCGTCCCCCGCACGCGCGTGTGCCCGCGCCTCGACGAGCCGGAAGAAGCTCATGGTGCGGGCGGTCGCCAGGCCCCGGTTGCGTTCGAGGGCGGCCTGGGCGAGGTCGACGCCCTCGTCGCCGAAGCCCCGGTAGGTCGCCTGCAACGACATCGACGCCAGCACATAGCCGCCGAGGGGTACGTCGGCGGCCGCGCGAGCCAGCCGCAGCGCCTGGATGTAGTACCGCTGCGCGGCCTCCTGCTGCCCCGTGTCGAAGGCCATCCAGCCCGCGAGCCGGGTGAGTTCGGCGGAGGCGCCGAACAGGGCCCGGCCCACCTCGTCGGAGTACGAGCCGAGCAGCAGCGGTGCCGCCTCCACCCTTAAACACTCCGGCACCATGGACGAACGCCAGTCGCCGCCTCCGTACTTGGAGTCCCAGCGCCTGGCGTCCTCGGCGGCCTCCCGCAGCTTCTGCACATCGCTGTGGCCGACTTTGTGCGGTGCGCCGGAGCCCTCGGAGTGGTTCACCTCGCGCGCGACCGAGCTGTCGGCCGGGGTTATCAGCCATCGCGAGGCGGGCGTTGCGTATGCGCTGACTGCGAAGGAACCGGCGAGGGACTGCCAGATGCCGCCCGCGCCGGCGCGGCGGCCGGCGAGGTCCAGGCGGTACAGCTCCGTGGCCGATCTGACGGCCTGTCCGACGTCCCTGGGGAAGGCGAGGCCCACCTCCGGCGCGGGGTCCGCGTCCGCCAGGCCGATCTCGTGGAGCGGCACCGGGCGGCCGAGCTTCTGGCCGATGGCTGCGGCGATAAGGTGCGGCGCCGCACCCTGCGGCACCATCCCCTTCGACACCCAGCGCGCCACCGACGTCTTGTCGTAGCGAAGAGTCAACCCGCGTTGAGCGCCAAGATCGTTGACGCGACGCGCGAGTCCTGCGTTGCTGATTCCCGCGAGGGCGAGAACGGCGCCGAGTTTTTCGTTCGGCCCGCGTTGCTCCCTGGACATGCGCCACCCCTCGACACAGACGGCTGCCGCGCTGGCATAACCACGCGGCATTCGTAAACCCAGCGTAGTTCGCCGCATCCCAAGCGTTAAGGGGCATTGTTCCGGATGGCGGGATTGTGGTCCGTACTGAAGTGCGGGTCCGATACGCGCAGTTGCGTCGTGCTCCTGGTGTGTGGCCGTGCGCCTGTCCGTGCGCTCTTCTCCGGCCAATGGGGGAGCGCTTCCATGGAAGACGCGTGGGTCGGCCCGCTGTACTGGATCCAGTGGGCTGGGGGACACCGCCGCCTTCATCCCCGCGGGCGGCGGACGGGCCCGGGGGGCGAAGTGGCGTCTCCCGGGCTGCGCGCCCGTCGTGCGGCGCGCGGACTGTGCACGGAGCGTGCGCGAGCCTGTCCCCAGGGCGCCGATTTGGCCGAAAACCGACCCTCGCCCTCGCAGGCTTTCAGCCCTCCTACCATGGTAGTTGAGGGCGCGTTGGGTGTTTTTGGGGAGCGTACCGGGGGCGCATTCGCGTCGTACGCTCCTTGCCCCGCAGGACTGTTCACGGGCGTACGCGGGTGTTTTCAGGGGCTCGTTCCCCGTATCCCGAGCGACTCCACCGGCCCTCCGACGCGCTCCCTTCATGGCAGCATGGGGACCGGTTCGAACGGTGCACTGGTTGTCCACAGCCTGTGGAGGCGTCGATGCGGTGGTTGGTGGGATGGAGCAGCACCGCCGCGGGTGTCTCCGGGATCGGGACGGCCGGGGCGACCGGAGGCGACGGCGAGACCGTGCACCCGGTGGGGTCGCACCTGCTGTGGGGCGACCCGGATCCGCTGTGGGCGGTCGGCGACTGGCGCCCCGACGAGGTCCGTGTGATCACGGTCGACCCGCAGACCCGGATCGCGGTCCTCGGCACCTGCGGAGCCTCCGACGAACAGCTGCGGATCGGACTGCTCGCCGCGCGCGGAGGGGCACTTCGGCATCTGACGGCCTGGTCCGGGGCGTACACGGCGGTGGTCCAGGTGGGCCGCCGGATCACCGTGGGCGGCGACCTGGCGGGCGCCCGGCCGGTGTTCCACACCCCCTGGGCCGGCGGCACCGCCTACGCGACCGCGGCCCTGCCCCTCGCCGACCTCATCGAGGCCAACCTCGACTTCGGGCACCTCGCGGCGCTGCTCGCCGCCCCCGACGTACCGGCCGCGCTCCACGACTCCACGCCCTACGAGGGCGTACGGCGCATTCCGCCGGGGCACGCCCTGATCCTGCGCAACGGCGCGCGCGAGATCGCCGGCTACGAGCCCGTCGCCTCCCTCGCGGTCGCCGCGCCCTCCGCCGACCCGGACAGCGCGGTCGACGGGGTGCGGGACGCGCTCGTCGAGGCGGTGCGCGCCCGCCTGTCCGCGCCCCGGCACGTGCCCGACATCGACCCCGGCCCGGTGCCCGGCATGGGCCCCGCCGCACGCCGGGCCGCGCGCGGGATGCCGGTGCCGGGGATCGGCGCCGACCTGTCCGGGGGGCCCGCGTCGGGGACGCTCGCCCTGCTGGCCGCCGGGCTGCCGGGGATGCCGGGGACCGTCCTCGGACACGGCACCGGGGCCGGAGAGCGGCTGCTCGCGGTCACCTTCAACGACCTCGCCGTGGGCGGGCGGGAGGCCGAGCTGGAGCGGGCGGGGACGCTCGCGGCCAACCCCCGGCTGCACCACGTGGTGGTGACCGGCGGCGAGGAGACACTCCCGTACGCCGAACTGGACGGGCCCCTGACCGACGAACCCGGGCCGTGCCTCGTGACGGCGGCGCGGCACCGGGCCCGACTGGCGGCGGGCAGCGCGGACCACTTCACGGGCTACGGGGCCCGGCAGGTCCTCGACGCGCATCCGGCGCGCCTCGCCGACCTCCTGATGGACCGCAAGCGGCGCCACCTGGTCCGGCCGGTGGCCGCCCTGACCAAGGCGGACGGTTCGGTGTTCGTCCCCGCGCGCGTGTACGGCGCCGCGCGCAGGCTGGCCCGGACCCCGTACCGGGCCGGCCTGGAGATGCTGGCCGACCGGCTCATGCACCAGCGGTTCGACGAGCCCGGGGGTGCGGTCGGGGCGTCTCTCGCCGCGCTCACCTGGGCCAGACCGGGGCCCGCGGCACGCTGGCTGACCGGGGAGGCGCTGGCTGAAGTATCGGTTCGCCTCCAGGGCGCCACGCATCGCTCCGGGGTGGGTCCCGGGCAGCATCCCGGCGACTTCCGCGCGCGTGCGGCGCTCGCACGGCACGCGTCCGATCTGCGGGTGCTGGAGCAGGCGGTGGAGATCCGCTCCCAGCGGCTGCACGCGCCCTTCCTGGACAACCAGGTCGTGCGTGCCTGCCGTGCCCTCCCCGAGGCGCTGCGGGTCCAGCCGGGGGCCCGCGCGGAGATCCTCCGTACGGTCCTGGAGGGCGCCGGTGTCTCCGAACTCCCGCCGGGATGGGGCGCCCCGTCCCACGCCTCCTCGGCCGCGGCGACCCGTACGGGGCTGCGGGTGGCGGCGGACTCCCTGATGTCCCTGTTCGGCACGCCGCTGCTCGCGCAGGCGGGGCTGGTGGAGGCGCGGGTGGTCCGCAAGGCGCTCCGCGCGGCGGCGGAGGGCGAGCCGCTGCCGCTGGACGGGCTGGCGGACCTGGTCTCGCTGGAACTGTGGCTGGGGCGGCTGCTGGCACGGCGGGGGACGTGCTGGACGGGAACCCCGGCACGCGCGCGTGCGGTGCCGGCGGGGATTCGGCCGCGGAG
>NZ_RSAJ01000548.1 GCF_003933965.1 Streptomyces sp. RP5T
CTGCGTGACCGGCCCCCACCAGCCCGCACAATCCCACAACCGGCGCATGAGTTGGTTGGCCAACGGACCGTCGCAGCTTGGGTGACTGTGCCTACTCAGGGGCGCGGGGAACTGCGCGACCGGCCCCCACCGGCCCGCACAATCCCACAACCGGCGCATGAGTTGGTTGGCCAACGGACCGTCGCAGCTTGGGTGACTGTGCCTACTCAGGGGCGCGGGGAACTGCGCGACCAGCCCCCACTCACCCGCACCCGCCCTGCAACGGAACCCGGCACCCCTGGCCAACCGGATCGCTCAGTCCGAGATGAGACCTTCCCTCAGCTGGGCCAGCGTGCGGGTCAGCAGGCGGGAGACGTGCATCTGGGAGATGCCGACCTCTTCGCCGATCTGTGACTGGGTCATGTTGGCGAAGAAGCGCAGCATGATGATCTGGCGCTCCCGCGGCGGGAGTTTGGCCAGCAGCGGCTTCAGCGACTCCCGGTACTCCACGCCCTCCAGGGCCGTGTCCTCGTAGCCGAGGCGGTCCGCGAGGGAGCCCTCGCCGCCGTCGTCCTCCGGAGCGGGGGAGTCCAACGAGGACGCGGTGTACGCGTTGCCCACCGCGAGGCCGTCGACGACGTCCTCCTCGGACACGCCCAGCACGGAGGCGAGTTCGGCGACCGTCGGAGAGCGGTCCAGCTTCTGGGAGAGCTCGTCGCTGGCCTTGGTGAGGGCCAGCCGCAGCTCCTGGAGGCGGCGCGGCACGCGCACCGACCACGAGGTGTCCCGGAAGAACCGCTTGATCTCGCCCACGACCGTCGGCATCGCGAACGTCGGGAACTCCACGCCGCGTTCGCAGTCGAAGCGGTCGATCGCCTTGATCAGGCCGATGGTGCCGACCTGGACGATGTCCTCCATCGGCTCGTTGCGCGAGCGGAATCGGGCCGCCGCGTAGCGCACCAGCGGGAGGTTGAGCTCGATGAGGGTGTCCCGGACGTACGCGCGCTCGGGGCTGTTCTCGTCGAGTGCGGCGAGCCGCAGGAAGAGGGAGCGGGACAGGGTGCGGGTGTCGATGGCCCCCGACGAGGTGGGGAGGGCCGGAAGGGCTGGGGCCGGCGCGGCCTCGACGGCCGTGACGTCGTCGAGTGCGGGCTCTGCCTCGCTCTTCGTGAGCGTGAGCACCTTCGAGCTGCCCTGATCTGCGGACATGCCACCCCCTTTGGGTCGCGGGACGGTCGCGGCGAACGCCCCGTGGTGGAACGTCAGCCTTCACCTGAATACCGGAGCCGGAGCCTCGGCAAACGCGCTTCCGGCAGAATGTCACATGTCGGCAACACGCTGTAGTGACATGTCGACATGTGAGACTCTAATCCGCCCTGGATAAAGGGGGTCTGACGGTTTTTCGGCACACAAGTGTCGGGAACGGCGCCGGTGAGCGATTCGCTCGCGCAGGTTACCTCTCGATCCCGCTTGCGAGCTGCGGCGTTACGGAACGTGCGACCGTGCGCCCCTTATGCATCGGCAATCCGCGGCGAACTATGCGTCGATCCGATTGGCGGACCGCAGCCGCTGGAAGCTACGCGCCAGTAGCCTCGAAACGTGCATCTGCGATACGCCGAGTTCCGCGCTGATTTGTGACTGGGTGAGATTGCTGTAGTAGCGCAGGAGCAGGATTCGCTGTTCCCGTTCCGGGAGTTGGACCAGGAGATGGCGGACCAGATCGCGGTGTTCCACGCCGTCCAGCGCCGGGTCCTCGTAGCCGAGCCGGTCGAGCAGCCCCGGCAGTCCGTCGCCCTCCTGTGCCGCCTCCAGCGAGGTGGCGTGGTACGACCGTCCGGCCTCGATGCAGGACAGCACCTCGTCCTCGCCGATGCGCAGCCGCTCGGCGATCTCGGCGGTGGTCGGGGTGCGCCCGAAGGCGGTGGTCAGGTCCTCCGTCGCCCCGTTGACCTGTACCCACAGCTCGTGCAGTCGGCGCGGTACGTGGACGGTGCGGACGTTGTCGCGGAAGTACCGCTTGATCTCGCCGACGACCGTCGGCATCGCGAAGGTCGGGAACTGCACGCCGCGGTCCGGGTCGAAGCGGTCGATGGCGTTGATGAGCCCGATGGTGCCGACCTGGATCACGTCCTCCATCGGCTCGTTGCGGGAGCGGAAGCGGGCCGCCGCGTAGCGCACGAGCGGGAGGTTGGCCTCGATGAGCGCCGCCCGGACCCGGTTGTGCTCCGGGGTGCCCGGCTGGAGCTCCTTCAGCTGGCCGAAGAGCACCTGGGTGAGCGCCCGGGTGTCGGCGCCGCGACTGCGTGGGGCGGCCTCCTGGGGGGCCTCCTGGGGAGGCGCGGTACTGGCCGACACGGTCAACGCCACCTCTTCGTTGGTCAATCATCCGTCAAAAGCGGTCATAGCATCACAAGACATGTGCACTGTGTGCAAGCACCGCATAACGTTGGGTTGCGCCGTGTTGAGGGGCAAGTCGGGCTGAGAGGCGCAGAAAAGCCTCCCGCCGTTCCCGGCAGGAGGCTTCGGAGCGCCCGGGCTCAGTACGCGTAGTCCGCGATGACCCAGGTGGAGAACTCCTTCCACAGCGCCACGCCCGCCTGGTGCTCCGGGTGTTCGACATACGTGCGCAGCGCGGCCGCGTCCTCGAAGCCGGAGTTGATGGCGAAGTCGTAGGCGATGGGGCGGTCGCTGAGGTTCCAGCCCAGCTCCCAGAAGCGGATCTCGGGGATCTTGCCGTCCAGGGCGCGGAAGGCCTCGACGCCCTCGACCACACGTGGGTCGTCGCGCTCGACACCCTCGTTGAGCTTGAAGAGGACGAGGTGGCGGATCATCTGAGCTCCCAGCTAGTGCGCGCCGTCGGCCAGCCAGGTGAAGAAGTCGCCCACGGCCTTGGCGGCGTCCGATATGCCCTGGAACCCTATCTCCACGTACTCGGCGGCCTTGGACGGGTCCGTGATGATCACGTACAGCACGAAGACCACGATCACATAGACGGCGAGCTTCTTACCGTTCACCGCCACCGCGGCCTCCCCCGCTTGGTACCTCTGTTCCTTCTGGGGCGCGAGTGTAACCGGGGTGATCAGTACGCATGAAGGGCCCCGTCTTTCGACGGGGCCCTTCTCAAGCGGTAGCGGAGGGATTTGAACCCTCGGTGACTTGCGCCACACTCGCTTTCGAGGCGAGCTCCTTCGGCCGCTCGGACACGCTACCGAGGGAGACCTTACAGCAAGGTGGGGCGTGCTTTGAAATCCGTATTCAGCGGTCCCGGAAGAACTCGGTGAGGAGCCCGGCGCACTCGTCCGCGAGCACGCCCTCGACCACCTCGGGGCGATGGTTGAGACGCCGGTCGCGGACGACGTCCCACAGGGAGCCGGCCGCGCCCGCCTTCTCGTCCCGGGCGCCGTAGACGACCCGGTCCACCCGGGACTGCACGATCGCGCCCGCGCACATCGTGCAGGGCTCCAGCGTGACGACGAGCGTGCAGCCGGTCAGCCGCCACTCGCCGAGTGCGGCGGCGGCCCGGCGGATCGCCAGAACCTCCGCGTGGGCGGTCGGATCGCCGACCGCCTCGCGTTCGTTGTGGCCGGCCGCGAGCACGGTCGTACCGTCCGGGGACAGTACGACGGCACCCACCGGCACGTCCGGACCCGCCCGGCCGGCCTCGTCCAGGGCGAGCCGCATCGCGGCCCGCCAGCGGTCGCGAACCGGGTCCGGGACGCCCTCCTTCTCGGTCCCTGCGGTCAGCGGACGGTCTCCAGAACCTCCGAGGCGCCCAGGGACTCGGCGATCTCGGTGAGGGCGTCCTGCGTCAGGGCCTTCAGCTCCTTCTCGCTGACGCCCAGGTCGTCGAGGACCTGCGCGTCGCCGAGCGGGCCGTGCGGTACGGCCCCCTTGGAGCCGCCGGCCTCGGCGCTGACGTCGTCGTCATCGTCGTCGTCCTCGTCCTCGCCGTCCTCGGTGCCGTCGAGGTCGAGGGCGTCGAGGTCCGGGCCGTCGTCACCGGGCTCCCTTCCGAGCAGTTCGTCGGTGAGCAGGATCTCGCCGTACGAGCTGCGGGCAGCGGCGGCGGCGTCGGAGACGTAGATACGAGGGTCCTCCTCGCCGTCGATGCGCACGACGCCGAACCAGGCGTCTTCCTGCTCGATCAGTACGAGCACCGTGTCGTCCTCGGCCGCGGCTTCCCGGGCGAGGTCGGCCAGATCCGACAGCGTCTCCACATTGTCGAGGAGTTCTGTGTCGCTCGCTTCCCACCCGTCTTCGGTGCGCGCGAGCAGTGCGGCGAAGTACACCGTGACTCTCCCACTGGTCATAGGCGTGCCGGTTGGGGGTCCCCCCGGCGGAGGTTGGGCGGGGAGAGCTCGGCTCCGAGCCCCACCCACTCGGAATCGTGGCAGAAACAAGGCGTTCAGGGGACGTCTTCGGCACCCTGTGTCCGGTGGTTTTGATCGCACGCGCGTCGGCACGTCGGTGAAGGACTCACCAGCGCACTCGTCGCCGCCACGAGCGGGATCGTACGCGGCCTTCCCAAGGACCCACGCACGGCCACCTGTTCAGCGCGCGTCGAGGGCTGCGCCGGGGCGCCCCGGACCACGTGATCTTTCTAACCGGCGGCCGTCTTTCTTACCGGCGGCGGTCTTTCTTACCAGCGGAAGGTCCGCATGCGCATCGCGTGCCGCAGCCGGGCCACCTTCGCCCGGCGCGGCTGCACCCGGTCGCGCAGCTCTCTGGCCTCCGCGAGATCGCGCAGGAACTGCGCGCGTCGGCGCCGGCGCTCGGCGTCGGTCTCCTGTGACGACGGTTCGTGCTCAGGCAGGTCAGGCATCGGTTCACCACCCCAGTCCGTCTCTCCCACTTTCCCCCGGTCGGGCGGTTTGACGCCAGCGCGAGGGGTTCGGTGAGCCCGGTTACTGTTGTGGACATGCGTCTCCACGTCGTCGACCACCCTCTGGTCGCCCACAAACTCACCACGCTGCGCGACCAGCGCACCGACTCCGCGACCTTCCGCCGCCTCGCCGACGAGCTGGTCACCCTGCTCGCCTACGAGGCCACGCGCGACGTGCGCACCGAAGCGGTCGACATCCGCACGCCGGTCGCTCCCACGACCGGCGTGAAGCTGTCGTATCCCCGCCCGCTGGTGGTGCCGATCCTCCGTGCCGGGCTCGGCATGCTGGACGGCATGGTCCGGCTGCTGCCGACCGCCGAGGTGGGCTTCCTCGGCATGATCCGCAACGAGGAGACGCTCCAGGCCACCACGTACGCCGCGCGTATGCCGGAGGACCTCTCCGGGCGGCAGGTGTACGTCCTCGACCCGATGCTCGCGACCGGCGGGACGCTGGTTGCGGCGATCCGTGAGCTGATCCGGCGCGGTGCGGACGATGTGACGGCGGTGGTTCTGCTGGCCGCGCCGGAGGGCGTGGAGATCATGGAGCGGGAGCTGGCGGGGACGCCGGTCACGGTCGTGACGGCCGCGGTCGACGACCACCTCAATGAGCACGGCTACATCGTGCCGGGGCTCGGGGACGCGGGGGATCGGCTGTACGGGTCGGCGGAGTAGTCGCCTGAGCGC
>NZ_RSAJ01000549.1 GCF_003933965.1 Streptomyces sp. RP5T
GGCCGCGACCTCGTCGACGTAGCCCGGCAGGGATGCCGCGAAGCCGCCGCCGACCGTGATGACGTCCGGGTGGGTGAGTTCCGCGAGGGAGGTCGCGGCAGCCGCCAGGGCCGAGGCGCTCTCCCCGATCGGCTCGGCCGCCCACGTCTCGCGGGCCGCCCAGCCGGCGAGCAGGCTGTCGAAGTCCACCTCCTCGCCCCGGCGTCGCGACGCCCGGCGCAGCACGGCCCGGCCCGAGGACAGGGACTGCACACAGCCCCGGCGGCCGCAGTCACACGGTTCGCCGGCGCGGTGGTCGACGATGACGTGGCCCACCTCGCACGAGCCCCGTGCCGTGCCCGGGCGCATCACTCCGTCCAGGACGATCCCGCCGCCGATCCCCGTACCGACCCCGAGGTGGACCAGATCGCGGCAGCCCGCCGCCCGCGCCTCCGCGAGCGCGGCCAGGTCACCGTCGTCCGCCACGCGCACTTGCGCTCCGGGCAGGAGGGCCTCCAACTGCCCCTGCAGGTCCAGGCCTTGCCAGCTCGGGCGGTTGGGCCAGCCCAGCACCCGGCCCCCGGTGTCGAGGGCGGCGGGCAGCGCCATCCCCACCGAGGTCACCGGGTCCCCGGCCCGACCGGGCACCGCCGCGAGGGCGTCGGCCAGCGCCGCCATGTCCGCCGCCGCTCCCCCGCTCTCCGGCCAGCGGAACACCGTCTGCCAGGGCCGCGCGCCCACCGCGGCGCCACTGCGTTCCAGCCGGAGCGCGACCTTGGTGCCGCCGACGTCCATTCCCAGACGGCTCACGGAATTTCCCTCTCGTGCCTAGACGTCTTTGTCGAAGTGCGGGGAGAGTGTCGTCCGCAGGAGATCCGTCACGGCCGCACTGTGTTCCGCGAGGTAGAAATGGCCGCCGTCGAAAACGTGGAGGGAGAAATTGTCCCCGGTATGGCGGCGCCATTCCTCCACCTCCCCCGCCGTCACTCGCGGATCGCTCGAACCGACCAGTGCCGTGATCGGGCATCGCAAAGGCTTCGTGTGCGTGCAGCGGTAATTCGCGACCGCCCGGAAGTCGTTGCGCAGCACCGGCAGGGTGAGCCGCATCAGCTCCTCGTCGAGCGCGAGGGCCGCGTCGCTGCCGCCGAGCGCGCGCACCTCGGACAGGAGCTGGTCGTCGGTCAGCTCGTGGAAGGCGTCCGCGCGCACCACCGACGGGGCCCGGCGTGCGGAGACGATCAGCGCGGCCACCGGGGAGCCGTCCTCCTCCAGGCGCCGGGCCACCTCGTACGCCACGGTCGCGCCCATGCTGTGGCCGAACAGGGCGATCGGGCCCGCCCAGGGCAGCAGGGCGCGGGTGATCCGGTCGGCCAGCTCGCGCACGTCCGCCACCAGCGGTTCGTGCCGGCGGTCCTGGCGGCCGGGGTACTGGACGGACAGGACCTCCACGTCGTCGCCGAGCGCCGCCGACAGCGGGTGGAAGTAGCTCGCCGAACCACCGGCGTGCGGCAGGGCGACGAGGGTGAGGCGGCGGTCCGGCTTGGGGTGGTAGCGGCGTATCCACTGCTGGGAGCACGCCGCGGGGGTCGTCTGCGTCGTCCTCGTCGTCTTCGTCGTCTGTGTCGTCGTCCTCATCGCCCCTCCTAGGCCGTCGCCGCGAGCTTCGGGACGGTGGGCTGCGGGAGGGCCGCGGACGTCTCGGCGGCGGGTGCCGGTTCCGATCCCGCCGCCGTGGCGAGCAGGGCGCGGGCGCCGAGGCGGTAGCCCAGGGAGCCGAGTCCCACCACCACGCCCGAGGCGAGCGGCGCGATGATCGACTCGTGGCGCCACTGCTCGCGCGCCCAGACGTTGGACAGGTGCACCTCGATCCAGGGGCGCGGATAGTTCGCGAGGGCGTCGCGCAGGCTCCAGCCGGCGACCATGAGCGCGCCGGGGTTCACGATCGCGCCCACGGTGGCGTAGTTGGCGTGCACCGCACGGACCAGGTCTCCCTCGGAGTCGCTCTGGAACGGGATGACCTTCCAGCCCATCCCGGCGACCTCCTCCCCGACCGCCCGCTCGATGTCGGCCAGCGTGTCGGTGCCGTACACCTCGGGCTCACGCTGACCGAGGATCCCGAGGTTGGGGCCGTTCAGCAGGAGTATCGCGCTCATGACTCACCTCACAACTGCGGTTCGGGGACCGAATCTTCGTCGACCCATTCGCGTTCCATTCTTTCTCGCTTTCCTGACTTGTCGTGGGCGTCCGGGCATCGAGTTCGGGATGAGGGGTGAAAGCGCTGCGACTGAGGGGGGTTTCCGGGGTCCCAGTAGGGGATGGGAGCCCATGCCATTCGCACGGTAGCGTGATATTCCCCGCCGCCGGTTCTCGGTTTTCCGGGGTGCGTTCTTCCCTCAATCTTCGGTGGAACAGGAATGGATCGTCATGAATGATCAGGCGCAGAAACTGCTCGCAGACCTTCCGGTGTGGCCGCGCTACGGCGACGAGGAGCGCGCCGGTCTGCTCCGCGCCCTGGAGCAGGGCCAGTGGTGGCGCATGGGCGGCAGCGAAGTCGACTCGTTCGAGCGGGAGTTCGCCGACCGGCACGGCGCCCCCTACGCCCTGGCGGTGACGAACGGCACGCACGCCCTGGAGCTCGCCCTGCAGGTCCTCGGGGTGCGCGAGGGCAGCGAGGTCATCGTCCCCGCCTTCACCTTCATCTCCTCCTCGCAGGCAGCCCAGCGGCTGGGAGCCGTGGCGATCCCGGTCGACGTCGACCCGGACACCTACTGCCTCGACCCCGAGGCGGTGAAGGCCGCGATCACGCCGCGGACCGCCGCCATCATGCCGGTGCACATGGCGGGCCACTTCGCGGACATGGACGCCCTCGGCAAGGTGTCCGCGGACAGCGGGGTGCCGCTGATCCAGGACGCGGCGCACGCGCACGGCGCCGAGTGGCTCGGCCGCAAGGCCGGTGAGCTGGGTTCCATAGCCGCGTTCAGCTTCCAGAACGGCAAGCTGATGACGGCCGGCGAGGGTGGCCTGGTCACCTTCCCCGACGAGGCCTCGTACCAGGAGGGGTTCCTGCGGCACAGCTGCGGACGGCCCCGCACCGACCGCAAGTACCACCACCAGACCTCGGGCTCCAACTTCCGCATGAACGAGTTCTCCGCGGCTGTCCTGCGGGCCCAGCTCGGCCGTCTGGACGAGCAGATCGCCACCCGGGAGCTGCGCGCCCCACTGCTGGCCGGACTGCTCGCGAAGATCCCCGGCGTGGTCCCGCAGACCCGCGACGAGCGGATCACCAACCACCCGCACTACATGCAGATGTTCCGCATCCCCGGCATCGCCGAGGCCGACCGCAACGCGCTGGTGGACCGCCTGGTGGAGCGGGGCGTGCCGGCGTTCATCGCGTTCCGCGCGATCTACCGCTCCGAGGGCTTCTGGGAGTACGCGCCGCCCGCCGCCACCGTCGACGAGCTGGCCGCGCGCTGCCCGGTCACCGAGGCCATCAACGCGGACTGCGTCTGGCTGCACCACCGCACCCTGCTCGGCACCGAGGAGCAGATGCACGCCGTGGCCGAGGTCGTCGCCGAAGAGGTCGCGCGGGCATGAACACACGGGTGAGCGCACGGGGATCGGGCGACCCCCCGGTCCGTACCAGCGTGGTGGGTCTGGGGTGGGCGGCGAAGTCCATCTGGCTTCCGCGGCTGCGCCAGCACCCCTCCTTCGCGGTGACCTCCGTGGTGGACCCCAGTCCGGCGGCCCGCGCGGAGATCCCGCAGGACCGCACCGGAACCGAACTCCTCTCGGACGTCACGGAGTTGAGTCCGGGAGCGGTCGACCTGGCGATCGTCGCCGTACCGAACCATCTGCACTCGGTGGTGGCCTGCCGGATCCTGCGCATGGGCATCCCGGTCTTCCTGGAGAAGCCGGTCTGCCTCAACTCGGCCGAGGCGGAGCAGCTCGCCGCGGCCGAACGGGAGGGGGGTGCGGTGCTGCTCGCCGGCAGCGCGGCCCGCTACCGCGCCGACGTGAGCGCGCTGCGCGAGGTCATCGAGCGGGACCTGGGTGAGCTCCGGCATGTGGAGCTGTCCTGGGTGCGGGCGCGCGGGGTGCCGAGCGCGGGCGGCTGGTTCACCCAGCGGCAGTTCGCGGGCGGTGGGGCGCTGGTCGACCTGGGCTGGCATCTGCTGGACACCGTCGGGCCGATCCTGGGCCCGGTCGGTTTCGACCAGGCGGTCGGCACGGTGTCCGACGACTTCGTCAACGACCAGTCCTCCGGGGCCGCCTGGCGCAAGGACGCGCCCCGCCCCGAGGACAGCGCGGGCGACGTGGAGGACACGGCGCGCGGGTTCCTGGTGACGGAGGACGGGGTGTCGGTGGCGATCCGGGCGAGCTGGGCCTCGCACGAGCAGTACGACACCACCCGGATCCGGGTGGACGGCAGCGCGGGCAGTGCGACGCTGCGCTGCACGTTCGGATTCAGTCCGAACCGGCGCAAGGGGGCCTCCCTGTCGCTGGTTCGGGACGGGACGACGACCGAGATCCCCCTGCCCGAGGAGGAGATCGGCGCCGAATACCTGCGGCAGCTCGACGAGTTGCCGCAGCTGCTGGCGGACCCGGCGTCCCAGGGGCGGACCGTCGACGAGGTCCGCCGCACCATCACGGTGATCGAGCGCATCTACCGCTCGGCCCGGCGGGCACGGATCGGGGCGCGCTCCACAAGAGCGGCCCGGGTGGTGCCGGCATCGACGCTACTCGACTCGGAGAGGTTCCGGCATGGTTGACAGTGGGGGCGGAGCCGGCGGTCACCGCCGTGAGGTGCGGGCCGTCGTCTTCGATCTCGACGGGGTGATCGTCGACAGTTTCGAGGTGATGCGGGAGGCCTTCAGCATCGCCTACGACGAGGTGGTGGGCGTGGGGGAGGCGCCCTTCGACGAGTACAACCGGCATCTGGGCCGGTACTTCCCCGACATCATGCGGATCATGGGGCTGCCGCCGGCACTGGAGGAGCCCTTCGTCCGCGAGAGCTATCGGCTCGCGCCGCTGGTGCAGGTGTTCCCGGGGATCCCGGAGCTGCTGGGTGAACTGCGGGGCCGGGGACTGCCGTTGGCGGTCGCCACCGGGAAGGCGGGTGAGCGGGCCCGGGCGTTGCTCGACCAGCTCGGTCTGCTCGGCATGTTCGACGTGGTGATCGGCTCGGACGAGGTGGCCCGGCCCAAGCCGGCGCCGGACATGGTGGAGCTGGCGGTGTCCGTGCTCGGGGCCCGTCCCGAGGAGACGGTGATGCTCGGCGACGCCGTCACCGACCTGCACAGCGCCCGCGGTGCGGGGGTCGCGGCGGCTGCGGCACTGTGGGCGGGCATCGACCCGGCCCCGCTCCTGCGGGAGTTCCCGGACTTCGTCCTGCACTCCCCCGCGGACCTCCTCGACCTGGTCGCGGAACCGGTGGCGGCAACGCCGTAGACGACACCTGGCACAGGACAGCGCAGGGCTCGGACGAGATGAGGTCCGGGCCCTGCGCCGTTCACGATCCCGGCCGAGTCCCCTGGGGCGGGGTCCTTGAGCGTGTCGTGG
>NZ_RSAJ01000054.1 GCF_003933965.1 Streptomyces sp. RP5T
TGGCTGCACGGCTTCCGACGACTGCGGATCCGCTGGGAGCGACGCGACGACATCCACGAGGCCTTCCTCGGCCTCGCCACCTGTCTCATCACCCACCGGCACGTCCAACGCCTTTGTTAGGACCTCTTAGAACCCAAGCGTCGCCACTGGTCCACTTTTCAGCCGTCGCCGACAGAGACCAAGGCTGTACATGTTTGAGCCTGGCGATTCTCAGGGGCAACGGCAGTGCGCCCTTGGTACCGCTACCCACGACGCGAGTCGGTCGTACACGGCCGGCTTGCCAGCAAGCCCTGCTCAAGGTGGAGGGGGCGGGAAGATTGATTTTGGTCTTCCGGTCAACGGTAAGGGCGAATATCGATTGCAGGCATCGCTGCAGCCTCAGCTGCGGCGATGCCTTCGTCGCTGTCCTCGTATACCAGGCAGTCGCGGGGGGCGACGCGTAGGCGTCTGGCTGCGGTCAGAAAGATGTCCGGCGCAGGCTTGCCTCGTGCCACGTCGTCTCGCGTGATGATGAGGTCGAAGGCGTCGTGGAAGGGCTGATGGGGCAGCGTCGCCTCGATCATGGACCGGGTGCTGCCCGAAGCGATGGCCATGGGGATCCTTCCCGCGGCGTAGTCGACAACGTCACGGATGCATGGGTGAGGGCGAACCGTGTGCGCGATGCTCAGGAAATGCCTGTCGCGTTCGGCGACAAGTTCGGGGATGGGCCGGGCCAGCCGCAGGGAGCGTTCGCTGACGAAGCTCGCGATCATCTCAGCTGAAGAGAGGCCGGTGCGACCGTCGAACCACTGCTGCTCCAGGTCGATCCCTTCAGTGGCGAGAGCCTTAGCCATGGCGCGATAGTTCGCCGTCTGACTGTCCACGAGTGTGCCGTCCCAGTCGAAGAGAAGGCAGGTTGCCCCGCGGGGAGAGAGACCGTCGTGCATCAGGCGAGGCTCCTTGCCGGTGGGCGGATCTACAGCTGCCGACATTTTGTGTCCCCAATAAACATGACGATCATCGCCAGCTGCGCCGTCTCCCCCGCACGCGCTGAAGGCCCGGAGGGGCCGTGGCTGTGGTTTGACCGGCGGATTCAGGATGTCTGCCGCATGCCTTACAGCGGACAAGGTCGGTAGACAGACCGGTGCGGCTGCCGCCCACTTGCCTAGGCTGCAGTGCTCGGGAGGCATCCTTCGAGGGTGCGAGGCGCTGGAGCTCCGCCTCGGTCGACTTGAGCAGGTCGTTCCAGGACGCCTCGAACTTCTCGACGCCCTCGTCCTCCAGCAGCTGTACGACCTCGTCGTACGAGATCCCGAGCTTCTCGACGGCGTCGAGGTCGGCGCGGGCCTGCTCGTACGTGCCGGCGACCGCGTTGCCGCGGATCTCGCCACTCTGCTCGATCGCCTGCAGCGTGGCCTCCGGCATGGTGTTCACCGTGTTGGGCGCCACCAGCTCGTCGACGTACAGGGTCGCCTTGTAGGCCTTGTCCTTGACGCCGGTCGAGGCCCACAGCGGACGCTGCTTGTTGGCACCGGCGTTCTCCAGCTTCGCCCAGCGCTCTCCGGAGAAGACCTCCTCGTACGCCTGGTAGGCGAGGCGGGCGTTGGCCACGCCGGCCTTGCCGCGGGCGGCCTTGGCCTCGTCGGTGCCCAGCGCGTCGATGCGCTTGTCGATCTCGGTGTCCACGCGGGACACGAAGAAGGACGCCACGGAGTGGATCTTCGACAGGTCCAGACCCCGCTCCTTGGCCCTCTCCAGGCCGGCCAAGTAGGCGTCCATGACCTCGCGGTAGCGCTCCAGCGAGAAGATCAGCGTGACGTTGACGCTGATCCCGAGGCCGATCACGTCGGTGATGGCCGGGATGCCCGCGAGGGTGGCGGGGATCTTGATGAGCGTGTTGGGACGGTCGACCAGCCAGGCGAGCTGCTTGGCCTCGGCGACGGTCGCCTTCTCGTTGTGCGCCAGGCGCGGGTCGACCTCGATGGACACCCGGCCGTCCTGGCCGCCCGTCGCGTCGAAGACCGGGCGCAGGATGTCGGCGGCGTCGCGGACGTCCGCCGTGGTGATCATGCGGATGGCCTCTTCGACCGTGACCTTGCGGGCGGCGAGGTCGGACAGCTGCTGGTCGTAGCCGTCGCCCTCGGAGATCGCCTTCTGGAAGATCGACGGGTTGGTGGTGACGCCCACGACGTGCTGCTGGTCGATCAGCTCGGCGAGGTTGCCGGACGTGATCCGCTTGCGCGACAGGTCGTCCAGCCAGATCGCCACGCCTTCCTCGGAGAGGCGCTTGAGTGCGTCTGTCATGGAAAATCAAACTCCTACGTCTCGTATATGAGCGTCGGCGCTGAGCCACGGCGAGGGATTCCAACGCCTTGGCGGCCACGTTCTCGGCAGTGAAGCCGTGCTCCCGGAAAAGGACCTTGCCGTCCGCGGAAGCACCGAAGGGCTCCAGGGAAACGATGCGGCCGGCGTCCCCGACGTACTTGTGCCAGGTCAGACCGATACCCGCCTCGACCGCCACCCGTGCCTGGCGGGCGGCGGCAGAACGCTGTCCCGGTACCCCTGGTCCCGCTCCTCGAACCACTCCACCGAGGGCATGGACACGACCCACGTCGGCACGCCGTCGGCCTGGAGCCGCTCGCGCACCTCGACGGCCACGTGCACCTCGGAGCCGGTGGCGATGAGGATGACCTCGGGGGAGCCGCCCGACGCCTCGAACAGGACGTAACCGCCCTTGACCGCGTCCTCGTTGCCCTCGTACGTCGGCACGCCCTGGCGGGTCAGCGCGAGGCCGTGCGGGGCGCCCTTGCCGAACTCCTTGGTCCAGCGCCGCAGGATCTCGCGCCAGGCGATCGCGGTCTCGTTGGCGTCCGCCGGGCGGACCACGTTCAGGCCGGGGATCGCGCGCAGCGAGGCCAGGTGCTCGACCGGCTGGTGGGTCGGGCCGTCCTCGCCGAGACCGATGGAGTCGTGCGTCCACACGTACCTCACCGGCAGGTGCATCAACACCGAGAGCCGGACGGCGTTGCGCATGTAATCGGAGAACACCAGGCGTACCGCCGTAGATACGGGTGTTGCCGTGCAGCGCAATGCCGCCCATCTCCGCGGCCATCGAGTGCTCGCGGATGCCGAAGTGGATCGTGCGGCCGTACGGGTCCGCCTCCGGCAAGCGGGTCCGTCGGCAGGAACGACGACGTATTGTCGATCGACGTGTTGTTGGAGCCGGCCAGGTCGGCCGAGCCGCCCCACAGCGCCGGGACGACCGCGCCGAGCGCCTGAAGCACCTTGCTGGACACGGCGCGGCTGGCGACGCCCTTGCCAGGCTCGCGGACCGGGAGCTTCTCCTCCCAGCCGGTCGGCAGCTCGCCCTTGCTGATGCGGTCGAACTCCGCGGCACGCTTGAGGGTGTTGTCCCACCACAGCTGGAAGGACACTCGGCCTTCGCCTCGGTGCCCCGCTCCAGCGCGCCGCGGGTGTGGCCGATGACCTCGTCGGAGACCTCGAAGGACTGCTCCGGGTCGAAGCCCAGCACCCGCTTGGTCGCCGCGACCTCGTCGTCACCGAGCGCCGAGCCGTGCGCGGCCTCGGTGTTCTGGGCGTTCGGGGCGGGCCAGGCGATGATCGAGCGCATCGCGATGAAGGACGGCCTGTCGGTGACGGCCTTCGCCTTCTGGATCGCCTCGAAGATCGCGACCGGGTCGAGGTCGCCGTTGGCCTGCGGCTCGACACGCTGGACATGCCAGCCGTACGCCTCGTAGCGCTTGACGGTGTCCTCGGAGACGGCCGTCTCGGTGTCGCCCTCGATCGAGATGTGGTTGTCGTCCCACAGCAGGATGAGGTTGCCGAGCTTCTGGTGGCCGGCCATCGAGGACGCCTCGGCGGAGATGCCCTCCTGGAGGCAGCCGTCACCGGCGATGGCGAAGACGAAGTGGTCGAAGGGGGAGGTGCCCTCGGGGGCCTCCGGGTCGAACAGACCGCGCTCGTAGCGGGCGGCCATCGCCATGCCCACCGCGTTGGCGACACCCTGGCCGAGGGGCCCGGTGGTGGTCTCCACGCCCTTGGTGTGGCCGTACTCCGGGTGCCCCGGGGTCTTGGAGCCCCAGGTGCGGAACGCCTTGAGGTCGTCCAGCTCCAGGCCGAAACCGGCCAGGTAGAGCTGGGTGTAGAGGGTCAGGGACGAGTGGCCGGCGGACAGCACGAAGCGGTCGCGCCCGACCCAGTCGGGGTCGGCCGGGTCGTGCCGCATCACCTTCTGGAAGAGGGTGTAGGCGGCGGGAGCCAGGCTCATCGCCGTACCCGGATGGCCGTTTCCGACCTTCTGTACGGCGTCGGCGGCCAGGACGCGGGCGGTGTCGACGGCCCGCTGGTCCAACTCGGTCCACTCGAGGTCTGTGGTGGTCGGCTTGGTTGTTGTGGGCTGTGCGGCCCTCATGGCATAGCTCCTGGGGTGGCAGCCGTCCCGGAGGCCGACGGTGCATAGACACAAGGTCGCAGCGCGAGCGGCGGGGGAAACCCCGCCGGTTCCGGCTGCCGCAGATGAAGGAAATGGCTGGGGATCGGCACATGGAGCCAGAGCCGCCGTTGATGCTCGCTCGCCGGCACGGGGTAAACCTGCCAAGGGACAGTTCAGCATTCGCGGGTGCCTCCGGTGGGATCACCGGACCGATGCCCCAGCGGTTCATGGGGTTGCGTCGAGCAACTTGCCACGCAGGGCTGTGGCGAGAGCGGGGGCCAGTGGCAGACGAGGAATCAGCGTGGTCTGCAAAGCGTGATAGACGTCGGGTTTGCCCTGCCAGACGGTGCTTGCGGGCCGCAGATCGGCGTCAAGTTCGTGATACCAGGATCCGTGAGCCCGGTCCATGAACGCCTCGGCATGCTCCCACCACCGGTGATACCAGTTCTGGTATTCCGTGCCATTCGTGACGCTGTGCAGTGCCGCAGCTGCACCGATCGCCTCTGCGACCACCCAATGGAGCCGTGACCTGATCACAGGGCTCTTATCCCAGTCGATGGTGTAGACGAAACCGGGTGCTCCGTCCGCCTCCCAACCGTATGCCACCGCCGTGTTGAACAGAGCAACGGCATCGTCCAGGAGCCAGGAGAGTGCGCTGGCGCCCAGGGATGCGCGTAGGTGAAGGCAAAGACGCGCCCATTCGAGCAGATGCCCGATAGTCACGCCATAGGGTCTGAACTGGTCGCCAGGATGCTGGATGTTGTAGTCCAACTGGGGTTCCCAGGCAGCGTTGAAGTGCTCCGGCAGGAGCCAGTCATGTGCGCGCGCGAAACCGTGGATGACCCGTTCCACGATGGACAGTGCACGTCGGCGCCAGGTCTCATCACCCGTCACGTCGGCCGCGGCGAGCATCGCCTCGACGGCATGCATGTTGGCATTGACACCCCGATAGGGATCTATGGTTGACCACGCCCGGTCCCAGGTGTCGATGACCAGGCCCTCGTCTTCGTCCCAGAAGCGTCCCTCGAAGATACGAAGCGCTTCATCGAGCAGAGCATCGGCCCCAGGTGTACCGGCCGCCGCGGCGCTGCTGGCCGCCAGCACCACGAAAGCGTGCGTATAGGCACTCTTGTCGGTGCTCACCGGCTGCTGGTTGTGTACGGCGTCGAACCAACCGTCGTACTCCGGGTCGCGCAACTGGCCGCTAAGTGCCGTCACACCGTGTTCCACGAACTGACCGCAGGAAGTGGGGTGCCCCAGCAACTGGCCGAGGGCAAAGATGTGGGTCATGCGACACGTGATCCAGGCATACACCGGCAGCTCGGTGTCAGGGCGCCCGTTGCTGTCGAGCCAGGCAAAGCCGCCGGTCGGATCAATGGAGCCTGCGGCGAAATCGATAAGGCGGCTCGCCTCGACTGCCAGCCAGTCGGCGTCATGTACACGACTGGGCGGCTGATGGGAGGTGTTCATAGCGGGTTCCGTGCTGGTGTGGTTGGTGGGGACAGGCCCCCATAGCGCGCTGGCGGCGTGCAGGGAGGCGCGGAGTGGGTCCAGGTTGAGTGCTCTCACGGGGTGATGACGATCTTGTGTGCCGTCTTGTCATTCCGCAGGGTCTCCAGCGCCTTGCCGTAGTCCTCGAGCCGGTAGCGGTGAGTGATGACCCCGTTGGTCCGGGCCCGTCCAGAGCGCAAGGCAGCGATGGCTGCCGGGAAAGAGGCGATCTCGGCGAACGAGCCCTTGATGGTCAGCTCGCGTCGGAAGATGTCATAGGGCGAGACCTGTACTAGGTCGCTCTCGTCCGTGACGCCGTAGAAGAGCGCTGTGCCGCCGTTGCGGGTCAGCGGGAGGCACACAGCGCATACATCAGCGCTGCCCGTGGCGTCGATGACGATGTCGTAGCCGTCGCCCCCCGACATCTCGCGCAGTTTTACGGCATCGCCCTGCAGATCCGCACGGTTCATCACGAACGTCTCATCAGCCCCCAAGGCGCGAGCAGTGTCGAGTTTGAAGGCCGTGGGCGCGGCCACGGTGACGTGAGCTGCGCCGCTGGCAGCGACCAACTGGGCTAGCAGCTGGCCGGTGGGGCCGGCGCCGAAGACCAGGGCGCTCGATCCGGAAACGGGGCGCAGCACGTCGACGCCGTGCATGACGCAGGAGGTGGGTTCGACGAAGACTGCGGTGTCGGGATGCATCCCCTCAGTGGAGAACACCTGAGCTGCGGGCGCGGTGACATATTCCGCGAACGCTCCAGGCAAGTTCGACCCCATGCCGGTCAGGCTGGTACACATCAGAGGCCGCCCGGCCCGGCAATAGGAGCATTGGCCGCAGCTTGAGTTCGGATTGATGGTGGCCTGCTCGCCGAGGGTGAATTCGTCGACACCCTCGCCGATCTGGTCAATCTCCCCGACCACCTCATGGCCGGGGATGAGGGGGAACGCCGCCATGAACTGTCCGTCATGCAGGTGGAGGTCGGTTCCGCACACGCCGGTTTGGAGCACGCGCAGGCGGATCTCTCCCGGTCCGGCCTGCGGTGTGGGGATCTCCCGGACGGTGAAACTGCCGGGTGCGTCGTAGACGACTGCCTTCACGTCGTTCTCATCTCTGTGCGTGGTGGGAAGAAGCGCTGCTACCGCAGGGAGTGCAGGTACCGGATGGCGGCGGCAGGATCCGGTGCGCCGTAGACGAGGGAGCCCGGAATGACGCCGTCAGTGCCAGCCGCGGCAAGAAACTCAATGGTCTCGGCGCGAATGCCGCCGTCGACGAAGATGGGCCGGTCCTGTTGCACGGCCTTGGCGTGGCGTCGCAGGTCCGAGACCCGCTGGGGGGTCGCGGGGTCCTGGGAGACGCCCTTGATGCCAATCGCAGTGCCCATCAGCAGGAATCGGTCGACCTCAGCTGCAAGAGCGGCCGCGTTCGCCACCGCCTCGTGCGTTTCGACACCCAAAGAGGCCTGGACACCGGCTTCGCGGATTGAACCGAGCGTGCGGTGGACATCCGGGCACGCCCCGGACTGGACGGTGATCATATCGGCGCCGACGTCGATGAAGCGCCGTGCCCAGCGATCGGGGTCCATCACGTTGAGGTGCACGTCCAGAACGAGCCCGGTGCGGGCGCGGACGGCAGAGACGAAGTCAGGACCGAACAGCAACTCGTCGACGTTGTGGCCGTCGAAGACGTCGATGTGAAACCCGTCAGCGACGCTGGCCACCTGGTCCATGGCCCTTCCCACATCGAGCAGGTCGGCTGACCAAAGGGAGACGTACGCCTTCACTGTCAGGACTCCAATGCTGGTTGGAAACCGGGGACGCACTGACGATGCCTCTTCGTTTCCGATCTGTAAAGAGCCAATTCGAAAGAAAACGAGCTACGATGCTATCGTGCAGTACGAGATCAGGTCGCGGAGCCGCCACCCGGACGGGCAGCCGAGAGTCTCAATAGCCCTCCACCTGGGCTTATTCCTTCAGCGGGCCCATGGCAAAGCGCACAGGCCGAGCCGCCCCTTGCGTCGACCTCCTTGCCACGGACAGACTCGTTTTGTTTCGAAGGGGCCCCTACCTAGTGATGAGGCGATGAGATGCGTGCGATAGGCGTCGATGTCGGAGGCACGAAGCTGGCCATCGGCGGGTTGAGCAGCAGCGGTGAGCTGTACGACTACACCGAACGTCCTCTGCCGAGCCTTGACTACGACAAGCTGCTGAACACCATCGCGGAGACTGTCGGTCACCTGCGCGATGACAGGTTCGTGCCGCCGAAGCTCGGGGTGGCGATGGCCGCTTGGCTAAGCCCCGACCGCGAGAGCGTGGTCGCCGCAGCCAGCCTGGGCTGGAACGACCGCAAGCTGCGCCAAGACCTCGCCGAGCTCACCGGGCTGGAAACGGTCGTGCACAACGACGCCAACAGTGCTGCCTGGGGTGAGTACATCCTGGCGGGGCGTCCCCAACACGGAGCATTCGTGATGCTGACGCTCGGCACCGACGTGGGAGGCGGTGTCATCACCAACGGCCACCTGCTGACCGGAGCCTTCGGGGTGGCGGGCGAACTGGGCCACCTGCAAGTGCGCACCGACGGCCCACGCTGTGTCTGCGGCAACCGCGGCTGCCTGGCCGTGTACGCCAGTGGCAAGGCCATGTTGAACCGCGCCCGTCGAGCGGTTATCGAGGCTCCTGTCAAGGCATCGCTGCTGGCCAGGCTGTGCGGCAACGTCCCGGCACAACTGCGCGGTCATGACGTCGCGACCGCCGCACGGCAGGGCGACAAGGCGGCGCTGGCCATCGTGGCGGACGCAGCCCAAGCGATCGCTGCGGCATCGGCCGTGATTTCCCGCGTGGTCGACCATCACACGCTCGTGCTCGGCGGTGGTGCCAGTGCCATGGGCCCTGTCCTGCAGCAGGCCGTGGTGTCCGCACTCAAAGACACCGCACCACTCGGCCCCGTCCTTCCCCTGCCCGACGTCCGCATTGCGGGTGCCGGCAATCAGGCCGGAGTACTGGGTGCGGCAAGCCTCGCCGCATCCACGCAGTGACCTCCCCCTCACATCCCGGCCGCACCAGCGGCCTGAACAGCCTTGAAGGAGTTCTTGTGTCCGTTGTTGGAATTGGTGTCATCGGAGCCGGCCGGATCGCGCAGGCAGCGCATCTGCCCGCGCTGGCGCGAGCAGAAGGCGCACGGCTTGTGGGCCTGTGCGACCCGTCTGAACTGCTCGCGCGGCGGGTCTCAGCCCGCTACGAGGCGCCCGGTTACACCAGCGTCGAGGAGATGCTGGACGACGACGCCGTCGAAGCGGTGATCGTGGCCGTGCCTGACCGCCTGCATCTGCCGCTCGCCTCCCAGGCCCTGCACGCCGGCAAGCACGTACTGGTCGAGAAGCCGCTGGCCGGCACGGTGGAAGAGGCCGAACAACTCCAGCAGCTCGCGGTTGAGAGCGGTCTGCATCTGCAGGTCGGGGCGATGAAGCGCTACGACCCGGGTGTACAGCATGCCGCGCACGCCATCCAGAACAAGATCGGGCGCATACTGTCGGCGACCGTGTGGTACCGGGTGATGGCGGGCTTGCGGCCCTCCACCGAGGCCACGCTGTTTCCCGCGCTGGTGGTCGACCAGGGCGTGCGCGCGCACGAGGCCACGTTCAAGGCCAATCGCGAGCAGTACCTGCTGACGACGCACGGTGCCCATGTCCTGGACGGCATGCGCTACCTGTTGGGTGATCCGACCGGCTTGTCCGCGCAGATGGCCCGTGCCGACAACGACCTGACGTGGCACGGCCTGGCAAACCTGGCCGAGGGAGGGCTGGCGCACTTTGAGATCACTGCGAACGTACACGCGGAGTGGTCCGAGGGCGCCGACGTATACGGCGAGAACGGCTACGTGAAACTGCGTACCCACTTCCCCTTCACCCTAAAGGCCAGTGACGTGGAGGTGTTCGACGAGGCCAGCGCGACCAGCGAGCGCGCCGTCTTCGGAGACTCCAACGCTTATGAGCGGCAGATCGAGGCCTTCGCCCTGGCCATCCGCAACGACCTGCCCGACAGCCCCAGCGCCGAGGACGGCGTCGCCGCCGTCAAGCTCATCAACGCCGTGGCCGACTCGGTCGCCCGGGGCGGAACGAAGGTGACCCTGTGACCGAACTCGGCGTCTTCGCCCGCGTCTTCCCCAGCGGGCCACCCCGCACGGTCGCCACAGCAATCCGCGCAGCCGGATTCACCGCCACCCAATTGAACCTGTCCGCCGTGCAACGCCCCACGCTGGACACCACGCTCACCTCCCAAGACGCCCAGGGCATCGCAGCCGCGTTCACCGCAGCAGGCGTACGGATCTGGGGATTGTCGGGCACCTTCAACGCGATCGACCCCGACGAATCAGCCCGTCAGCAAGCCGTTGAGGCATGCCTCAACGTCATCCGGTGTGCACCCGACATCGGTGCCGAAGTGGTCACCTTGTGCACCGGGACCCGAGATCCGATCAACATGTGGCGCGCTCACACCGACAACACCAGCAAGCAGGCCTGGGCCGATCTGCGTGCCACCCTCGATGCCCTCCTCCCGACCGCCGACGCTGCTGGCGTCCGGCTCGGCATCGAACCCGAGCCCGGCAACGTGATTCGCGATGCCGCCGCCGCCGCACTCCTGCTCCAGCAACTGGGAGACGACGCACGGCACCTCGCCATCGTCTTGGATCCGGCCAACCTACTCACCGTCGACACCGCAGCGAATCAGGAACGCATCCTAGGCGTCGCGTTCGCTGCCCTCGGCAGTCACACAGCTGCTGTCCACGCCAAAGACGTGGTGGCCTTTGGATACGCCGCCCCCGGACACGGCAGCCTGGACTATGACCTGGTGATGCGACTGCACGCTACCCTGCCTCGGCCGGTTCCGGTCATCGCCCAGGACCTAGTCGCTGAGGATGCCCCGCGGGTCCATGCGTTCCTGCAGACTCACGCCAGCAAGCACCGGATGCAGGCATGAGCAGGCGACCCGCCCGGGAGAGACTCGCCTTCGACATCACCGGCAACGGGGACCAGCCCCTGTTGCTTCTGCACGGCCTTGGGGCAGACCGCAATCAGCCCCTGTCGTTGGCCGATGCCACTGTGCGCAGCCGGTGCCAAGTGCTGGCCCCCGACCTGCGGGCGCATGGTGCAACGACCCTTGATGAACGCGAGGAACTGCTTACATTTTCCCAGATGGCTGCCGATGTTGAAGAGGTGATCAGCGACGTCGCTCCGGAGCAGCCGCTCGTCGTGGTCGGCATCTCCATGGGAGCTGGCATCGCCACCCAGCTCCTCGCGCGAGGCAAAGTTGCCATCCGTGGCCTGGTCCTCATCCGCCCGGCCTGGTGCTGGCAATCCCACCCCGCGGGGCTGTTCGCCTTCCCTCACATCACTCAACTGCTGCGCAGAGACGGGCCGGCCAAGGGGAAGGTGCGCTTTCGGAACAGCGAGCACTACGCGAGCATCGCAGCCTCTTCAACTGCGGCGGCCGATGCACTCCTGGGCCAGTTCGATGCCCCGAAAGCCGTGGAACGGGCCCAGCGCCTGACCGCGATCCCGGCTTCTGCTCCCGTCCGGCCCGCCACCCCCGACGTCGCCAGACTAGTCATCGGCAGCGAGAAAGATCCGGTACACCCGCTGTCCGTCGCCGAGCGGGTGGCCGAAGATCTTGCAGCACCTCTGGAAATCGTTTCGCCTCGCTATGATGCGCCTGAGCATCATTACACACAGGTCGCGTGCGCGATTCGAGACTTCGTACAGGACGTCTGACTCATGCCATCACACCGGAAGAACGCAGACGGGCAACGCGTCGGGACGCCGGAGAGCAGGCCGGCCGCGTTCGCCGAAGAACGGCATGCCCGTATCCTGCAGCTGCTGGGCGAGCGCGGCCGCATCCGCAACAGCGAACTCGCCGAACTCCTCGGCGTGACCGAGCCGACCGTCCGCAAAGACGTGGCGGATCTGGCCCGCCAGAATTTGCTGCACCGCACCCACGGCGGCGTCATGGCCATCCGCCCGGCCTTCGAGCCGGACCTACCCGCCCGGGTCAGCCGCAACACCGAGGCCAAGACAAAGATCGCACGCGTCTGCCTGGATCTCATCGGCGACGGCGACGCTGTCTTCCTGGACGGCGGCAGCACCGTCCTGCGCATCGCCGAACTCCTCGCCGAAACCACCACCCGCACACCGCGCAACGTCAACGTGCTCACCAACGCACTCAGCGTCGCCCAGACCCTGGCTGACCGGGCCGGTATCAGGCACACCGTCCTCGGCGGAACCTACCGCCCCACCGGAGGCTGCTTCGTCGGCCCACTCACCCTCTCCGACCTCGACAACTTCACCGTTAACGTGGCATTCATCGGGGTCACCGGCCTGTCCGAACAAGGCTTCACCGTCGCCGACCTCGGCGAAGCCCAGGTAAAAAAGGCCGTCGTCGACCGGGCACGCCGCGTCATCGTCGTCATGGACCACACCAAACTCGGCGCAGTGGACTTCGCCAAGGTATGCGACATCGAAGCCGTAGGAGCGATCGTCACCGACCAACCCAGCGACTACCTGACCGAGCTGTGTAAGACGGCAGGTATCGATCTCATCACGGCAAATAGTGCCCGCATCTGACGCCTCTGAGCGGCGTGCACGCTGCGGCACACCGGGCCGGCGCACAGGTGGTATGTCTGTGCGCCGGCCCTGCATTTGTGATCCGTACCCGCACACGCACGACCGCCTTGTCTGCTGCACCTCCACCACCCCGTCCCACTGGACGTTGCGGAATCGCTGACGATGTGGCGGGCGAAATTAACTCGGCCCAGGGACAGGCCCATGTACGGCCCGATGGCGAAACCTACATGTGCTTGCCAGGGTGAGAGATCCACTGCTGAGCCGTGGCAACACGGCAGTCTGGTACCTCCTGCCCCTTTGGCATCGACCGCTTCCCACCCCGGACGGATCCCATGCCAAAGTCGGCCAGGACCTTCGTGTTCGTTGCTCAATCTCCTTGACTGTCGGATTACTGTGCGGGCACTGACGTCAGGGCCGGGTGGTCAAGAGAAACGGGCTGTTGGGCTACCGCGTCGTAGCCGATCAATGTATCACTCGGCTCACGCCCCGATCCTGATGCGGGGGATCGACCACCCGGCAGGCGTTTCGCGCGTGGTCGCGGGGTGGTCGGGCTGCATTGAAGCAGTTCCTAGTAGGGTTTGGTCAGGTTCGTAGTGGTGTGGGTATGTCGCGGTGGCAGGTGGGGCAAGCGCCGGTCCAGGTGGCGAGGAGGGTCTGGAGTTCGCGGACCACTTGGTAGAGGCTCAGACCTGCACTACGTCTTTTGGGTCTCGTGGCAGTCGTTGCAGGGTGCAGAAGGCGTGGGCGGCGGAGACGAGGGTGACGTGGTGGTGCCAGCCGTTCCAGGTGCGGCCTTCGAAGTGGGCCAGTCCCAGGGCCTGTTTCATCTCGCGGTAGTCGTGCTCGATGCGCCAGCGCAGCTTGGCCAGCCGCACCAGCGTGGCCAGCGGCATCCCGGAGGGCAGGCTGGAGAGCCAGAACTGCACGGGTTCGGGTTCGGTGGCGGGCCATTCGGCCAGCAGCCAGCGTTCGGGCAGATCAGGACCGTCGCTGGTCTTGCGGACGCCGCGTCCGGCCGGGCGGATGCGCAGGGCCACGAACCGCGAGTACATGCGCTTGAATCCGCTGATCGACTTGCCGGGCCGGGAGCCTTCCCTCCAGGACACCGGCCTCGCTGCCGCCCGCCCGGCCGCGATGACCAGGTCTTTCACGCTCTGCGCAGGCTCGGGATACTGCATGCGGTGGCCGGCCGGTGCCCGCGTAAGCGGGCTGGACGGGCCGGGCGCCGGCTGGATGGGCGGTGTGGCGGGAGGAAATGCCCACCGCGTAGGGCAGGTTGCGTTCTTCCAGGCCGTGGCGGAAGGCGGCGGCATCTCCGTAACCGGCGTCCGCGACGACCAGGGGAATGTCGATGCCCCACGACCTGCTCTCGTCGATCATGTCCAGGGCCAGCTGCCACTTCTCCACATGCCCCACCCGGTCGGGAATGCCGCAGCGGCTGCGGCGGGCGACCTTGTCCGCATCCGCTTCCGGCGAGGCCGGATCCCAGGACGCGGGCATGAACAGCCGCCAGTTCACCGCGGCCGAGGCATGATCGGTGGCCAGGTGCAGCGACACCCCGACCTGGCATTTGGTGACCTTGCCCGCCGTGCCGGTGTACTGCCGCGACACACACACCGAGGCGTCCCCGTCCTTCAAGAAGCCGGTGCCATCGACGATCAACGCCTCCGTCCCGATCGCCTCCTGCATCCTCCAGGCCAGCCGGGCCCGCACATGGGCCGGATCCCACGGACTGGAGGTGATGAAGTGCGCCAGCGCCTGACGGTTACCGTCCTCACCCAGACGGGCCGCCATCGGCTCCACCGACTTACGCCGCCCGTCCAAAAGCAGTCCGCGCACATACGCCTGCCCCCAACGCCGCTGATCCACACGGAAGAACCCGTCGAACAACTCCGCCGCGAACGCCTCCAGGTCCTCCCGGACCCCGGCCATCTCCTCAGGTGTCACGCCATTCCAACGACACTCGTAGAGCAGCGGACACGCATACACAAACGAAGATGACCAAGCCCTACTAGCCATGGTCATTGACGGTCGGGCGGCTGGTAGGCACCTGTCCGTCTTTGCCGAGAGCGCTGCAGCGGTCTGGTTCACAGGGGGCTGAGGAGCTCTGCCCCACTTCGCACAGAACAGCCTTGCAGGCTCGATTCAACCCGACTATCTTTGCATTGACTCGCTCTATGCCATTTATGGTAACAGAACGAAAGCATACGGAGATCGAGTATGAACTAAGCACGGGTCGTTCCGTCCGATCGCTGACAGTATCTGCTCTCCTGGCACACGTTCTCAGGGCCTCACCATGTACTCGCAAGCCGCGCTCTCCTCCTCACTCGCTCCCGCCAAATTTCTTGCCCAGGGCTGGCGCACTCTCTCTTTTAATGCATCTCGAGAGTCGAGGTCCGAACAGAGCGCAATCGCTCAGCCCGCTTCGCATGCGACGTGGCACGGACGTTGTGCCACGTTCGAACAAGCATCAGCCTGGGCATCCGATACTCGAAGGCGCGTGACCTCGACTCTGCTGCAGTGGCGCCTGGATGGCAGCGTTGTCGATATGGCCAGCCTGGTCGTGGGTGAACTGGCAGCCAATGCTGCTCAGCACGGACGCGCTGACATGACACTCGCCGTGGTGCTTGGTCCGGGAGTACTCGAGGTGACCATGCAGGACCGGGGGGATCGTCGGGAGGCGCCCGCATCCTTCAATGAATCTCCGGACGAACACGGCCGCGGATTTTTGATCATCGACTCCCTGGCCTCGAAAGTTGAAGTCCAACGACATGCTTGGTGGCACCGGGTCCGGGTCTGTCTTGCCGTGCCACCTGCGGGTACAGGCTGAAGGCCTGGAGTGTTCGAGGGCGAAGCCTCATCCGACTAATGGTGCCCGGAGGGCTCGGTGCCATCACGCAGCCGGAGCCTGCAGCCTCCAAGCAGCGCCCCTCGTCCCCTCAGCGCCGGTCGGGAGGCGTCGAATCGGCGATATCAAGGGTCACGTTGGACAGCGGGCAGCCGACACATGCCAGCACATGACTCTCCGTCTTCTGCTTGCGGGTGAGGCAGGAGTGTTCGGGTTGCGTGACCTCTCCGCTGCGCACGCGCACCATGCATTCGCCACAACTGCCAACCGTGCAGGAGTACGGCATGGGCAGCCCTGCGGCGAGACCGGCATCGAGCAAGGTCTGGCCGGGTTCGACCACGGCCGTTCCGACGAAGTTCCCGTCCCTTTCGACTCTCATCTCCTGCGGTGCCGCCGCGGTCGTGGCGGCGACGCCGCCACTGAAGCGTTCTTGGTGCATGTGCTCCTCCGGCACGCCGAGTTGTTGCAGGACGTCCTGCACGGTGTCAATGAGTGCTTCGGGGCCGCAGACGAAGTGATGTGCGGTGTCTCTCAGCGGTAGGCCGGTCACCCATCGGCGTACGCTTTCGGCCCCGAGTCGGCCATCGCGGCTCGTGAGGACATGGGAGACTGCCAGCCGATCTGGATGGTCCTTTTCCATGCGAGTCAACTCATCCCCGAAGATGACCTCTTCGGGGCTTCGGCTGCTGTACAGCAGATCGATCCTGCCGGCCGATGCAGGATCGGACAGGCAGGTGCGGATCATGCTCATCATGGGCGTGATGCCGCTGCCGGCCGCGATGAGCACCAGCTGTTCAGGGACCTGCGCTGGGGCGTGGAAGATACCGGAGGGGCCGCGTACCGCGAGCCGGTCCCCGCAATGCAGGTCACGGTGGGCGTGCGTGGAGAACTGCCCGCCCTCAACGTGCTTGACCGTGAGTTCCAGCCGGGTCGCGCCCGGCGCCGAGGAGGCCGAGTAGGCACGCCGTACCGGCTGGCCCGCGATGTTTGTGACCAGGGTAAAGAACTGCCCGGGGTGAAAGTCGAATGGCTTGGCCTCGTCGGCTGTGTCCTCGAGTACCAGGGTGCGGGTGGACGGCGTCTCCTGCCGTATCTCGCAGATGCGCACAGGCCGCAGCGGGCTCTCCGTCACCTCACCGTGATGCGTTTCGCCGCGGCGCGCCACGGCGGGGACGCGAACATCGACGTAGCCCTCATTGCGTAGCCCGGAAACGTAGGCACGGTCCACCGCTTTCCGCATCAGCCAGCTCATGTACGGAATGGCGGTGACGACCTTGATCAGCCGTGCCGAGGCGCGCCCAGACTCGGCAGCGCCAGCGGCCAGATGGGCGCTGCCCAGGGCCATCATGTCAGGTGCCGAGTCCCGGCCGGATCGTGCGTCAGGGTTCCACAGGCGGGCACGGGAAACAGCATCGTTGCTGCGGACCTCCGCATACTCCACGTCGATGAGGACGGCGAGGTGCGGCGGCAGGCCGCGCAATGCCAAGTTCTTCAGCAGCGCCGCGTCGTCGGTGATCGCAGCGCGCCCGTGGATGTGCAGGACACCGCTGCGGCCGGGGACGAGGGCGGCCAGGGCGACCCGGTCGTCCTGCAGCAGGTTGTTCAGGGTGTCCGCGCGTTTGTTGCCCTTACGGTCGGCCAGCACCAGGGTGCGGCCGTTCAGGATTCGGGCCACCGTCTGCCGCTCCCCACGCGGACTGGTGTCACTGCCGCCTTCCGCGTCCCAGGTGGACAGAGCCAGGAAGGGCGAGGCGGCCAGGAAGTCGCTGACACCCGGGCCGGCCAAGGGCCCCTGGTCAGGCATCAGCTCCGCGACGGGGGACGCAGGTGGCGGCTCCCACAGGCCGGAGCGGATGACAGCCTGCGCGCAGTGCACGTACGCCTCGGCGACGTCCACGGCCGCCTCCCCACCCTTGAGGGCGGATGCGGTGCCGTTGACACGCAGCACCTCACCCACACCGGGCAGCAGAAAGAACAGCGAGACCGGGCCGGATGCGACGCTCGCCCCAGGAACGGGGAAAGAGAATCGCTGCGGGGAATGGACGCGCGCGAATCCGGGCGTGCCACCGACGAACGTGGTGCGGACTAAGCCGTCGGCGTCCTGATGGCCGAAGGCCGCGACCGAACTGTGGGCGAGGACGTCGCGGCACCCTGCGTCCAGGACGCTGATTTGCTTCTTCATGATCATCGCTGCCGGGCGGCCGACGACCGCCTCGACCTCGTCCACGGAAGTCAGCCGGTGCATCGTGCCCGGCTCGAAGGTGTGGTGCATGAGATTCCTTTTCAGCCGGGAGCTGCCGGGAAGAAAGGTCGGACAGCCTGGTCAGCACCCACCGGAACGCGGTGCCGTATGCCAGGGCACTCAGGGTGACGGTGGTGAAGCCGGAGGAGACGGCTGACGTCGCCGTACCTCCAAAGTGATCACCCTGCGCTTGCGGGGGAGGTACACCCGGGGGATGACCGCCACAGTCCCAGACTTTGGGTCCTCGCGTTTTCGCAGCTCATGGCACTATTCTGAGCAAAGGCTCAGCTATTTGCTACTCGCTTTTCGCCAGCCAGGAGGAAGAACGGATGCCCCCCGCCGACCGCCGCCTCACCCCACGTCGCAAGCCTCGACAGGTACGCGCCGAACTCACCCGCGAGCGCATCCTCACCGCGGCTGCTCACGTTTTCGCCGAGTACGGATACGCAGCTGGCACCACCAACCGGATCGCCGAACGGGCCCGGATGTCCATTGGCTCGCTGTACCAGTACTTCCCGAACAAGGACGCCATCCTCGCCGAGCTGCTGGTCCGGCACATCGACCGCGGCGCGTGGACAGGAGCCGAGGAGCTGGACATGACTACCTGCAGCTTGAAAGAAGCCGTCCGGTCCCTGGTCCGCGACGCGATCGACCACCATCGTGATGACCCGAAGCTCCTGCGGATCATGATTGAGGAAGCGCCGGTCTCCAGTGACCTGATCGAAGCGATTGACCGCCACGGCAGAGCCCGGGTGCGGCAGGTACGCGAGGTGTTTGCCCGTCATCCGGATGTCCGGGTGCAGGATCTCGACATGGCCGCAGAACTCATCGTGGGAACCGTCGAGATGAACACCCATAAACTCTTGGCAACCCCGCACCCCAACCAGGTCGAAAGGCTGGAGACGGAACTGGTCGCCATGATCACTCGATACCTGCGCGGCGACTAGCTAAAGGCTGTCCCGTAACCGCTGGTCACGCGTGGGACGATCTTGGTGTGGCTGGTGTGATCACGGCGTCCGATCCGTCTTGGATAGCTCCGTTCACGGGACTGTCTCCTCGGTCCTTCGGTGCGTTGGTCAGGGCGCTGC
Organism: Streptomyces sp. RP5T; assembly: GCF_003933965.1. Classification (GTDB taxonomy): domain Bacteria; phylum Actinomycetota; class Actinomycetes; order Streptomycetales; family Streptomycetaceae; genus Streptomyces. The sequence continues at coordinate 18,712 of NZ_RSAJ01000054.1, forward strand.
GTCGAGAGGAAGCGGGTGGGTCTCGCCCGGGGCGGCCCTGGTCACTGCCGCTGGAGGACCGGGTGCTGCTCGTGGTCGCGTACTGGCGCACCAACCTGACGCTGCGGCAGTTAGCCCCGCTGTTCGGAGTGTCGAAGTCTGCGGCCGCTCGGATCGTCCGCTGTACCGGCCCGCTGCTCGCGCTCAAGCAGCGCCAACGGTTTCGCAGGGGCGCCGTTCTTATCGTGGACGGCACATTGGTGCCCACCCGCGACCGCACCATTGCCCAACAGTCCAAGACATCTCATGTCGTTCAGAGGTCAAGTCCGCGCTCAGGCGGCGAGGGTCAAAGGGGCTGGGAAGGCTCGCTCGGGGTCGTATGTCGTTCGGTTTTGCAGGCAGTAGTAGAGGCAGCCCAGGAGCTTGTTGAACAGGTTCCGCAGTGCGGCGGTGTGGCGTTCTCCGCCGGCTCGTCGCCTGTCGTAATGGGCGCGCGGAGCCTCAGTGCGGAGCGTGGCAAAGGCCCACATGTAACCAACACCGGCGAGTCGTTGGTTCTTGACGGTCCGGGCCACGACGACATGGCTACGGCCCGAAGCGCGTGTCACGGGTGCCGCGCCGGCGTATGCCTTGACTGCCCTCGCGTCCGCGAACCGGGAGCGGTCGTCACCGATCTCGGCCAGTACTCGGGCCCCGGACAGCACGGAGAGCCCCGGGAAGCTGATGATGATGTCGGCGTCCGGGTGCGCGAGGAAGGCTTCCTCTGTCGCCGCCGCGAGGTCGGTGACACTGCTGCACGCAGCATTGACCTGCTGGATGAGTGCTGATGCCTGCCGCCCCATGGCCTCTTCGACCAGGGGCAGCTGGTGGAGATGCTCCGCGCGGAAGATCTCCCGGAGCCTCTCGACCTCCGTATCAATGCCGCGGCGCAGGCGACCCGCCCGTGTGAGGAGCGCGCGCAACTGGCTGCGGGTGAGTCTGGCCGCAGAGGCCGGGGTGGGGCGGCCGCAAGAACCGCGCGTGCGTGTGCGGAGTCGAGTCCCAGCTTGCCTGATCCGTGGAAGGCGGTGAGGGCGGCCGGGTAGTACTCGCGCAGGTGGGAGCGGAGTCGGTTGACCATCTGCTGTCGATCCCAGACCGCGTCCTGCTGTGCGCGGGCGAGGACGGCAACGGCTTGCCCGGCTTCGCTGTCTGCGGGCAGCGGGCGATGGGCGTGCCGGTCGGTACGGAGAATGTTGGCCAGTACCCGCGCGTCAGCGGCATCGGACTTGGCCCTGGAGACACTGCCGCGGTCGCGGTAGCGGGCGGCGGCCAAGGGGTTGATCGAATAGACCGCTCGGCCGGTGGCTCGCAGCGCGGCAACCAGCAGCCCACGCGGAGTCTCGATGGCGACCGGGATCAAATCCTCGACGCTGTCGCCATGCCGGGCCAGCAATTCCAGCAGGGCGTGGAAGCCAGCGCTGTCGTCGCTGATCCGCAACTTGGCCAACTGGCTGCCGTCCTGGTCGACGAGGGCTATGTCATGGTGCCCCTCCGCCCAGTCGATGCCGCAGAAGATCGCGCTCAACCTCTCTACCTCCGGTCTCGTCATGCACGTTCATTTCCCGGGCGGAGCACGCGGCGCTCTAATAGAAGTGCTCGGGGCACGCCATCTCATGAGCCGTTCGTGTCTCCAGCGACGGGCAGGGACCTCGGTCTGCTGGAGAGCTCTGGGCTCGCGAACTGTTGAGAGGTCGGCCCCTGCCGGCGGGCTGGCGACATGAAACCCCGCTCCTGCCGGGTGGGACCGGTCTTAGAGGTCCTAACAAAGGCGTTGGACGTGCCGGTGGGTGATGAGACAGGTGGCGAGGCCGAGGAAGGCCTCGTGGATGTCGTCGCGTCGCTCCCAGCGGATCCGCAGTCGTCGGAAGCCGTGCAGCCAGGCGATCGTGCGCTCTACCACCCAGCGGAAAATGCCCAGGCCGGAGCCGTGTTCCACGCCTCGTTCGGCGATGACCGGGCGGATGCCGCGCTGCCAGAGCAGGCGGCGGTACTTGTCGTGGTCGTAGGCGCGGTCGGCGAGCAGGGCATCGGGGCGGCGTCTGGGTCGACCGACGACGCCTGCTACGGCCGGGATCTTGTCGATCAGGGGCAGGAGCTGTGTGACGTCGTTGCGGTTTCCGCCGGTCAGCGACACCGCGAGCGGGATGCCCTGGGCGTCGGTGACGACGTGGTGCTTGCTGCCCGGCCGTGCGCGGTCGACCGGGCTGGGTCCGCTTTTGGGCCTCGCCGAGCGGCCCGCACGTGGGAGGAGTCGATCACCGCCCGGGACCAGTCCAGCTGCTTCGCGGCCCGCAGCTTTCTCAGCAGCACCAGGTGTAGTTCGTCCCACACGCCGGCTTCGTTCCATGCGGCCAGGCGCCGCCAGCACGTCATACCCGAGCCGAAGCCCAGCTCCTGGGGCAGGTACTCCCACTGGATGCCGGTATGCAGCACGAACAGGATCCCGCACAATGCCTGCCGGTCTGGCACCCGCGGCCTGCCCTCGACCAGCTTCGGTGCCGGCTCGGGCAGCAACGGCTCGATCAGCGACCACAGTTCATCCGACACGATCCACGGCCGCGACTGACGTTTCCCCACGACCAGACCAACGACCACCAAGACTGAAAGTCACATGATCAACAACTTCTGTTAGGACCCCTTAGACAAGAGATCAAAGGTCCCGGAACTACCGAAGGTCTCCGCCCGGCAGGGCGGGCGCGAGGCAGAGCCGGTCTGACCACGGGGATCTCATCCCGGAACGGGGGCAGGCTTCCACCTCGCTCGACAGCCCTTGCGCTCACGCGCTCAGGCTCACCGATGAGCTATTAGAACTACCGCTACTCCACCAAACACCAGATCGTTCTCGACGCGGAAAGCAGCTTGGTCGTCGCCGTCGGCCAACCGGTGCCCGGCCACCGAAACGACTGCAAGGCATGGGAAGAATCAGGCGCAAAGGCGATGGTCGGCCGGGTCACCACCATCGCTGACGGCGGCTACCGCGGCACCGGGCTGGTCATCCCGCACCGGCGTGTTCCAGGCGAGGAGCTTGCGGCATGAAAGCAGCAGCACAACGCCTCGCACCGCCGTGTCCGTGCTCGCGTCGAGCACGCCTTCGCACGCATGAAGACCTGGACGATCCTCCGCGACTGCCGACTGAAAGGAGCGGGCGTCCACCACGCGATGCTCGGCATTGCCCATCTTCACAACCTTGCGCGCCGCGCGTGACCGCACCCATCGAAGCAACTGCCCGTTCACGATTCGGTCGGCAGGATGTGGACCAGGCCGACCCAGTTTTCCTCGTCCGCCTTGGTGTGGGTGGCCCGAACCGTCCAGCGGCCGGCGGGCAACCGGACGGGCGCCTGGGCGGGCATCCCACCGCCGGGATACTCGATGCCCAGTTCGGAGCCTGCTTCGGCGGAGTCCATGAGCACGGCCGGACCATCCGACACCCACGTGCCGCACTCCTCCCACTCGGTGCCCGGGTCGGCGAGGACAGCCTCTGCTGCGGCCTTCAACCCGGCCTCGGAGTCGGCGGCAAGCCACCGCAGGAAGGCGCGGTGCTCGGGCAGGTAGCAGCTGGTGGCCGGCTCGTCCGCCAGCACCAGTGCCTGCGCACCGTTCTCGCCAACGGTGATCACACCGGCTAGATCGTCCACCGCACAGGCCCGGTCGTAGTCGTCTGAAGCGGTGGCGTCTCCCGCCATGACCCCGGTCTCCGTGCACCCGTGCCATGCAGCCAGCGCAGAGGCGGGGATGACGATCAAAGGTCCGCCCATCGACTCCACCCAGACAGGAGAGGTGTGGGACGCGTCGGCTGCGGTGGACGAAGAGGCGCTCATGTCGTCAGTGTGCCCTCGCCCACTGACAACGCCCACGCCGCTCATTGGCGTTCAGTACAGGGAACAGCCCAGCGCCTGCCGCAATCAGCGGTTACGGGACAGCATTTAGGCACGTCGAACCCACGTCGTCATCGGGAACATGCGAATGATCCGTCACCATCGTGAGCAAGTTCCGGCTCCGCCGGAACGAGACCGCAACGCTCCGCGTCGCAGCCTCAAGATTCGCTTCACTCCCGGCCTGAACCGGAGCACTGCGGAATGATGTCCTGCAGCGGGCGATGCTCGCGGACTTCCCCTCTTGAAGTCGTGCTACGCCTTCTTCTCCCACTGGCGCGAGTTCAGGCTGATCACCGCTGTTCGCTCTCCGGCGAGTCCTTCAAAGTGGCAAGTTTCTCGCGAATCTCCCCGGCCTCTGGGTGATCGAAGGCCTCGAGGACCGCCAGTGCCAGCCTCCAACTGGTGCGAGCGGCCTTCGGCCGGCCGGAGGCGATATAAGTGTCACCGAGTAGGCCGAGAGTATGGCCTTGCCCCCACCAATTGCCAACATCGCGGTGCGCCTCGAGAGCCGCCCGATAGGTCTCCACCGCATCGTCATGACGGTGGAGCCGGTGGTGTACCGTGCCGAGGTTACCGAGTGTGACCCCTTCAATCCAACGGTTGTTATTGTCACGCAGAACGATCAGTGCCTGCTCCAGGCAGTCGATGGCCTCGTCGAACCGGTCGAGCCTCTGGTAGATGTCACCCAGGTTGCTCAGGGCCATGCCCTCCGCCCAGGTGTTTCCGAGAATTCGGAATATGGCCAGCCCGCGGCGGACGTTCTCGACAGCCTTGCCGTGCTGACCAGACTCGATATAGACGCCGCCCAGGTTGGACACCGCGACCGCCCTGCCCAACTTATCGCCCAGTTCGGTGTAAATGGCTACTGCCTGCTGCAGATGTGCTATGGCTTGATCAATATCTCCCGAGACACGCAGAGCGGCGGACAGGTCCAAGTGGCCTTCAGCCTCGCCCTTGCGGTCCTGTGCCCTTTGAGCGGCGGACAGTCCCGTCCGGGCGGTGTCGACCCAGTCCTCTGTATGACCGCGGAGATAGAAGAACCCCCATAGCAGGGCGGGAAGCCGCCATGCGATGCCCGGGTGTCCGGACGCGGCGGCCTGGTGCACGGCCGCGACGAGATTGGCTCGTTCGGTTGTGCACCAGTCCAAAGCCTGCTCGTGCGTGGTAAATGCCAGGGGGTGGCAGGTGGCGGGCCTCGGCTCGAGAGGGATCCGGCGGCGGCGGGGCGTGATGTGAGAGTACGTGGCGTCTGCGGTGTGCAGATACCAGTTGAGGAGCCGCTCAACGGCCAGGGCGCGCTCCTGAGATGTCTCCTCAATATGGACACGTTCAGCGGCGTAGACGCGAAGCAGGTCGTGCAGACTGTACCGCCCGGGCCTGAGCTCCATGAGCAGGTTGGCGCGGGTGAGTTCCTTGAGCAGGCCGCGCGTCTCACGCTGAGGAAGCCCGACAAGGCTAGCCGCGGCCGGCAGAGAGATGTCGGGTCCGGAATGCAGGCCCAACAGGTGGAACATGCGCGCAGCCGAGCCGGACAGGGCACTGTACGAAGAGGAGAAGACAGCTCGCACATCCGTGGCGATGTCGCCTCCAGCGAAGGCGTCAAGGCTGCCCTGGCACTCCCGCAAGTCTTCGGCGATCGCGCTCAAAGAGAAACCAGGGTTGGCTGCGGCCCGGGCAGCGATAATGGCCAGTGCCAGCGGCAGGCGTGCGCTGTATGCGATGAGTTCTTGCGCCGCCTCTGGTTCAGCCGTAAGCCGCTCGATGCCGAGACGTTTGGCCAGAAAGGAATGAGCGTCTGCGGACGTCAACGGATTCAGCGTCAGTGGATGTGCTCCGTCGCCTGCGACCAGGCCAGTGAGCTCGTTTCGGCTGGTGACGATGACGAGAGAGCCGGGCGAACCGGGTAGCAGGGGCCGTACCTGGTCGGTGTCCCTGGCATTGTCGAGGAGAATCAACACCCGTCGGTGGGCGAGCAGGCTGCGGTACAGCGCGACTTGGGCGTCGAACCCCATAGGTATCCGCTGCGCTGGGACCTCGAAGGCGTCGAGGAAGGCTCGAATGGCTTCCCCCGGCGGCACAATTGGAGCCACGGGATCGAAACCACGCAAATTGATGAAGAGTTGACCGTCGGGAAAACGGTGAGCGACCCGATGGGCAAGGTGCACCGCCAGTGTGGTCTTACCGATGGCGGCCATGCCGTCGATCACACTGATCACCACAGTGGCCGGATACGTGTCGTCTTTCGGCAACAGCGCTTGTGCCTGCCCCAGTTCTGCACGACGGCCGGTGAAGGTGCCGAGATCGGCGGGCAGCTGTGCAGGGCGAGCTATCTCCGGGGCCAGCCCGGAGGGGGAGGGCCGGTCGGGCAGGTCGGCCGGGGCCTCCAGCGAGTCGGTGACCCGACTTGCTGGTGAGGGGGCTAATGTCCCGTCAGCGGCCAGTATGCGACCGTGCATTTCCCTGAGGGAAGCTCCGGGCTCGATGCCCAGCTCGGACACCAGGGTGCTTCTTGTCCGCTGGTAGGCCGCCAGTGCTTCGGCTTGGCGCCCAGATCGGTACAACGCGAGCATAAACAGTTGGCACAATTGCTCCCGCAGGGGGTACGCGTTCGTCAGCGCGGACAATTCGGGGATGACCTCGTTGTGGCGCCCGAGTTGGACATCAAGCTCCAGTCGGGTTTCGAGCACGGTCAGTCGCTGCTCGTGGAGGCGGGCGCGCTCAGCCTCGGCTAGCGGACCGGGTAGCCCTGCCAGTGGTGTCCCTTCCCACTCTTCGAGTGCGGTGTGCAGTAGTGCGCTGGCGGCTGACGCCTCGCCAGCGGCTCGAAGCCTTTGCGCTTCGGCGAACCGCTCCTCGAACACGCCCAGGTCCGTGGCGCTCTCCGGAATATTGATCAGGTATCCGTCCGCGGCCGAGAGGACCACCCTCGGAGGAGTTCCCGCAGCGCGTCCAGGTTCCAATACCTTGCGCAACCGGGACACATAGGTGCGCAGGACGGATATGGCCGCCGTCGGGGGCTCCTCGCCCCAGATGGCGTCGACGAGTTCGCCCACCGTGACAAGACGCCCTCGCCGCGACAGCAACGTCACCAGTACAGCGCGCTGCTGCGGTGATCCGAGGTCCAGTTCCCGTCCGCCATGCCATGCTCGGACTGGACCCAGTACAGCGAATCGCAAGGAGTCGGACAAAGGTCCAGATATTTCAGACGCCGTGTTCACCTCATCAAGATAACAACGTCTACGGACTTTTCCGTTCAGTTGTCGGGCTGACATTGCTAGGGAGTGACTCTCCGATCATGGCCCCTCGGCCATACCCGCTGCATGTCCTCGTCACTTCACCCTCCTGCACCGCGCCCCTGCGAGAGCTGTCCATATCGTCGCAATGTGCCCAGGGGAATCTGGGCCAATGAGGAGTACGCGAAGCCCCGGCGCTACGACGCCGACACCCCTGATCAACCCACGGGGTTGTTCCAGTGCCATCAGGCCGATGCCGACAGTGCTGTGAAGCGTGTATGTGCTGGCTGGGCTGGGTGCACGAGGGTGAGGAACTCCAGGCCCTGCGGCTGGCGGTGCTCGACGGCCGCATCGACGCCGACACGTACCAGGCTGTGGTCGAGTACGTGTCGCCGGTGCTCCTGTTTCCTTCAGACAGTGACGCCGCTGCTCACGGTGAGGCAGGCATCGATGCGCCGGATGAGAAGGCCCGCCACCTGATCAACAAGATCGCTCGGACACGCAACGACCTTGTGCCGTAGGGGTTCTTGGTCACGAGCGAAGCCAGATGAGGAGGGCGGCGGCCGTCACGGTGCCGAGGAAGACGTATCCGCGCTTGTCGTAGCGGGTGGCAACGGCTCGTAGGGCCTGTTGCGAAAGGTGGCGCGGTCACCCGAAGGGCGGCCACGCGGCAGGCACCGCTTCGTATCAGTCTCCGGAGGACCGCTGTCCCTGGGAGCCGTGGGCCGCGAGCGGAAGACTGCGCAGCGACAGTGCGCTCGGCGCCGGCAGCGCTCCGTGGGCCGCCTCGACGCGGAACGACTGGAGCAAGTACGCCACCAGACGCCGGGACGCGGCACGG
>NZ_RSAJ01000550.1 GCF_003933965.1 Streptomyces sp. RP5T
CCCCCGCAAGGCCCTCCTCGCCGGCGCCGCCATGGCCGGTGCCCTGCTGATCGCCGCCCCTTTCCTCGTCAGCACCGGCGGCGGCGAGGAGCACCGCACCAAGCGGACCGACACCCTCGCGGACACGGTCCTCGGTGGACCCGGCGACCAGGAGATCCCCGGTGTCTTCGGCACCGCCAGCCCTTCCCCGGGTGGCCGCGCCTCGGCCGGCGTCAAGGACAACAGCGTTCAGGGCAAGGGAGGTTCGAAGGGCGCCGCGGACGCGGGCAGCGCCGCCGACCCGAAGTCCGGCCAGTCCGCCTCGGGCGCCGGCGGCGGAACGTCCAGTGGCACGAAGCCGTCCGCGCCGCACAAGTCCGGCCAGTCCGGTACCGGTTCGGGCACCAAGTCGAACTCCGGTACCTCCGGCACGAGTTCCGGCTCCGTTTCCGGAGGCGGCAAGAGCAGCGGCACGACCACGGCGACGGTCACCGCGGTCGCGATCCGCGGCTCCGCCTCCGGCCGCTGCATCGACGTCACGGGCGGCGCCGGCAAGGACGGCACCCCCTTGCAGATCTGGGACTGCACTGGAGCGTCCTGGCAGCAGTGGACGTTCATGCCGGACGGCACGGTTCGCTCCATGGGCAAGTGCATGGACGTGTCCTGGGGTTCGACTGCGAACGGAGCGCTCGTCCAACTGGCGAACTGCAGCGGCAACCAGGCGCAGCAATTCCGTCTGAACTCCGCGCACGACCTGGTGAGCGTCAAGGCCGACAAATGTGTGGACGTCAAGGACCAGCTGACGGCCAACGGTTCCGCGCTCCAGCTCTGGTCGTGCGGGGGCACCGCAAACCAGAAGTGGGGCAAGGCGTGATCCCCTGAAAGGCCTTCGTCCTACCGATTCCGCTCGTTGCGCGCGGCGGCGGCCCAGTGCTCCGCACCCCACCGCCGCGCGACCGACTCCGCTCGCTCGAAGGAGCGCGCGGCCGCCTCCTCGTTCCCGGTCAGCCGGAACAGCAGGCCGAGGTAGTGCGCCACCGGTCGCATCGCGAACACGGTGTAGGCGGCACCGGACAACTGGTCGCGTACGGGCAGCAGTTGACGGATGAGTTCGGGGGCCTCGGCCCGCAGCCCGAGCAGCGCGGCCAGTTCGGCCCGGATCCCGGCGTTGCGGGTGTGGTGATGGTCGTGCCGCAGCGGGGCACGCCGGATCGCACGGGCCTCGGCCAGTCGGCCCTGCCGGGCGAGTACCAGCGCGTAGGTGTCTCCGTCGAGGGGGCCGTTGCGCTCGTACCGGGCGCGGGCGAGCGCCGCCGCCTCCGCACCCGGCTCCAGACCGGGTCCTCTTTCCAACCCCACGGTGATCAGGCCGAGTTCGTGGAAGTTCTGGGCGTGCATCATGCCGTGCCGGTGCATCAGGGCGCCGACGTCGTCATAGACCCGCAGGGCCTCGTCGAAGTCACCCCGGACGTGCGCCAGCATGGCGAGGCTGGCCTGGTGGACGGCCTCCGGCTCGACGAGGCGGTAGCGGCGGGCGAGCTCCAGGCCCGCGTGTGCGTGCCGCCGTACTGCGCGGGGATCGCCCAGCGCGCCCGCGACACTGCCGTCGATGAACTCGCACACCCACCGGTAGACCGGCAGGTCGAGGTGCTCGGCGAGGGTGCGCAGCTCGGTGGAGGTCCGGGCCCGGAAGGTGACGGCCCTTTCGTAGGAACGGCATTTGGCCGCCGAGGCCAGTGCCAGGGCGAGCAGTGCCGGGTCGTCGGAGCGCCGGGCCACGGCGACCAGCTCCCGGGCCGCCGTCACCACCCGGGCAGCATCGTGCTCACCGGCCAGTTCGGCGACGAGGGTGTCGAGGAGCAGGCAGCGGGTGCCCAAGTCGGGGCTGTCGGCGGCGAGGAGCCGCTCCAGGGCCCTGACGAGGGGCCGGTCGACGAAGCCGTAGGGGCGCGTCTGCCAGGGCGTGGGCACCTGCCATCCGGTGAGTGCGGAGGTCAACAGGTCGTCCCTGCCCGCCTGTTCGGCGATCTCTATCGCCCGTCCCCTGGTCCGCCGCGCGGCGAGTGTCGTGCCTGCCCGCACCTGCGCCCGCAACAGTTTTCCGAGCAGCTCGACGCGCCGGGCATCCCGGTCGTCACCGGGGGCGGGTATGCGCTCGTACGACTCGACGACCCGTTCCAGCATCCGTACAGCGGCGTCGTGTGCGTAGCGTCGCTCGGCCAACTCGGCCGCACGCAGGCCGTGTTCGACGGCGAGGGGGGCCAGGGCGGCCGTACCGGACTGGGCACAGTGGTGGGCGAGGGCGGTGTGGCCGTCGGGACGCAGTGCGCGCAGGGCCTCGGCGACCTTGGCATGTGTCCGTCCGCGCCGCAGCCGGGTCAGGTCGGTGTACAGGGTGTCCCGGACGAGGGCGTGCGCGAACCGGACGCGGCCCGGTGCGGGTTCGACGAGCAGACCGGCCATCACTCCCGCCTCCAGCCCGTCGAGGACGTCGTCCTCGGCGGCCCCGGCGGCGCGCACGAGGACTTCCACGTCGGCTTCCCGCCCGACCACGGCGGCCAGTCGCAGCACCTCGAAGGCGTGCGCGGGCAGTTGGGCGAGGCGCCGCCGCAGCACGTCCCGGACCCCCTGCGGCACCTCGGACAGCGCTACGAGGGACCCTTCGCTGGCCAGCAGCCGTGCGCTCTCCCGTACGTAGAAGGGGTTGCCGCCGGTCCGTTCGGTGAGCGCGGCGAGCGTGTGCCGGTCGACGGGCGCGCCGCAGACGGCGGTCGCCAGGGCCCGCACCTCGTCGTCGGCCAGGCCGCCGAGGGCGATGCGGTGCGGCGACCGGGCGGCGAGCTGGGCGAGCGTGCCGGTGAGCCGTTCACCGGCTTCGGTGGACCGGTGCGCGGTGAGTACCAGCACGGGCGGCCCGTCGGCCGCAGTGAGGTGTTCCAGGAGCGCGAGGGTCTCGGTGTCCGCCCGATGGAGGTCGTCGAGGATCACGGCCAGTGGGCCCGCTTCGGTGACGGCCCGTGCCATCCAGGCGGCCACGGCGTGGTGCAGCGAGAACCGTCCGGCCACGGCGTCCGTCGGCGCGGCCGGTCCGCCGGCCCCCTCGCCCACCAGCGGGGCCACCGCGTCCGGATCCCCGGGCGGGACGCGCCGGGCCAGCTCCCGCAGGGCCTCGACCCAGGCCCAGGCGGGCGGGGCCCCGTCGAACTCGGGGCACCGCCCCACGACGACCTGCCACCCTTCGCTCCGCAGCCACTGGACCGCCCGCCCCAGCAGTCGTGTCTTGCCGACTCCGGGCTCGCCGGTGACCTGCACGACGCCCCCGGTCCGCCGTCCTTCCCGGGCGGCCCGCTCGATCACCCGCAACTCGCCGTCCCGTCCGACGAACAGCTCGTCCGCACCGGCGCAGGACGCCGTCCCGTGATCGTCGGTGAGCCCCGCGGACGTGCCCGCCGAGCGGTCACCGGCCTCGCGCACCGCCGGCACATCGGCCCCGGGGCCGCGTCGGCCGCCCGTGTCCGGCGCGCTCCCGGCGGTGAGCGACCTACCCGCGAGGGCGGGCCGCCCCGACGGCACGTCCTTGCGTTCCACCCGGTCGGGCCGTACGGCCGACCGCGCCGCCCGTTGGTCGTCCCGTCGTCCGACGATGGCACGCTCCAGCTCGACCAGCGCGGGTCCGGGAGCCAGGCGGAGCTCGTCGTGAAGCACCCGCCGATTGCGCCGCAGCGCGTCGAGTGCGTCCGCCCGTCGGCCCGCGCCCCACAGCGCCGTGGCCAGCAGCCGCCAGCCCTCCTCGCGCAGGGGGTGCTCCCTGGTCAGCGCCTCGGCCGACGGCACCGCCTCGCTCCAGAGTCCGTCACGCACGAGCGCGTCGATGAGCAACTCCTTGGCGTGCAGGCGCAGTTCGTTGAGCCGGGCGACCTCGGCGAGCGCCCACTCGGCGTCGGCGACCTCCGCGTAGGCCGGTCCGCGCCACCATCCCAGCGCCTCCTGAAGCAGTTCCCGGGTTTCGTGCGCGGAGGGTGTCTCGCGCGCCCGGCACACCGCCTGCTCGAACCGCCAGGCGTCCAGGGTGCCGTCCGGTACCCGCACGGCGTATCCGGTCACGTCGCTGACCAGCACCTCGGCCCGCGCCCGGGGCGCCCGCCCCGGTTCGAGGATCCGCCGCAGATTCGACACGTACGACTGCAGGGAGGCGAGGGCACGCGTAGGCGGTCTGCCCTCCCACACCTGGTCGACCATCCGGTCGGCGGACAGCACCTCGCCGCGGGCGCACAGGAGCAGCGCGAGAACGGCACGCTGTCGTGGCCCTCCGAGCCCGACCCGCACGCCGTTCACGTCGGCCTCGACGGACCCGAGCACTCTCAACCGCAGCATGGTGCACAAATCGTAAAGGCTGCTCTTGTGCCGCCCGTTCGGAAGGGGCCGGTACGGGTCCCGATCGAGTCACCGGGCGTCTGACATGCGGCGGTGTCGGTCCAAGCATCGGCTTCCGACTTGGTGACGGTGGTCGCTCCTCCGGCCGGAAGCCGCTGCCAACAGCCGGTTCGGGCCATTCCACGGCGGTTGTGGCCGGATTTCGTCACCGGTGGGTAACAGGTCGGAGTGTGGGAGAACTGCCGGGCCCACGGTCCTGTCTGGTTCGACGGGAGTGGCAAGGAGCCACACTCCGGACAACTGGAACTCGGGGGACAGCATGCGGTACGTGAGCAAGATGCGCGGTGCGGCGATGGCGGTTGTCGTGGCTTCGACGGCGCTGGCGGTGGCGGGATGTCAGCCCGGTGGAGGCGGAGCGGGCACCGCGGACGGCGGCGTCACCCCGTCCGGGGCCGCCGACTCGGCGAGCTCGTCCCTCACGCCCGGCGCCCCGAAGCCCGGCGGCTCAGCCTCCGGCTCCCACACGCCCTCCGGCCCCTCGACTCCGTCGGCCTCCCTGCCCTCGCCCACCGCCTCCGCGCCTTCGTCGTCCGCACCCTCGGCGGCCGGTTCGGCGGCGACCTGCGCCGCGGGCAGCCTGAAGGCGACCGCCCGTCAGGCCGATGTACGGCCCAGCGGTACGGGGACCGGGGCGGCCGTCGTCGAGTTCACCAACGTCTCCGGACCCCACGGTGGCCGGCGCCGGGAACGGCTCTCCCGAGATGAACGTCCCGCTCACCGTCAAGTCGACCGGAACCGCGGCGTCGGTGAAGGTGGCCCCCGGCGGCAAGGCCTGGGTGAAGCTGACCTTCGTACAGGTGCAGGGAGAAGGCGACGGATACTGCGTGTCCGGTTCGGCGCCCGTGGTGTACCCCACCATGGTGGTCCAACTGCCGGGGTCCGGGGCGCACCAGATGGCCCTGGACGACGGCCAGTTCGCCGAGTGCGACGACACCGTCACCGTCACCACCGTATCGACGGTCAAGCTCTCCTGAGCGGAGGGCCGCCACGGACAGCGGCAGTTGTGGTCGCGCGGGAGGCGACGAACAGGCGCTTCCCTGCTGGCAGGATCACCGGCGTTGAAGGCGTTCTCGGCATCCGGGGTCCGGTTCACAGCGGGTGGCGTGGGTGGGGGCGTACGGT
>NZ_RSAJ01000551.1 GCF_003933965.1 Streptomyces sp. RP5T
GGCGTTCACCGGGCAGCCGCCGCCCCCACCGGTCGTCGAGGGCCCGGAGTTCATGGCGGTGGACCGCCACAACTCCGTCGTCGTCGACTCCGCGGGCGTCGCCTTCGAGGACCACGGCCACTCCGCCGAGTTCCCCTGGAACGAGATCCGCAGCGTCCACTACAAGGCCGGCCCGAACGGCAAGACCCTGATGGTGGCGGTCGTCCACCTCGACGGCTGCTTCTACGAGTGCGTGGTCGACGCGAGGACCCGCGACACCCTGGGCCGCTGGTTCGCCCAACTGGCACCGATCCTGGGGTACTACCGACCGCTGGCGTGACCAGGGAATGGCGAGCCGCGGATCCATGAGGGACGGAGAGCGGAGGCAACGGTGGTCGTGCGCCGCCTCCGCGGCCCGTCCGGCTCGGCGCCGCTTCTCGCGCGTGCGCGTCACGTGGGCGTCGGTCGGCCTGGCGGTGACGGGCGTCGTGCGTTACGGCCGTCCGGTCCATGCGATCGGTCCCGTGCGCGCCGGCCCCGGTGGCGTTCCGGGTGCCGGCGTGCACGGGCTGAGCCCGACGATCGGTGGGACGGGACGGCGAGTCGTGCCGGTTGTTCAGGGCGGCCACCCGGCCGCGTCCTGGCCCGCGGCTACGGCAGCCCGTGCACGTGCGGTCCCACCGTGCCCGACCAGGTGTTGCCCGCCGTCGCGTCCCAGTTCGTCGACCAGGTCATGGCGCCGCGCAGGTCCGGGTAGGTCCGCGGGGGCTTGAAGGAGCCGCACCCGGTGCCCCTGGTCAGGCAGTCCAGGGCGTTGTTCACCACCGTCGGGGAGACGTAACCGCTGCCCGCCCCGCGGGTCGACGCCGGCAGACCCAGCCCGACCTGGGACGGTGCCAGCCCGCCCTCCAGCTGGATGCAGGCCAGGGCGGTCAGGAAGTCCACCGAGCCCTGGGAGTAGACCTTGCCGTCGCAGCCCAGCATCGAACCGCTGTTGTAGTACTGCATGTTGACGACGGTGAGGATGTCCTTCACGTTCAGCGCGGTCTGGAAGTACGCGTTGGAGGTCGACTGCATGTCGATGGTCTGGGGCGCCATCGTGAGGACCAGCCCGGACCCGGCCTTCGCCGACAGCGATCGCAACGCCTGTGACATGTAGGTCGCGTTGAGCCCGTTCTCCAGATCGATGTCGACGCCGTCGAAGCCGTACGTCTGCATCAGCGCGTACACCGAGTTCGCGAAGTTCGCGGCGGAGGCCGGGTCGTTCACCGAGACCGTGCCGTTCTGCCCGCCCACGGAGACGACGACCTTCTTCCCGGCCGCCTGCTTCGCCCTGATGTCCGCCTTGAACTGGTCGACCGTGTACCCGCCGAGCCCGGCCGAGTCGAGGGTGAAGGAAACGGCACCCGGGGTCGTCGTCGCGTCCGCGAACGCCACCGCGATGATGTCGTACTGCGACTGCACGGCCGACAGCTTCTGCACCGTCGCCCCGTTGTCGAAGTTCTGCCAGTACCCGGTGACCGCGTGCTTCGGCACCGCGCCGCCCCCGGTGCCCGTCGACGCGCTCGTCGTGCCCGTCACCGCGCCCGACTTCGCCGACTCACCCGCCGCGTTCACCGCCGTGACCTGGAAGCCGTACGAGGTCGAGGCGGCGAGCCCGGTCACGGTCGCCGAGGTCCCGGTCACCGCGGTGACCTTCGTGCCGTCGCGGTAGACGTGGTAGCCCGTGGCTCCCGAGACCGCGTTCCAGGCCAGGGAGACCGACGAGGACGACGTGCCGGAGACCGTCAGGCCGCCCGGCGTCCCGGGGACCGTCGGGGCCGGGTCGCCGCCCCCGCCCCCGTCCGGGCCGTACACCGACACGTCGTCGGCGAGGTAGGCGGCCTGGCCGTACCAGCCGTGCGTGTACACCGTCACCGAGGTCGTCGAGGCGCCCGTGGTGAAGGTGGTCGTCAGCTGCTTCCAGGAGGCGGAGTCCGGGGTCCAGGCCGACACGTCCGTGGTGCCGGTGCCGGTCGCGCCCAGGTAGGCGTAGCCGCCCTGCACCCAGGCGCTCAGCGTGTACGTCGAGTTCGGCTTCACGGCCACCGTCTGGACGCACTTGGCGTTGTCCTGCCCGGCGGGCGTCGCCTTCAGCGCGGCCGCGCCGCCGTGCACGGGGGAGGAGACGGTCGTACCGCTGCCGGCCGAGCAGGTCCAGCCGGTCAGGCCGGACTCGAAGCCGGCGTTCTTCGCGTTGTTGACGTCCGCGGCGGCGGCCGGTCCCGCGAACCCCAGGGCGAGGGCCGTGAGGACGGTCGTCGTCCAGAGCCGTTGTCTGCTGATTATGGGCATGACAAGAGAGTTGGTCCAGACCAATCCCGCTGTCAAGAAGGACGTCGAGGATGGATGCGCAACTGGCCCTTCTCCGGCCCTCGCACGTGGCAAGTGCGCCCCATCTGGGCGGTAATCGCCCCCTTTTGGTCCGTCAGGCAGGCCAGGAAGTCACGGAATCGCTGTTCTCCGGTCACAGAGCCGTGGTTACAGTGCTCAGGTAGTCACGCAGTGAAGTCGACCGGGTGTGCCGGAGTGATCCGTCGGACCCTCGGGCATGGGATACGGGGAGCTGCGCGTGCCAACTGCCATCGCAGTGACCGGCGCCGACATGGCGCTGCCGGCGCAGGACGAGCGGACCCTGCCCGCAGTCGTGCTCGACGGCCTGGACCGGCAGCCGCTGGACCACTCGCTAGCCGTCCTCCAGACGCTGATCGACCAGCACGGCCACGTGGTCGTCGTGTACTCCCGTGCCGTGCCCCCGGCGGTGGACCAGCGGCTGCGCACCGTGCGGTCCCTGCTGGAGAGCGACCGGATCGCCCTGTTCCAGCCCGATCTGCCACCGCTCGGACTCGCCGTCCTCGCCCGGCAGTTGAGACAGCTCGCCTCCTGCGACCTCAGCCCCGGCGTCCTCGCCTCGGCCGGCCGGCTGCTCACCCACTACCTCCACGCGGGCGCGCTCCTCGGCTCGGTGGCCAAGCTCGACCGGGTCCCCGTCGGGCTGAAGCAGCACGCCAAGTCCTGGGTGCCGGGCAGCCAGTTCGCCGTGCTCGCCCACCCCCAGCCGCAGCTCGTCAGGATCACCCCGGACACCACGCTCGCCGGCCCGGAGTTCGCCACCTCGATGCTCGTCGCCCGCGGCCAGCTCCCGTCCGACTGGGTCTCCGGGTCCCTCGCCAAGTCCTGGCGGATCCAGGGGCTGCGCGAGGCCCCGCTGCCAGCCGAGTCCGCCGAGTGGTGGGGCACCGGCAGGCTGATCGAGTTCTGCGCCTTCCTGCCCGACCTGTCCGTCCTTTACCAACTGGTCACCTCGGTACGGCAGAACATCTGCCACTGGTGCGGTATCGACGTCATCGGCGACCGCTGCGTCTTCTGCTCGGCCACCGCACCCGTGGCACCCGTTCCCCAGCACCAGCAGCACCAGCAGCAACCAAGGCACCAACTGCCCGCCGGGTGAGCCGTACCGGATCGCCCCCGTCCCCGATTCCGCTCGACCGAGCCCCCCAACGAGGTTGTACGGTTCATGAACTCCCGTCAGCGCCGCGGCGTGATACTCCTGCTCCTGTCGGTCCTGGGCGCCCTCGCGGCCTTCGCCGGCGTGCTCTCCGTCATCGACGACGTGAAGTCCAAGGTCGGCCCCGAAGTCACGGCGTACGAGGTCAAGAAGGACATCGAGCCCTACACCCGGCTGAGCGCGGAGCAGTTCGAGAAGACCGAGATGCCCGAGCGCTGGCTGTCCGCCAACGCGGTCACCGACCTCGCCGCCATCCGCGACAAGATCGCCGTGACGACCCTCAAGAAGGGCTCGCTGCTCCAGAGCGACATGATCGTCGACCAGCCCGCGCTCCAGCCCGGGCAGCAGGAGATCGCCATCATGATTGACGCGGCGACCGGTGTGGCGGGCAAGATCACGGCGGGTTCCGCGGTCAACGTGTACGCGACCTTCGAGGGGCAGAAGGAAGGCGATCCCGACCAGTCCAAGATCATCGTGACGAACGCGCGCGTCCTGGACGTCGGCGACCTCACCCCGCTCCAGCCCGACGCCGACGACCGCACCCGCGCGGCCACCGAGGCCCGGCCCATCACCTTCGCGCTCTCCGCCCTCGACGCCCAGCGCATCACGTACGCCGAGTCCTTCGCCAAGCGGGTCAGGCTCGCGCTGGTGGCCCCGGGCGAGACCGGGACCGTGCCCGAGCAGCAGCGCACGTACGAACTCGCGAAGGACAAGTGAGAGGCCGCCATGCCCACGAGGATCCTCCCGGCAGTCGGCGACGCGGACGCGGTCCGCTCCCTCACCACGCTGCTCAGCCAGCTGCCGGACGCCGAGCCCGTCGCCCCGGTCACCGACTCCACCCAGCTCATCGACACCCTCGCGCGCCTGGCGTCCGAGTCGATCGACGAACTGCCCGAGGTCGTGGTCGTCCACGAGCGCATCGGACCCGTCCCCGCCCTGGAGCTCATCCGCGAGGTCGCCCTGCGCTTCCCGGCCGTCGGCGTCATCCTCGTCACCTCCGACGTCAGCCCCGGCCTCTTCCAGGCCGCCATGGACTACGGCGCCCGCGGCCTCATCGCCCTCCCGCTCGGCTACGAGGAACTCGCCACCCGGGTGCACGCGGTCGCCCAGTGGTCCACGGGCGTACGACGGCACCTGGGCGCCGCCACCGACGTGTTCACCGGCGTCGGCGGCACCGTCGTCACCGTCAGCGGGGCCAAGGGCGGCGTCGGCGCCACCACCACCGCCATCCAGCTCGCCCTCGCCGCCCAGGCGTCCGGCCGCACCACCGCCCTGCTCGACCTGGACCTCCAGACCGGCGACATCGCCTCCTACCTGGACGTGCAGTTCCGCCGCTCGGTCGTGGACCTCGCCACCATCACCGACATCTCGCCACGCGTCCTCGCCGACGCCGTCTTCTCCCACGACACCGGCCTCGCGCTGCTGCTCGCCCCCGGCGAGGGCGAACGCGGCGAGGAGGTCACCGAGCGCGCCGCCCGGCAGATCGTCAGCGCCCTGCGCTCCCGCTACGAGGTCGTCGTCGTCGACTGCGGGGCCCAGCTCAGCGGGGCCGGCGCGGCGGTCGTGGAGATGGCCGACACGGCCCTGCTCGTCACCACCCCGGACGTGGTCGCGGTACGCGGCGCCAAGCGTGCCGTGCGGATGTGGGACCGGCTCCAGGTCCGCAAGGCCGAGGAGACCACCGTCGTCGTCAACCGCCACAGCCGCGGTACGGAGATCCAGCCCGCGCTCATCCAGAAGATCACCGGCACGGGCGTCGCGGCGACCGTGATCCCGGCGAACTTCAAGGAGCTCCAGGGCGCGGTGGACGCGGGACGGGTCCACGAACTCGACGCCAAGGGCACGGTCAAGCAGGCCCTGTGGACGCTCGCCGGTGAACTGGGCCTGGTCAAGGGCACGGAGGGCAACTCCCATCGCAACGGCGGCCGGGAGCGCGGCTCGCTGACCTTCCGGCGGCGCAAGGAGCTGGGGAGATGATGGCCGCGGCGGTGCGGGAC
>NZ_RSAJ01000552.1 GCF_003933965.1 Streptomyces sp. RP5T
GTGGGGGACCCGGCGGGGCAGGGGAGCGGGACCGCCCTCGCCCGGAACGGCTCCCGTGACGCCGGGCGCGGCGGTCGCGGTGTGCCGGTCCGCCGGGGCGCCGGGCGCCTCCTGGCCGGAGTCGGGCCGTACGGCCGTAGGACCTGTCGCTCGGACCGGATCCGGGGCCGGTGTCGTCTCCGGGCCGGGGTCCGAGGCCCAGGCCGGTGCCGGGCGGGTCCCCGTGCCGGAGGCCGGCGACGCGACGGCACGCGCCGCGCCCGCCGGGACCGTACGGGAGTCCGTGACCGCGGCGGCGACCGTGCCGGCGTGTGCGCCCGCGTCCGCCGCCGTGTCCGGGGCCGTGGCTGTCGCCGAAACGCCGGTGGCGGCCGTCAGCGGGCTCATCGTGAGCAGCAGGGCGGACGGGATCGTCACCTCCGCCGTCACGCCGCCTCCCGGGGTGCGGGACAGGACCACGCCCACCTCCCAGCGGCGGGCCAGGGTGCCCACCACGAACAGGCCGAGCACCTTCGTCGGGACGAGGTCGAGGCGTTCGCGGCGGATGAGGCGGGCGTTCTCCTCCGCCAGGCGCTCGGTGCTCATGCCGAGACCGTGGTCCGAGATCACGACCAGCGCGCCCTCGTGGCTGTCCTTGACGATCACCTCGACGGGGCTGCCGGCCGGGGAGAACGACACGGCGTTCTCGACGAGTTCGGCCACCATCAGCGTGAGGTCGCCGATGATGTCCGGCTCGACCATGACCTCCGTGCCGGCCTGCAGGGACACCCGCTGGAAGCCCTCGATCTGGCCGAGCGCCGCACGGACCACGTTGGTCAGGGCGAGCGGTCCCGAGTCGAGGACGGTCTCGCGGATGCCGGCGAGCAGCATCAGGCTGTCGGCGTTGCGGCGCAGGCGCACCGCGATGTGGTCGATGCTGTAGAGGCGTTCCAGCAGCGCCGGGTCGGTCTCGCCGCGCTCGACCGCGTCGATCAGGGCCAGCTGCCGGGTGGTGAGGTTGCTGACCCGGCGGCCCACGTTGCCGAACATCTCGGCGACGTTGCGGCGGCTGAGCACCTGGCGTTCCAGGAGCGCGACCGCGGTGGTCTGCACCTGGTTGAACACGTCGGCGAGGTCGCCGATCTCGTCCTTCGCGGTGACCGGCATCTCCTGGAGCCGCGGCGTCCCGGTGTCCTCGGTGTCGTCGTCGGCCACGCGGGCCAGCTCACGCCCGGCCACCTCGGCGACCTGCCTGGCGGCACCGGTGAGCGCCTGCACCGGGCGCACCACCGAGCGCCGGACGGCGACCGAGAAGGCGAGCCAGAGCACGAAGCCCAGCAGTGCTGATCCGAGCAGCCAGGCCGCGTTGGAGCGGGCGTCGCGGGAGGCGGTGTCGGCGCGGTCGGCGATCTGGTCGATGAGCGAGGTGGTGGTCTTCAGCCGGGTCCGGGCCTGGGCGCGGTAGTCCGGGTAGGAGTCGAGCGCCGTCTGGAAGGCGTCCTTGATCTCGGCCTGGGTCTCCGCCTGGAGCGAGCCGGGGTCGATCTGCAGCTCGGCGTACTGCCGGGCGATCGTCGCCTGGGCCATGTTGTGCTCGATGTCGCCGAGCTGTTCGGCCTGCCCCGGCGTGGCGAACCTGCCGAAGCGCTCCACCTGGTGGGTGTACTCGTCGAAGGAGCCGATCGCGCCGATCAGCTCGATGAGGGCGTTGGAGTCGCCGGTCGTCGCGGAGAAGACACCGGTCTCGAAGGAGCCGTGCGCGGCGTCGGCGCGCAGCAGCGAGTCGAGCAGGTTGCCGGTGAAGGTGGCGGCCAGGGCCGGGTTGCGGTCGAGGCCGAGGCCGTCGATCAGGCCCTTGGCGGCGTCGCTGTAGGCGGGGTCGATGTTGTCGGCGGGCAGGTAGGCCCTCTCGATGGTGTTGCGCAGGTCCTCCAGGCCGCTGACCTCGCGAAGGGCCTGGGCCTCCTCCTGCGGCAGCCGGTCGCCGAAGGTCGCGCGGACCTGCTCGACCTGGTTGTCGACGCGGATCTGGGCCTCGCGGTAGGCACTCTGCGAGGGGGTGTCCCCGGCCCGGTTGGACTGGTGGCGCACCGACAGCAGCACGGCCTGCTGGTGCTCGGCCTCCAACTGCCCGACGAGCTTGGCCACCTGGGCGCTGTCCCGCACCAGCTGTGCCGCGTCCGAGGCGTCCTGGGACTGGCCGACCTGGTCGGCGAAGAGATAGGCCAGCAGCACGGCGACCACCGCGAGCGGCACGCCCACCAGGACGTTCAGCTTGCGCCGGAAAGGCCAGCGCTCGGCGAAGTCCCGCAGCCCCCGGCTGCCGCGTGCGCCGCTCCGGTCCGGCGGCGGTGCCGACCGGGTGGACACGTCCACCTCGTTCGTGGACACCAGCCCTCCTTCGTGGGTGTCTCGGCCGACGCGCGTGAGCGCTTCTGACCGATTCTGATCGCTACAGGACGGTGCGCAGGGACACCTGCGTGGCTCCCGCACGCCTGTGTGACCGGCGCCAACTGCGGCGAGACTACAGCCTCTTCGGACAGCGCTTGTTGCCGACCTGAGTCAAGAATCCGTTACAACCCGAGTCGCACCCCGCGTACCGGTTTCGCGCTTCCTTCACAACAGTCCACAGGGTGAGGTCAATTGTGACCAGTCCGGTCTTGACTGAGTGAGAACAGGCTGGATTGGATCAGTGCAAGGGCTTCCCCTTCGAACGCCCTTACCCCCTTGAATCCCCTGAGTTCCGGAACAGGAATCGTGACTTACACCGCCGCACACCGCAGGTCCATGAGGAAGAACCCCGGCGTGGCCGCCGTCGCGCTCGCCGCCGCCACGGTGCTGCTGGCGGGGTGCGGGTCCTCCGACGACAACTCCGACCCGCTGAGCGAGGACACCGGGGGCGCCGCGAGCGGTGACACCGTCGTCGTCGGCTCGAACAACTTCGCCGAGAGCATCCTGCTCGCCGACATCTACGGCGAGGCCCTGAAGGCCAAGGGCGTCAAGGTCACCTACAAGCCCAACATCGGCAGCCGCGAGACCACCTACGGCCTGCTGAAGAACGGCTCCATCACCGTCCTGCCCGAGTACAACGGCTCGCTGCTGGCCTACCTCGACAAGGACGCGAAGCAGGAGTCGGCCGAGGCCGTGAACGCCGCGGTCAAGGCGAAGCTCGACTCCAAGCTGACGCTGCTGGACTCGGCACCGGCGGAGGACAAGGACTCGGTCTCGGTCAACGCGGACACCGCGAAGAAGTACGACCTGACCGCCGAGTCGACCCTCGCCGACCTCAAGGACATCGCCCCGGACCTGGTCATCGGCGGCTCTCCGGAGTTCCAGACCCGGCAGCAGGGTCTGCTCGGCCTCGAGGCCCAGTACGGGCTGAAGTTCAAGTCCTTCAAGGCCCTCGACGCGGGCGGTCCGCTCACCCAGGCGGCCCTGAAGAAGAACACCGTGCAGGCCGCGGACATCTTCACGACCGACCCGACCATCACCAAGGAGAAGTTCGTCGTCCTCAAGGACCCGAAGAACCTCTTCGGCTTCGCGAACGTGACCCCGCTGGTCTACAAGTCCGGGCTCACCCAGGAGGGCGTGGCCGCCCTGAACGCGGTCTCGGCCAAGCTGGACACGAAGGCGCTTCTCGACATGGACTACCAGGTCCAGCTGGAGAACAAGGACCCGCTGGACGTGGCGAAGGCCTGGCTGAAGTCGAACGGCCTCGGCTGACGGCTCCGGCAGCCCCGGAACGGACCCGGCCCGGCGCGGAGGCGACTCCACGCCGGGCCTCGGCGTAGACGGCCGAACTCCCGCCCGCGCGGGGCGAGGTGAGTGGTCGTACCACTGGTGCCTGGCCGCGGGGCGAGGTGAGTGGTCGTACCGCCGGTGCCGAGCCGCGGGGCGCCGGCGAGTGACGACGACGCGGCAGACCGGCGTGCCAGGTCCCGCGGCCTCGGCACGATCCGCCGGGCGGGCGCGTAGGGCGTGTTGCGAAAGTCCCGCCTGCCTCGCGACGCCATGCACGCACTCTCGCCGCACCGGGCGAAAGCCCAAGTACATCCAGTACGAGGGCTTCCGCCCGGCACGCCGAGAGCACGCACCTGACGCCGCGAGGCCCGCCCTTCGGGCGAACGACGGGACTTTCGCAACACGCCCTAGTCGACCGCCGCCGCGATCAGCAGGTCCAGGAGCGCGATCAGCACGTCCCGGGACGACTCGCGCCGGCGCGCGTCGCACAGCACCACCGGAACGTTCTCCCCGAGGGCCAGGGACTCCCTGATGTCCTCCGCCGGGTAGGGGTGCCTGCCGTCGAAGCCGTTCACGGCGACGACGAAGGGGATGCGCCGGCGTTCGAAGAAGTCCACGGCGGCGAAGCTCGACTCCGGGCGGCGGACGTCGATGAGGACGACCGCGCCCAGGGCCCCCACGGCGAGGTCGTTCCACATGAACCAGAACCGCTGCTGGCCCGGCGTGCCGAAGAGGTAGAGCACGAGCTCGTCGCTGATGGTGATCCGGCCGAAGTCCATGGCCACGGTGGTGGCCCGCTTCTCCTCGATGCCGGCGAGGTCGTCGACGCCCAGGCCCGCGATGGTCAGCGGTTCCTCCGTGCGCAGCGGGGTGATCTCGCTGACCGACCCGACCATCGTGGTCTTGCCGACTCCGAAGCCCCCGGCGATGAGGATCTTGACGGTGTCGGGCGCGGCGGGCGCACCGGCCGACCCGGTGGCGAGCGTGTCAGAGCCGGCCAAGGCCTTCCCTCACTTTCTGCAACAGGTCCAGGTCCGGGGAGCGGGGCGAGACCGGGCGCGGCGGGCGCGCGGTGATCAGGCCCTCCTCCAGGAGGTCGCACAGCATGATCACGACCACGCTGACCGGGAGGTCGAGCAGCGCGGCCAGCTCCGCCACGGCGACCGGGCGGGCGCACCGGCGCAGGATGCGGGTCTGCTCGGCCTGCGGGCGCGGGGCGCCTTCCGGGGGCGGGTCCACCGCGGTCACCGTCGTGATGAGGGTGAAGTCGGCGCGGCTGGGCCGGGTCCGTCCCCCGGTCAGGGCGAACGGACGCACCAGCCGGCCCGGCGCGTCGCTGTCGGTCACCTCACCCGCCGGTGGGGCCGATGCCGGCCCGTGGTGCCGCGCTGAGGTGCTCGCCGATCTTCTTCACCAGCATGTTCATCTGGTACGCCACCACGCCGACGTCGGCGTTCGGCCCCGTGAGGACGACGAGGTGCGCGCCGGGTCCCGCCGAGGTGAGGATCAGGAAGCTGTTCGCCATCTCGATGAGCGCCTGGCGCACCGGGCCGCCCCGGAAGTCCATGCTGACGCCCTTGCTCAGGCTCATCAGGCCGGACGCGGTCGCCGCCAGCCGCTCGGCGTCGTCGCGCAGGAACCCGGTGGACTTGCTGACGACAAGCCCGTCCTCGGAGAGCACGACAGCCTGCGTCACGTCGGCGACCCGCTCCACGAGTCCGGTGAGCAGCTGGTCGAGCTGGGTGTGCGTGGCGGGGGTGGGGCGTGTCATGGCGTGTCCTTCATG
>NZ_RSAJ01000553.1 GCF_003933965.1 Streptomyces sp. RP5T
TTCGTGGCCGTCCTGCCCGGCCGCCAGCAGCAGGGGTACCTGCCCGCTGGTGACCTCGGCGCGGTAGACCTTGACTTCGTTCGGATCAGGAGAACCGGCGCTCTGCGCGGCATGGGCGACGGGCGCGAGGCCCGCGCCGCCGAGGAGGAGTGCGCCAACAGCGAGGATCGGTCTCGCTCTTCGTCTCATGAGCCCCCCTTGCGGTGGTCCGCCACAGCAGCGAACAGATGCCAGGCTCATGACAGTTCATGATCCAGTCAAGGGTGCCTCGCGGATGGGCAAAAGCCGGTGCCGACGACCGCAAGCGGGCGTCGGCACCGGCGTGGTGACGGGCGGTCAGCCGACCAGGTTGTCGGCCATCTCCTCCGTGATGCTGGACTCCGTGCCCGGGATGCCGAGGTCGGAGGCGCGCTTGTCGGCCATCGCGAGCAGCCGGCGGATCCGGCCGGCGACGGCGTCCTTGGTCAGCGGCGGGTCGGCGAGCGCGCCCAGCTCCTCCAGGGAGGCCTGCTTGTGCTCCATGCGCAGCCGCCCGGCCGCGGCGAGGTGCTCGGGCACGTCGTCGGCGAGGATCTCCAGGGCCCGCTGCACCCGGGCCCCGGCGGCGACCGCCGCCCGCGCGGAGCGGCGCAGGTTGGCGTCGTCGAAGTTGGCGAGCCGGTTGGCCGTGGCCCGCACCTCCCGGCGCATCCGGCGCTCCTCCCAGGCGAGCACCGACTCGTGGGCACCCAGACGGGTGAGCAGGGCGCCGATCGCGTCACCGTCGCGGACGACCACGCGGTCCACGCCGCGCACCTCGCGGGCCTTGGCGGCGATCGACAGCCGGCGGGCCGCGCCGACCAGGGCGAGCGCGGCCTCCGGACCCGGGCAGGTCACCTCCAGGGAGGAGGACCGGCCGGGCTCGGTGAGCGAGCCGTGCGCCAGGAACGCCCCGCGCCAGGCGGCCTCGGCGTCACAGGTGGCACCGGAGACGACCTGCGGGGGCAGGCCCCGGATCGGCCGGCCCCGGCCGTCGACCAGGCCGGTCTGGCGGGCCAGCTGGTCACCGCCCGCGACGACCCGGACGACGTAACGCGAGCCGCGGCGCAGTCCGCCCGGAGCCATCACGATCAGCTCGGAGCTGTGACCGAAGATCTCCAGGATGTCCCGCTTGAGTCTGCGGGCCGCCATCGCGGTGTCCAGCTCCGCCTCGATCACAATGCGCCCGCTCACCAGGTGGAGGCCGCCGGCGAACCGCAGGATGGCGGAGACCTCCGCCTTTCTGCAGCAGGTACGGGTGACGGGGAGCCGGGAGATCTCGTCCTTCACCGCTGCCGTCATCGCCATGGGCCGATCCTTCCATGCATCCGAAAAATACGGTCGTACGCGGCGGCCAACAGCTCCGGGTCGTGCCTCGGGGTTCCGTCGGGCCGGGCCACCGGCGCCAGCTCGACCGCGGCACCGAACCGCTTGGCGGCATCGGTCAGGGAGTCGCGGTCGGGCACGGCGGCCTGGTCGGCCAGCACCACGTCCAGGGCGAGTTTAGGGGCGTGTCGTCCCAAAACCTCCAAATGACGCTGCGGGGAGAAGCCATCGGTTTCTCCCGGCTGCGGTGCGAGGTTCAGGGAGAGTACCCGGCGCGCCTTCGTCTGGATGAGCGCGTCCAGCAGTTCGGGCACCAGCAGGTGCGGGATGACCGAGGAGAACCACGAGCCGGGGCCGAGGACCACCCAGTCCGCGTCCCGGACCGCCTCCACCGCCTCGGGCACCGCGGGCGGGTCGTGCGGCACCACGTGCACCGACAGCACCTCGCCCGGGGTCAGGGCCACGGTCGCCTGTCCCCGTACGGTGTCCACGTCCTCGGGCCGCTCCGGGTCGTGTCCCTTGACCAGGGCCTGGAGCTCCAGAGGCACGGCGGACATGGGCAGCACGCGTCCGTGCGCGCCCAGGAGCCTGCCGACCAGGTCGAGGGCCTGGACGTGGTCGCCGAGCTGCTCCCACAGGGCGACGATCAGCAGATTGCCGACCGCGTGTTCGTGCAGGTCGCCCTTGGAGTGGAAGCGGTGCTGGATGACGCGGGCCCAGGTCTGGCCCCACTCGTCGTCGCCGCACAGCGCGGCCAGCGCCTTGCGCAGATCGCCGGGCGGCAGGACGCCCAGCTCGTCGCGCAGGCGCCCGCTGGAGCCGCCGTCGTCGGCCACGGTGACGACGGCGGTGAGGTCGCCGGTGATCCGCCGCAGGGCGGCGAGCGAGGCGGACAGGCCCATGCCGCCGCCGAGCGCGACCACCTTGGGCTGGGAGCCGCGCCGGCGGGGCCTGGCACCGCGGGCCTCGGAGGGACGGGCCGCCCGCCCTTCGGGGACGGCCCGGCGCAGCCTGCTCAGCCGCGGACTACGTGCGGTCATTCCCGTCCCATGTCCCGGTGTACGACCACCGTCTCCACACCCTCGGCCGCGAGGCGCGCGGCGAGCTTCTCCGACGTGGCGACCGAGCGGTGCTTGCCGCCGGTGCAGCCGATGGCGATGGTCACGTACCGCTTGCCCTCGCGGCGGTAGCCGGCCGCGATGAGGCGCAGCAGCTCGGCGTAGCGGTCGAGGAACTCCTTGGCGCCGGGCTGGTTGAAGACGTACGCCGACACCTCCTCGTTGAGGCCGGTGAAGGGGCGCAGCTCCGGGACCCAGTGCGGGTTGGGCAGGAACCGCATGTCCGCGACCAGGTCGGCGTCGACCGGGAGGCCGTACTTGAAGCCGAAGGACATGACGGTGGCCCTGAGCTCGGGCTCCTCCTCGCCGGCGAACTGGGCGTCCATCTTGGCGCGCAGCTCGTGGACGTTGAGGCTGGAGGTGTCGATGACCAGGTCGGCGTCGCCGCGCAGCTCGCGCAGGAGCTCGCGCTCGGCGGCGATGCCGTCGACGATGCGGCCGTCGCCCTGGAGGGGGTGCGGGCGGCGCACGGACTCGAAGCGGCGCACCAGGGCCTCGTCGGAGGACTCCAGGAAGACGATCCGCCGGGTGACGTGCTTGGCCTCCAGGTCGGCGAGGGACTCGCGGAGGTTGTCGAAGAAGCGCCGGCCGCGGACGTCGACGACCACCGCGATCCGGGCGACGTTGCCCTGGGAGCGGGCGCCGAGCTCCACCATGGTGGGGATCAGCGCGGGCGGGAGGTTGTCGACGACGAACCAGCCGAGGTCCTCCAGACACTTCGCGGCGGTGGAGCGGCCGGCGCCGGACATGCCGGAGATGATCACCAGCTCGGGGATGGCCGCCTCCGGGACCCCGCCCGCGTCGAGGGTCGTGCCCGTACTCACCTGTGCGTCGTCTCCGCTCTGGGCCTGTTGTTCTTCGTGCTCGTTCACATTCATGTCTCCTGCCCCCGTCGTTCGTCCGGGGCGCCCGCCGTCACGGGGTCCCCGCCGGAACCCGTGGTGCCGGGTTCCTCCTCCTCCATGATCTCTCCAGTCGCCGTGTTCACGGCGGGCGCGGCCGGGGCCGCCTGGGCGAGGGCCACGGCGATCGTCTCGGCCGTCTTGCGGCCTATGCCGGGGACCTCGCAGATCTGGTCGATGGTGGCGGATCGTAGTTTCTTCAAGGACCCGAAATGTTTCAGCAGGGCCTGCTTGCGCGTGTCCCCGAGGCCGGGGACGTCGTCGAGCGGGCTCGACCTGAAGCGCTGGGTCCGCTTGGTGCGCTGGTAGGTGATGGCGAAGCGGTGGGCCTCGTCACGGACCCGCTGGAGAAGGTACAGGCCTTCGCTGGTGCGGGGCAGCACGACCGGGTCGTCCTCCTCCGGCAGCCAGACCTCCTCCAGCCGCTTGGCGAGGCCGCACACGGCGATGTCGTCGATGCCCAGCTCGTCCAGGGCCCTCTTGGCGGCGGCGACCTGGGGCTGCCCGCCGTCGACGACGACGAGCTGGGGCGGGTAGGCGAACTTCTTGGGGCGGCCGTCGTCCTCGGTGAGGCCGTCCTCGCCGTCGGCCCACTCCCCCGTCTTCTCCTTCTCGGCGAGATAGCGCCGGAACCGGCGGGAGATCACCTCGTGCATGGACCGGACGTCGTCCTGCCCGGCGAATCCCTTGATCTGGAAGCGGCGGTACTCGCTCTTGCGCTGGAGGCCGTCCTCGAAGACGACCATGGACGCGACCACGTCGTCGCCCTGGAGGTGGGAGATGTCGTAGCACTCGATCCGGAGCGGGGCGCTGTCCAGGTCGAGGGCCTCGGCGATCTCCTCCAGGGCACGCGAGCGCGTGGTGAGGTCGGAGGCGCGCTTGGTCTTGTGCAGGGCGAGCGCCTGGAGGGCGTTGCGCTGCACGGTCTCCATGAGGGCCTTCTTGTCGCCGCGCTGCGGGATGCGCAGGGAGACGTGGGAGCCGCGGCGCGTGGTCAGCCACTCCTGGACGGGCTCGACCGGCTCGGGCAGGGCGGGGACGAGGACCTCCTTGGGGACGGAGTCCCCCTTCTCCTCGCCGTAGAGCTGCTGGAGGGCGTGCTCGACGAGGGCGCCGGTGGTGATCTCCTCGACCTTGTCGGTGACCCAGCCGCGCTGGCCGCGGACACGTCCGCCGCGGACGTGGAAGATCTGGACGGCGGCCTCCAGCTCGTCCTCGGCGACCGCCATCAGGTCGGCGTCGGTGGCGTCGGCGAGCACGACGGCGCTCTTCTCCATGGCTTTCTTCAGGGCGCCGATGTCGTCGCGCAGGCGGGCCGCCCGCTCGTACTCCATCTCCTCGGCCGCGTCCGCCATCTGCTTCTCCAGACGGCGGATGTAGGTGCCGGTGCGGCCGGCCATGAAGTCGCAGAACTCCTCGGCCAGATCGCGGTGCTCCTCGGCGGAGACGCGGTCCACGCAGGGCGCCGAGCACTTGCCGATGTAACCGAGGAGGCAGGGGCGGCCGGTACGGGTGGCGTTCTTGAAGACGCCGGCGGAGCACGTGCGGACGGGGAAGACGCGCAGCAGGAGGTCGACGGTGTCGCGGATCGCCCACGCGTGCCCGTACGGACCGAAGTACCGCACGCCCTTGCGCTTGTGGCCGCGCATCACCTGTACGCGGGGGAACTCCTCGTTCATCGTCACGGCGAGGTACGGGTAGCTCTTGTCGTCGCGGTACTTGACGTTGAACCGGGGGTCGAACTCCTTGATCCAGGAGTACTCCAGCTGAAGGGCCTCGACCTCCGTGGACACCACCGTCCACTCCACGGACGCGGCCGTGGTCACCATCGTGCGGGTGCGGGGGTGCAGGCTCGCCAGGTCCTGGAAGTAGTTCGCCAGGCGCTGGCGCAGGCTTTTCGCCTTTCCGACGTAGATCACCCGGCGGTGCTCGTCGCGGAACCTGTACACCCCGGGAGTGTCCGGGATCTCTCCCGGTTTGGGGCGGTAGCTGGAGGGGTCGGCCATGTCTCACACCCTACTGGCGAGGGCTGACAGTCCGATCGGCCTGTGGACAACCCCGGCCATGTCCCGGCGGCCGCGGTTCCCGGAATCGGCCACCTCGACGCCGCTCGCGAGCAGGGCGGGGGCCGCGTGGGT
>NZ_RSAJ01000554.1 GCF_003933965.1 Streptomyces sp. RP5T
GGCGAGGGATGCGGAATGGGTGGGGGAGGGCCGGTGTTGCGGGAGCATCGAGTCCGTACCGCGCCACCGCCCTCCTGGGAGTTCCGATGCCCCGCTCCGAAGCCCGCGTCGCCACCGACCGACCCCACCGCTACGCCAAGCAGCTCGCCTCGCACCTCGGGCGTCGCAGTCGGACCACGTGGGACGAGGAGAGCGGTGAGGGCAGCCTGCTCTTCCAGAACGGAGGCAAGGGCTCCCTCACCGCCACCGAGGGCGCGCTGCTGCTGACGCTGGAGACGGAGTCCGAGCACCTCGATCTCCTGGAGGGCGTCGTCGGCAGCCACCTGGTCCGCTTCGGCAGCAAGGACGAACTCGTCGTCGCATGGACCCGGGACGGCGGCGCGCCCGGCACGACGCAGCGCAAGGAGACCGACTGACCGGGGGCCTCAGATCACGCAGCCCACGTGCGCCAGCGCCTGCTTGAGCAGCACCCCGTGACCGCCGGGCATCTCGCTGGCCACCGCCGGCGACAGGGCCTCCTGCGGGCTGAACCACACCAGGTCCAGGGCGTCCTGCCGGGGCCGGCAGTCGCCGGCCACCGGGACGACGTAGGCGAGGGAGACCGCGTGCTGGCGCGGGTCGTGGTACGGCGTGATGCCCTGCGTGGGGAAGTACTCCGCCACCGTGAACGGCTGGAGGGAGGACGGGATCCGGGGCAGCGCCACCGGTCCCAGGTCCTTCTCCAGGTGCCGCAACAGGGCGTCCCGGACCCGCTCGTGGTGCAGAACGCGGCCGGAGACCAGAGTCCGGCTGACCGTTCCGTCGGGTCCGATGCGCAGCAGCAGGCCGACGCTGGTGACTTCGCCGCTGTCGTCCACGCGCACGGGCACGGCCTCGACGTACAGGATGGGCATCCGGGCGCGCGCCTGCTCGAGATCGTCGGCGCTCAGCCAGCCGGGCGTGGTGTCGGTCAAGTCAGACATTGCTAGATCATACTTTCCGGGGACGGCGGACGCTCGATCGCGCCCGCCTGGTGGGACGGGGACGGGGCGGGAAGTCCGTAGAGGCGGCGGGCGTTGTCCCCGCTCGTCCAGGCCGCGATGCGCAACGCGTCCGGCAGGCTCAGCTCGTCGGCGTCCACCCGCTCCTGGAGCAGCCCGGCGAGACCCTGCCGGAAGGACAGCGCGCCGAGCAGATGGAACTCGGCCACGCCGTACGCGTCAGAGCTGTACAGCAGCTTGCGGAACGGTGTGATCTCCAGCGCCTCCGCCAGGATCGCCCGGGACCGCGCGGGGCCGACGTGGTGCAGCGTGAGACCCACGTCCAGGTACACCTGCTCGAACACCGCGGCCAGATAGGCGGCCTGCCGCTGGTACGGCCAGCAGTGCAGCAGCAGCACGGGGACGGTGCCCGCGGTCAGGTGCAGCCAGTCCGTGAGGTGGGTCGGATCCACCCGGTGCATCCGGATGTCGCTGTCACCGAACCCGGTGTGCAGCTGGAGCGGCAGCCCCAGGTCCACGGCGGTCCACAGCAGATGCCGTACGAGAACGGGATCGGCCAGCCGTCCTCCGCGGGCGAGCCAGTCGGCGGCAGCCCGGGTCACCTCCGCGTCCGAGGGGCGCGCCGGGTCCAGGTCGAAGCCGGTCCGGTAGGCGGCGACCGACTTCACGGCCACGACGTCCGGCCGCGCCACGGCCTCCAGAGCGGCCGCCCGGAACGCGTCCGCGTACGCGTCCGGTTCCACGCCCCGCGCCGCCACCGCCTCCGCGACACTCTCCAGCCGTACGACCTCGTGGGCCGTCCCGCCCGCGATGCCGGCCAGTTCGTGGGGCGAGGTGATGCGGTCCGGCGCGTACCCGGTGTCGACGCAGAACACCTCCGTGCCCGCCGCGGTCAGGAAGCGGCGGTTGACCTCGTGCGGGCCGAGTTCGGCACGGCGGGCCAGGTAGGCGTCGGGCGGCGCGTGGCGGGGGAGGTCCAGCAGGGGCGCGCAGTGCCGGCGGACCGCCACACCCACGGGGCTGTCGAAGGGGGAGATCCCGGGCCAGGCCGAGCCCTCGGTGAGCAGCGACTCGAAGCCCGGCCGGTCGAGAGCGTCGGTGACGACCCCGTGGCAGTGGTGGTCCACCAGCCGGGCCGCGGCGAGGGCCTCATGGACACGTCCGCCCATGCTCAGTACTTCCAGCGGTACGCGGCCGCGATCTGCTCGTCGTCCAGGTCGGCCACGGAATCGCTCTCCCCGAAGCGCACGGCGACCACGGCGTCGGCGAGGACCGGCCCCAGCGCGGCCCGCAGCTGCTCGTCGGCGCGGAAGGCCCGGACCGCCTGGGAGAGGGAGGTCGGCAGCCGCCGTACGCCCATGGCGGTGGCCCGGTCGGCGGGGAGCAGGGCCGGATCGCCGGTGATCTCCCGGGGCAGGGGCATGGCCGAGGTCAGCCCGTCGAGTCCGGCGGCGATGAGACCGGTGAGGGCGAGATACGGGTTCGCGGCCAGGTCCGCCGGCTTCAGCTCCAGGTTCGCCGCCCGGTCGGTCAGGCCCGCGGTGCCGGTGACGATCCGCACCGCCGCCTCCCGGGTCTCCCGGCCCCACGCGGTGAACACCCCGGCCCACTGGGAGGGCTTGAGGCGCAGATAGCTGGCCGGGCTCGGGGCGGTCAGGGCCGTCAGCGCGTGCAGATGGGCGAGGACACCCGCCACGAACGACTCCGCCTCGCGCGTCATGCCGTACCGGCCCTTGCCGCCCGAGTGGAGGTTCACGCCGTCGCGCCAGGCGGACAGATGGAGGTGGCCGCCGTTGCCGACGCCCTCGGCGAAGACCGCGGGGGAGAAGGAGACGACGAGCCCGTGCCGCTGGGCCACCGCCCGGATCGTCTGCCGGATGAGGACGCTGACGTCGGCGGCCGCCACCGGGTCCAGGGCGCCCGTCGAGATCTCGAACTGCCCGGCCGCGTACTCGGGATGGAGCTGCGCGACCTCGACCCCCTGCCGGGCGCAGGCCGCCAGCACCTCGGCCGCGTAGTCGCTCAGCTCCACCTGCCGGGTGGCGCCGTACGCAGGTCCCGACACGGCGGGCACGAAGTCGCCCTCCGCCGCCGGGCCGCGGCCCACCGCCCACTCGATCTCGATGCCCGCCTCGAAGGTGATCCCGTGCCGCTCGGCGGCCGCGGTGACGATCCGCCGCAGCGCCGTGCGGGAGCAGCCCGGATGGGGCTCGCCCTCCTGCGTGATCCGGTCGACCGGTGCCCATGCCCAGCCGGGCTGCGCGGCCAGCGCCACGAGCCGGTCGAGGTCGGGGTACAGGCGCAGATCGCCGTCGGGGGAGCCCAGGGTGTCCGTGGTGACGATGGAGTCGTTCGCCAGGAAGGTGTCGAACACCGGCGACATGCCCACGCCCCAGGCCGCGGCGGAGGGCAGCTTCGCCGTCGGGACCGTCTTCACCCGGCAGATGCCCGCGGTGTCCACATAGGCGAGCACCACACCGTGCACGCCCTTCGCGGACAGTTCTTCGCCCAGTGCGGCGGCCCGGTCCACGTCCCCGGGACGGCCTCCGGGGACGGGGTCGGCAAGGGTGGTCATACGTCCTCCACGACGGGCTCGGCCGAACGGATCCCGCGTCAGGGTTTCACGGCCACCGCGCCGTACTGCGGTACGACGGCCGGGGAGTCGGAGCCGGCACGCCACCGGGAGCAGGAGACCAGGCCCGGTTCGAGCAGGTCGAGCCCCTCGAAGAACGTGGCGATGTCCTCGCCGCTGCGGGCCGTGATCGGCGGAGTGGCGTTCTCGTTCCAGAACTGCATGGCCGGGATCTGGCCCTCGCCACCGAGCTCGGCGTCGAACGTGGGGTGCGTCAGGGCCAGATGGCTGCCGGCGGGCATCGCGGCCATGATCTCGCGCGCGATCCTGCGCGCCTCGTCGGTGTCGAGGACGAAGTTGAGGATGCCGAGCATCATCACCGCGACCGGCTTGCTGAAGTCCAGCGTCCCCGCGGCGCGTTCGAGGATGGCGGCCGGGTCGTGGACGTCGGCGTCGATGTAGTCGGTGACGCCCTCGGAGGTGCTGGTCAGCAGGGTGCGGGCGTGGACGAGGACGATCGGGTCGTTGTCGACGTAGACGATCCGCGCGTCGGGCGCGATGCGCTGGGCGATCTCATGGGTGTTGTCCACCGTCGGCAGCCCGGTGCCGACGTCGAGGAACTGCCGGATGCCCTGCTCCTCGGCGAGGAAGCGCACCGAGCGGCCGAGGAACCAGCGGTCCGCGCGGGCGATCTCCCGGATGATCGGGAACATCCCGGCGACGTGGTCGCCGACGCGCTGGTCGACCTCGTAGTGGTCCTTGCCGCCGATCCAGTAGTTCCACACGCGCGCGTTGTGCGCCACACCTGTGTTCAGCCTCGCCGACGCACCCGACGGGGTGTGGCTCTCGCTCACGACTGTGCTCCTTCTCGCCCCTGCGGCCCTTGCCGCCATTGTGCCGTCCGATGATCAGCTTGTCCCGGAAACCGCGACTCGAACGCCCTGCCCGAGGTGCCGGGCCTCCTCCCGGCGACCACACTGGCCCCGTACGCCCCCCGCCCGCGGACTTCGAGGAGTGCGCATGCTGCCCGGATTCCTTGCCAGGGTCGTCGACCTCTTGCTCGGCCGGGACGGACGCCCCCTCCACCTGAAGGCGGCGGGCGGCGCGACCCTCGTGCTCCTCACGGTGATGCTCACCGGTTCCTGGGCGGTGGTCCTCGCCGAGGAGGGCGCGCGGGGCGCCGACCTCACCTCGTACCCGAAGGCCCTGTGGTGGTCGGTGGAGACGGCGACGACCGTCGGATACGGCGACTTCTACCCCGTGACCTGGTGGGGCCGCGCTGTCGGCACGGTCGTCATGGTCGTCGGGATCACGACCTACGGCATGGTCACGGCAGCCCTCGCCACCTGGTTCGTGGCCCGGGAGCAGAAGCGGCGACACCATGTGGGCGCGGAGACGCTGCACGCCCTGCACGAACGGTTCGACCGACTGGAGGAGCTGATCACGTCGAAGAAGAAGGGGTGACCTGTCTCTCCGCCCGCGTGACGTGGGAAGGGGGCGAGGGACGCTCCCGGCGACGGCGGTGCCGAGCCCGTCTCTGCCGGCCGTGCGGGCGATCACGTACGCGGGGACCCGGGAGGCGTGCGCACCGGTCACCGCTGACCGGTCCCGGTACGGGGAACCGGCCCACCGGCCATGCGCACGGCGAAGAACCCTGCCGCGCATCGGGCCGCCGACCGGGCGCCGCGGGGGATCGTCGCTCGGACGGCGCCCCACCGACAGGCTCGCTCGGACGTCGGCCCGCTGACAGGCTCGCCGGGTCCCGCGCGAAGCGGCCGGCCAGGCGGCCGAACCGGTCCACCAGCCGTGGCCTGGACAGTCGGGATGCCGGTAGATGCGCGGCAGCGGGTCGACCACCTTCCCGGTCGACGACAGCTGACCGCCGTCGGTGGGTGACGCGGCATCCTGCCCTCGGGGTGGGCGCCCCGCCCCGAGGGCAGGATGCCGCG
>NZ_RSAJ01000555.1 GCF_003933965.1 Streptomyces sp. RP5T
CTCGTCCCCTGGGCCGTCTTCTTCGGCGTGCTGATGCTGGTCCTGCTGTACTTCGTCGGCGCCGAACAGGGCGCCACCGCACTCGTCTCCGGCGAGGGCGTCCACGAGTGGGTGCACGACGCACGCCACCTGCTCGGTTTCCCCTGCCACTGAGGCGGGGCGGACCATCATGAACTCCACAGTCGTACGCGCCCTGTTGGCGCGCGGCATGCTCGCCGGACTCGGTGCGGGCGTTCTGGCCTTCGTCTTCGCCTACCTGGTCGGGGAGGGCCCGGTGGACGCGGCCATCGCCTTCGAGGAGGCCGGCTCCCACGAGCACGGCGAGGAACTCGTCAGCCGTTCCGTGCAGTCGACCGCCGGACTGGCCACCGGTGTCCTCGTCTTCGGGGTCGCGATCGGCGGCATCATGGCGCTGGCGTTCTGCTTCGCGCTGGGCCGGATCGGCCGGTTCGGCGCACGGGCGACGGCCGGGCTCGCGGCGCTCGGCGGATTCCTCACCGTCTACCTCGTGCCCACCCTCAAGTATCCGGCGAACCCGCCCGCGGTGGGCGACCCGGACAGCATCGACCAGCGCACCGCCCTGTTCGTCCTGATGATCGCGCTGAGCGTGCTCCTCGGGATCGGCGCGGTACTGCTGGGCCGCAGGCTGGGCCCGGCGCTGGGCAACTGGAACGCCTCCACCGCGGCCGCCGTGGCCTTCGTCGTCGCGGTGGCGGTGGCGATGGTCGTGCTGCCCGCCGGGGACAACACCCCGAAGGGCTTCCCGGCCACCGACCTGTGGGAGTTCCGCCTGGCCTCCCTCGGCGTCCAGGCCGTCCTGTGGGCCGCGTTCGGGCTGCTCTTCGGCTACCTGGCCGAACGGGTCCTCGAACCGCGGCGGGCCCGGGGCGAGGTCCCGGCGCTCGTCGCCTGACGGCGCGGGTTCCGCCGGGGGCGCGCCCGGCGGAACCTACGACGTGCCCTTGAGCTCGCGGATGGTCCCGCCGAGCTTGTTCCTGGCCTGTTCCAGGTGTTCCGCCTTGGTGCTGACCACCCACCCCGGTCCCACCAGGTACTTGCCCCCGTAGACACTGGCCGCGTCCAGCCACGCCTCCTTGTACTTCTCCGCGGGGAAAGTGGTGATGCGGTAGTCGGCCTGCTCCGAGTGGCACACTCCCTCGCGCAACTCGTCCGCCTCGATGCGGATCTCGGCCTTGCAGCCGGCCAGCCCGGCGATCACCTCGATCCTGGCCGGGGCCACGATGCCGGCGGCGGGCGCGGCGGAACTCTTGGACGGCCGCGGGTTCCCGGCGGCGTCGTCCTCTCCCCCGCCGCAGGCCGAGACCAACGCGAGGCTCCCGACGAGGGTGCCCAGTCGCAGCACGGTGTTCCGATGATGGCGTCCTCGTCGCGGCACGAGTCTCTCCGTATCCGGTCGGTGTACGACTACGCCCTGGGGTACGGAAGACCGGTCAGCGCTGTTCAGCGGCCGTAGGGCCGGAGGGCGCGGCCCCGTAGGCCGCGAGGGCTTTCGGTCCGGGCATGACGGAAGGGCCGGACACCCGTCTGTCCGGCCCCTCCGCACCTACCGGGTCAGCCGCCGTTCAGGCGGGTCGGCACCCTCGGTCTCCGTGCTGCTGGTCAGTCCGGCCTCCTCCAGCGATGGTCGTTCCGGAGCCGGACGAGTACCCGTCGCCCGCGGGTCAGTCCCCGCCGGGGTGGAGAATCCGCCAGGTGATCGACGCCTCGGGCGGTCCGGGGCGGGTCACGCGGAGAGACGTCGCGGGGGGCGCGACCGGTCCCCCGTTCCGGTCGTTCCCCCCGCGGTGTGTCGAACGTACGTGACCTGCGCACCCCTGTGAATCGCGTCGATGCCCGGTGTGCACGGCACAGGACTCACTCGTGCACAGGTGCGTCCGGATGACCCGGATCGTCCGGAAGATCCGGATGGCCCCTCTCGTCGCGAAGCAGCACGGGGTGTACGAGTTCGCCCGTCGCCAGATGGGCCAGGACGACCTCGTAGAGGTCGCCGCCGGAGGCCATCAGCCGGCGTTCGAGGACGGGTTCGGCGCTGCGGACGTGTTCGCGCACGGTCTGTGCGTGGACGCCGAGTGCCTGGGCGGCCCGCTCCGCGTTGCCACCGGCGGCGATCCAGCTGCGCAGGGTCCGGCGCAGGTCGCGGGCGTCACTGTCGAGGCGTCCCAGCAGTTCCCGTGCCCAGGTCTCCAGCGCCGGTCCCGCCAGCAGGTCGCCGAGCCGGGCCCGGGGCCTGCCGGGGCCGCCGTGACCGTCGGGGCCGCTCTGTCCGTCGGCCAGGCTCACCTGGGTGCTCAGGGCCAGGTGGACGGTCGCCCGGACGGTCAGGTCGGTGAAGTCGGTGCCCAGCAGGGACTCGACGCGTTCCATGCGGGCGCGGACGGTGTTGCGGCTGACGCCGAGCACCTTGGCCGCGCTCACGGCGGTGAATTCCAGACCGAGGCGGGTGGTGGCGAGCAGTTCGGCGCGGGTGTGGTGCGGCAGGGTGTCCAGCGGGCGCAGCAGCCGGGCGGTCCACGCACGCAGCGCGGCCGGGTCCATCAGGCGCTCGGGGTGGTTGCGTTCGGCGTACAGCGCCGCCTTGTCCGGTCGTACGCGTGCCACGGCGAGGGCGCTGACCGCCTGCCCGTAGGCGGTGGCGGTCCGGGCGAGGCTCTGCCGGGTGCTGCCGCCGAGCAGGGTGCCGGGGTTGCGGTCGACGACGGAGCGCAGGGACTTGGCCGCCGCGTCCGCCGTCGTCACGATGATCACGTGCCCGTCCATGGCCGGGCAGCGCACCACCAGGGCCCGGTCGCCGGTCACGCCGAGGCACTCCTCGGCGAGCCGGTCGCGTTGCGCGGTGTCGCCTTCGAGGACGTAGACGCAGGCGGTCTCGGTGTCGAGCAGGCCGGGCCACAGTCCGGCCGCGACGCGGCGGGCCGCGACCGTGTCCTCGACCATGAGCAACTGGAGGATGGCCAGGCGGAGATCGGAGGTGGCCCGCCGCAGGCGGCGGCCGGCCTCGGTCGTGCCGCGGGCGCGCAGCAGGAGTTCGAGGACCTGGGCGGTGTGCGTGAGGATGTCCGAGGCGCGCCGGTCGAAGGGCTCCGGGCGGGCCACCGCGAGCACTCCGGCCCCGGCGGACACCGGGTTCGGGTACTCCACCCTGACCAGGCGCAGATGACGGTCCCCGTCCGCCGTGGCAGCGGAGGCGATACGTCCGGTGAGGATCTCGGCGACCAGGCCCTCGTCCAGCGCCACGGGTGTGCCGGCGACGAGGGCTCCGCTGTCGTCCTGGAGCGCGGCCGTGCCGTTCAGGGTGCTGGCGAGCCAGGTGACGACCCGGCGGACGTCACGTCCCGTCGGCCGCAGATGGTCGAGGAGTTCCCGCGTCCAGGCCGGGGTCCCGGCGTCCACCGGCCGACGCCCACCGGTGCCGCCCTCCTGCCCTGCCACGTCAGCCCCTCGCACCCTCGTTCTCCCTGGCATACCGCTCGGGACGTTACCCCACGGCCGAGGGCCCGGACACGGTCAGGTGGGAAGGGGGGAGCACGAAGATGCACGTCGAGCGGGTATCCGCACCGGCGGTCCACCCTGTGGGAGCCATGTCGTGGGTGCTGTGCGGGAGTTCGAGGCGTACGGGCCCGTCGGCGGCGAAGGTGGTGGGCGCCCGGGAGGTCAGCGCGTCGAGGGCACGCGGGACCAGTCCGCGGCGGCGGGCATGCCACGGCGGCGGTCGACCGCTCGGGCCGACGGCGCGGAGGGCCGGCACCCCCGGCCATCACCGGTACGGCCCGATGCACGGCGCCGCCGCATTCGCCGGGTGCGCGACCGCACAGCACCCACTCGGCCGGGCTCCGGGCCCGCTGCACGGTCTGGGCGTCGGTGACACAGCCGTACGGCCCGTACGGCCGGAAAGGTCTCACCCGGACGTGATCGAGCCACGGTCGGCGCCGTCCCGGGCTGCGTGGTCGCCGTGCGTGGACGGCATAAGCTCGACGAATGGCGAAGTACTTCGATGTGCACCCCGACAATCCGCAACCCCGCACCATCTCCCAGATCGCCGAGAGCATCCGGTCGGACGCTCTGATCGCGTATCCGACGGACTCCTGCTACGCGCTCGGGTGCCGGCTGGGCAGCCGTGACGGCATCGACCGGATCAGGACGATCCGTCACCTCGACGACCGGCACCACTTCACGCTCGTCTGCCAGGACTTCGCGCAGCTCGGCCAGTTCGTACGGGTCGACAAGGACGTGTTCCGCGCGATCAAGGCGTCGACGCCCGGCAGTTACACCTTCATCCTCCCGGCGACGAAGGAGGTGCCGCGCATGCTCCAGCACCCGAAGAAGAAGACGGTCGGCGTGCGCATCCCCGACCACGTCGTCACCCAGGCACTTCTCACAGAGCTCGGCGAGCCGCTGCTGTCGAGCACCCTGCTCCTGCCGGACGAGGAGGAGCCGATGACCCAGGGCTGGGAGATCAAGGACCGGCTCGACCACGTGCTGGACGGGGTCGTCGACTCCGGGGACTGCGGCACCGAACCGACCACGGTCATCGACTTCTCGGGCGGCGAGGCGGAGATCGTGCGCTACGGAGCGGGTGACACCAGCAGGTTCGAGTAAAGCGGCTCTCAAGTGGGTGGGGGTCACGACGGCCAGTTGGATGGTGCGTGCAAGCATGTGCCCCGGCCCGGTTCCGCCGGGTCGGCGACCTGCTCGCCGCAGCACGCGCAGAGAGGCACCCCCATGACCTCCGTACAGGGATCCGCCGTCGACATCCCCACCGAGGACGGCTCCGCGGACGCCTACCTCGCCCACCCGGGCGACGGGACGCCCCGGCCGGCCGTCCTGCTCTTCCAGGACGCCTTCGGACTGCGCCCCCGGCTGCGGTCGATGGCCGACCGGCTCGCCGAGGCCGGCTACACGGTCCTCGTGCCCAACGTGTTCTACCGCCACGGGCGCGCCCCGGTCTTCGAACTGCCCGAGTTCATCGACCCCGGCGCCCGGCCGGAGATCTTCGAGAAGATCGCGCCGGTCATGCGGGCCCTGACGCCCGAGCTCGCGATGCGGGACGCGGGGGCGTATCTGCGCTGGCTGGCCGACCGCCCCGAGGCCGCCGACGGCCCGGTCGCGCTCACCGGCTACTGCATGGGCGCACGCCTGTCGCTGCTCACCGCCGGCACCTATCCCGACCGGGTGGCCGCGGCGGCCGGCTTCCACGGCGGCCGGCTGGCGACAGACGCCCCGGACAGCCCGCACCTGGTGGCCGGGAACATCACCGCCGAGCTGTACTTCGGTCACGCCGACGACGACCCGTCACTGCCTCCGGAGCAGATCGAGCGTCTCGCCACCGCGCTGACCGAGGCCGGGGTCCGGCACCGGTGCGAGGTCTACGACGGCGCCCCGCACGGTTTCACCCAGGCCGACACCGCCTCGTACGACCGCGAGGCCGACGAGCGGCACTGGACGGCACTGCTCGACCTGCTCAAGCGCACGTTCTAGGAT
>NZ_RSAJ01000556.1 GCF_003933965.1 Streptomyces sp. RP5T
TCGAACTTCTGCATCAGGTGCTCCTGCGTTCGTCTCTGTTTCCGATGAACGAAAAGCTACGTTGCATTCACGAGTTGAGCAACATGCTTGTTGCGCACGACTCGTATCTCTGCAGCTAGTTGAGGTAATTTCATTGCAACGGGCGAGAAATCAACGCAACGTCAGCCCCACCTTCGTTGCAATGGAACTGGACTGAACGCTATGCTGCGGGCACCAGGGACCACGAAGGAGACCTCGATGCCGGGAGGCAGGCTCAGCCAGCAGGAACGCCAGCAGATCGCGCTGGGAGTGGCCGACGGCCTCGCCTACGCGGAGATCGCCCGCCGTCTCGAACGCCCCACCTCGACCGTCACCCGCGAGGTCATGCGCAACGGCGGCCCCACCGCCTACCGCGCCGACCTCGCCCACCGTGCCGCCGAACGCCGGGCCCACCGCCGCCGGCAGGCCGCCCCCCGGGGAACGCAGGCCCCCGCGCCGTCCCACGGGCGCGATCCCGAGGCGGTGCGGGAGTACGAGGAGACCTTCACGACCGTCCTCATGCAGACGGGCGCGCCCAAGATGATGGCGAGGGTGCTGACCTGCCTCTACACGAGCGACTCCGGCAGCATGACCGCCGCAGAACTCGTCCAGCGCCTCCAGGTCAGCCCGGCGTCCATCTCCAAGGCCATCAGCTATCTGGAGAACCAGGGCCTGGTCCGCCGTGAACGCGACGACCGGCGCCGCGAGCGCTACGTCGCCGACGACGACGTCTGGTACCAGTCCATGATCGCCAGCGCCCGCGGCACCATACAGCTCGCCGAGACCGCGCGGCAGGGCGTGAGCGTCCTCGGCCGTGAGACCCCGGCCGCCGTCCGCATGGAGAACATCGCCCGCTTCCTCGACTTCGTCTCCGAGAGCATCACGCGCGCCGCGGACCAGGCCCGCGAGGTCCTCCACACGAAACCGGCGCCGAAACCCGAGCCCTCCGCGGACAGCCCCACCTGAACGACCGGCATCCGGCCCGGAGCGCGCCTCCGTGTCCCGGCACCGTACGTATCGTTGTACCGCGCGGCTGCAGTCGTCCATGGGGCAGCCGGGGAGGAGCGCCACGATGACCGTCCTCGAAGACAGGATCGCGATGGCCGAGAGCGACAACACGAGCACCCTCGACGAGATGTTCGAGCGGCTCGAGAAGATGCCCGTCCCCGAGGGATACAAGGTCGAGATCGTCGAGGGGACCGTCTACATGTCGCCGCAGCGGGACACCCACTGGGAGATCATCCTGGACATCGTCGAGCAGCTGCGGACCAAGTACCCGCGCCAGCGCGTGAAGTCCGACGTGCGCATCGACTACCCGGGGCACCTCAACGGATTCGCGACCGACGTGACGGTGACGGCCGAAGGCGCCGCCAAGACGAAGGACGGCCACTGGTCCCATGCGGACGTCGAGTTCGTCGCCGAGGTGATCTCCAAGGGCACGGCGGCCAACGACTACGGCCCGAAGAAGGCCGCCTACGCCACGGCCGAAGTCCCGGTCTACGTCATCGCGGATCCGTATCAGGGGCGATGCCACATCTACACCGACCCCAAGGGCAGCGACTACGAGGTCGAGACCAGGGTGCCTTTCGGCAAGGACGTGGACCTCACCGGCACGGTCGTCGGTCTCGTCCTCAAAACGGATGAGTTCCCCCGCGACTGACTGACACAATCCGCCGCATGGCGATCATCCACAACACCACGCTCAAGCCCACCAAGCTGGAACTGCTCACCACCTGGCTGCCCACCCGCCCGTGGTACACCGGCACCAATACACCGGAGTTGGCCAAGGCCGGCGGCTTCCGGCTGGACGACCCGGAGGGCGAGGTCGGCATCGAGTTCATGGTGGCCGTGGACTCCTCCGGCCCCGAGCCCGTCGCCTACCTGGCCCCCCTCACCTACCGCTCCGCTCCCCTCCCCGGCGCCGAACACGCCCTCGTCGGCACCATGGAGCACGGCGTCCTGGGCCCCCGCTGGGCCTACGACGGCACCCACGACCCGGTCCTGCGCACCGAGCTCCTCGCCCTGTTCGAGGGCCGCGCCCAGGCCATGGCCCAGAGCATCAGCGACACCCCGGACCACGAGGTCACCCACTCCTACACCGGCCCAGCCCTCCCCACCGGCCCCGCCGAGGTCACCGAGGACCAGGACGGCACCGCGCTCACCCTCCCGGACGGCACCCTCCTGCGCCTGCACCGGCGCCCGCGCCCCACGGCCCCCGAGAGCGCGACGGGCCAGGTCACCGGAGCCTGGAACACCCCGGACGGCACCCGCGTCCGGGGCGTCGTCGCGAGCCTGCACACCCCCTGAGCGGTCCACCGCGAGGTCGGCTTACCCGCTCCTGAGCCGGAGTCAGAACCCCACATCCGGCCGCCGGTACCCCGGCACCCGCCGCGCCCTGCTGATCCGCTCGTAGGCGTGAGCGAGCCGCAGCAGGACCGGTTCGCTCCACGCCGTGCCCATGAACGTCACCCCCACCGGCAGCCCGAACGCGAACCCCGCCGGCACGCTCACCGCGGGATACCCGGCGAGCGCCGCGGGCGTGGACGCGCCGCCGCCGTACGTGTCCCCGCGGATCAGGTCGATCTTGGCCGGGGGTCCGGTCGTCGGCATCACGAGGGCGTCGAGGCGGTGCCGGCGCAGCACCGCGTCGATGCCCTCCGCCCGTGACAGCCGGCGGTTGACGGCGAGCGCCTCCTCGTACTCCCGTCGCGAGAAGTCCAGCCGCTCCACCGCCTCCAGTCCGTCCTGCCGTACGTACCGCAGCTCGCGGTCGGCGTGTTCGCGGTTGAAGGCGATCAACTCCTGCAGGTCGCGCGGGAGTTCACCGTCGGCCGCGGCCAGGTAGGCGTTCAGGGCGTGCTTGAACTCGTAGGCCTGGACGACCGTCGAGCCGGGCAGGTCCTCCAGTTGCCCGGCTGTGGGGATGTCCGCGGGGTCGACGACCACCGCCCCGGCCGCACGCATCGCCCCGATCGCCCGCTCGGCGATGTCGTCGGCGTGGTCGCTGTAGCCGAAGTAGACGTTGCGCGGGACACCGACCCGCGCCCCGCGCAGCCCGTCCGGGTCCAGGAACCGCGTGTAGTCGCGGTGGAAGTGGCCCCGGCTCGCCGCCGTTGCCGGGTCCCTGGCGTCGACCCCCACCAGGGCGCCGAGCATGATCGCGGCGTCCCGGACCGTACGTGCCATCGGGCCGACGCTGTCCTGGCTCGGCACGCCGGGGATCACCCCGCCCCGGCCGACCAGCCCGACGGTCGGTTTGACCCCGACGACGCAGTTCGCCGACGACGGGTCGATGATCGAGCCGTTGGTCTCGGTGCCGATCCCGGCGACGCACAGGTTGGCCGCGACGGCGGCGCCGGTGCCGGAGCTGGACTCGTTGGGCGAGCGGTCCAGTTTGTACGGGTTGCGGGTCTGGCCGCCGCGCGCGCTCCACCCGGCGTGGTGGGTGAGCGAGAGGCCGCCCGCCCACTCGCTGAGGTTGGTCTTGCCGAGGATGACGGCGCCGGCGGCCCGCAGCCGGGCGGCGACCGTGGCGTCCCGCGAGGGCCGCAGCCCCTCCAGGGCGAGCGATCCGGCCGTGGTGTGCATCCGGTCCGCGGTCTCGACCAGGTCCTTCAGCAGCACGGGCATACCGTGCAACGGCCCCCGGGGGCGCCCGCCAGCGTCCAGCCGCGCGGCCTCCCGCAGCGCGTCCGGGTTGACCTCGATCACCGCGTGCAGCAGCGGGTCGATGCGCTCGATCCGCTCCAGGTAGTAGCGCGTGAGCCGCTCCGCGTCGAGCCGCCCGGCGGCCATCAGCCCGCGCAGTTCACCGATGCCCAGCTCGTCGAACTCCCCGGCCGCGGCGCCCGCCTCCCGGGCCCGCGCCGGGCCCGGGCCCAGTAAGGGCGTGGCCGCCGCCGTGGTGCCGAGCGCCAGCACCTTCCGCCG
Source organism: Streptomyces sp. RP5T (assembly GCF_003933965.1). Classification (GTDB taxonomy): domain Bacteria; phylum Actinomycetota; class Actinomycetes; order Streptomycetales; family Streptomycetaceae; genus Streptomyces. Next base: position 3,949 of record NZ_RSAJ01000556.1, read on the forward strand.
GGTCGCCCGGATTCCCTCCATACGTGTCATGCACGGCACGCTAGAGACGGATCCGCCCGGACTCCCTCCGGCTGTCCCCCGTTTCCACCGGGGAGCAATCCCCCGAAGCCCGCGCTTGCCTGGAGTCCACTCCAAGGCGTTGGCTTGACCACCATGAAGTACACGCAGCTCGGACGCACCGGACTCAAGGTCAGCCGACTCGTCCTCGGCACCATGAACTTCGGCCCGCAGACCGACGAGACCGACTCCCACGCGATCATGGACTCGGCTCTCGACGCGGGGATCAACTACTTCGACACCGCCAACGTGTATGGGTGGGGTGAGAACAAGGGCCGTACCGAGGAGATCATCGGCAGCTGGTTCGCGAAGAGCGCCGCGCACCGGGACAAGGTCGTCCTCGCCACCAAGGTCTACGGCAACATGGCCGCGGACGGCGAGGCCTGGCCCAACCACGACAAGCTCTCCGCGGTCAACATCCGCCGCGCCGTCGACGCCTCGCTCAAGCGCCTTCGGACCGACCACATCGACATCTACCAGTTCCACCACGTCGACCGCGCCACCCCCTTCGAGGAGATCTGGCAGGCGATCGACACCCTCGTCCAGCAGGGCAAGATCCTCTACGTCGGGTCCTCCAACTTCCCCGGCTACAAGATCGCCCAGGCCAACGAGATCGCCGCCCGGCGGGGCGGCACCATCGGCCTCGTCAGCGAGCAGTGCCTCTACAACCTGGCCGAGCGGCGCGCCGAGATGGAGGTCATCCCGGCCGCCCAGGAGTACGGCCTCGGCGTGATCCCGTGGTCGCCGCTGCACGGCGGTCTGCTGGGCGGGGTCATCAAGAAGGAGGTCCAGGGCGGCCGCCGCGCCTCCGGCCGGGCCGCGGACACCCTCGCCGACCCGGCCAAGCGGGCACAGATCCAGTCCTACGAGGACCTGCTGGAGAAGCACGGTCTGGAGCCCGGCGAGGCGGCCCTGGCGTGGCTGCTGACCCGTCCCGGCGTCACGGGCCCGATCGTCGGCCCGCGTACGGCGGAACAGCTGGAGTCAGCGATCAGGGCGGTGGAGCTGGAGCTGAGCGAGGAGGTACTGGCCGGCCTGGACGAGATCTTCCCGGGTCCCGGACCGTCGCCCGAGGCGTTCGCCTGGTAACCCGGTAGGGGCAGCACCCCCAGGGGCGCGGGGAACTGCGCGGCCGGCCACGACGGCGCGGCAGCCGACGACGGACCGCGGTTCCCCGAGCCCTACCTGCCGAGCGCCGCAGCCAGCGCCACAACGACGAACATCATCACCAGCACACCGGCCATGATCCGGTTCCGTGTCTTCGGGTCCACGAGTCGAGCCTAACCGGCCCCGTCGAGCGCCCAGCGCCCGACCACCTCGTAGCGGGGCTGCTCCCCCGGCACCCCTGACGTCGGCAGATTGCTGCGCACCAGCGCCAGCTCCTCGACGGTCCAGGTGCGGCTGGTGAAGCCGTCCAGTACGGCGAGAAACGGCCCCGCGTCCACCGCCTCCCGGCTCCGCGCCACGGTCAGGTGGGCCCTGTAGCGC
>NZ_RSAJ01000557.1 GCF_003933965.1 Streptomyces sp. RP5T
CCTCAGCGAGGCACCCCCTCAGGCGACGGGCCCGTAGTGACACGCCTGACGGCAACCCCCCAGGGGCGCGGGGAACTGCGCGGAACGCCCGCCCCCACGCACCCGCACCCGCCCGACGGCCGAACCCGGCACACGCACAGGCGCCCCGTCGAAGCGGGTGACTGTGCCTGCTCAGGAGTGCGCTCAGCCCCCGTCGGCGGGTGGCCCACGGACACGGGAACCCACCCCGGTCTTCGGGAGGCGCTTGCACTCGACCATGCCGAGTGCTAATCATTGGCGTTAGCACTCTGAAGGTGAGAGTGACAAAGATGGACCGGGTCGGTGAGGCCCGCAGGCCGGGTGGGGCAAGGAACCCACGGGTCGGCGAGCCGTCCGTCGCGGGCGCGGGCGCGGTCCGAAGGAATCACCCCCAGTCCTGGAGGGACCACTTCACATGGCCAAGATCATCGCGTTCGACGAGGAGGCGCGGCGCGGCCTCGAGCGCGGCATGAACCAGCTCGCGGACGCCGTGAAGGTGACGCTCGGCCCCAAGGGCCGCAACGTCGTCCTCGAGAAGAAGTGGGGCGCCCCCACGATCACCAACGATGGTGTCTCCATCGCCAAGGAGATCGAGCTCGAGGACCCGTACGAGAAGATCGGCGCCGAGCTGGTCAAGGAAGTCGCCAAGAAGACGGACGACGTCGCCGGTGACGGTACGACCACCGCGACCGTGCTCGCCCAGGCCCTGGTCAAGGAAGGCCTGCGCAACGTAGCCGCCGGCGCCAACCCCATGGCCCTCAAGCGCGGTATCGAGAAGGCCGTCGAGGCCGTCTCCGCCGCTCTGCTCGAGCAGGCCAAGGATGTCGAGACCAAGGAGCAGATCGCCTCCACGGCCTCCATCTCCGCCGCCGACACCCAGATCGGCGAGCTCATCGCCGAGGCGATGGACAAGGTCGGCAAGGAAGGCGTCATCACCGTCGAGGAGTCCCAGACCTTCGGTCTGGAGCTGGAGCTCACCGAGGGTATGCGCTTCGACAAGGGCTACATCTCGGCGTACTTCGCCACCGACATGGAGCGGATGGAGGCGTCGCTCGACGACCCGTACATCCTGATCGCCAACTCCAAGATCGGCTCTGTCAAGGACCTGCTCCCGCTCCTGGAGAAGGTCATGCAGTCGGGCAAGCCGCTGCTGATCATCGCCGAGGACGTCGAGGGCGAGGCCCTGTCGACCCTGGTCGTCAACAAGATCCGCGGCACCTTCAAGTCCGTCGCCGTCAAGGCCCCGGGCTTCGGTGACCGCCGCAAGGCCATGCTCGGCGACATCGCCATCCTCACGGGCGGCGAGGTCATCTCCGAGGAGGTCGGCCTCAAGCTGGAGAACGCGACCCTGGACCTCCTGGGCCGCGCCCGCAAGGTCGTCATCACCAAGGACGAGACCACCATCGTCGACGGTGCCGGTTCCTCGGACCAGGTCAACGGCCGTGTGAACCAGATCCGCGCCGAGATCGAGAACAGCGACTCGGACTACGACCGCGAGAAGCTCCAGGAGCGCCTGGCCAAGCTCGCCGGTGGCGTCGCCGTCATCAAGGCCGGTGCCGCGACCGAGGTCGAGCTCAAGGAGCGCAAGCACCGCATCGAGGACGCCGTTCGCAACGCGAAGGCGGCCGTCGAGGAGGGCATCGTCGCCGGTGGTGGCGTGGCCCTGCTCCAGGCCTCCCAGGTCTTCGAGAAGCTGGAGCTCGAGGGTGACGAGGCGACCGGCGCCAACGCCGTGAAGCTCGCCCTGGAGGCCCCGCTCAAGCAGATCGCCGTCAACGGTGGTCTCGAGGGTGGCGTCGTCGTCGAGAAGGTCCGCAACCTCACCGTCGGCCACGGCCTCAACGCCGCGACCGGTGAGTACGTCGACATGATCGCCGAGGGCATCATCGACCCGGCGAAGGTGACCCGCTCTGCCCTGCAGAACGCCGCCTCCATCGCCGCGCTGTTCCTCACCACCGAGGCCGTCATCGCCGACAAGCCGGAGAAGGCCGCCGCGCCCGCCGGTGGCGGTATGCCGGGCGGTGACATGGACTTCTGATCGCCCCCGGGCCGCGAGGCCTGACGGTCGGTCAACGTCCTTGCCGGGGCGGCCCCTCCTGGGAACAGGGGGTGGCCGCCTCCGGTCTTTTTCTGCGCTATGCTTGATCACGAGCCGCTCGACGTGAAGCCCCGTCGGTCGACTACGCGTTGGTGGTCCAAGGAAAGACGCCCCGCTTCCTGCGGGGAAATGCAGGTGCAAGGCCTGCCCAGCGCTCAAGGTGAAGCCCGTCCCACGGTCGTGGGGCGGGCTTCTTCCATGCGTGGCCGGGGTCACAGCGCGGTGGGAAATCCTGGGGCGCGCGGGGTGGTTGGCACCTGGGTAGTGTCCATGCGCATGCACATACCGAGGAGTATCCCCCCGTGACCGTCCCCGCTCCCTCCCGCGCCGCCGAAATCCTCTCCCGCCCGGTACACATCAACGGCCTGACCGTCCCGAACCGCATCGCGATGGCGCCCATGACCCGCATGTTCTCCCCGGGCGGTGTCCCCGGCGAGAACGTGGCGTCGTACTACTCCCGCCGCGCGGCCGCCGGAGTCGGTCTGATCGTCACCGAGGGCACGTACGTCGGCCACGAGTCCGCCGGGAACAGCGACAGCGTCCCGCGGTTCCACGGTGAGGAGCAGCTGGCCGGCTGGGCGAAGGTCGCCGAGCGGGTGCACGCGGCGGGCGGCACCATCGTGCCGCAGCTGTGGCACATCGGCATGGTCCGCAACCAGGGCGAGGCCCCCTACGCCGACGCCCCCGCCGTCGGCCCCTCCGGCCTGCGGATCGGCGCCGACGAGCCCACCGGCAAGGCGATGACCCAGCGCGACCTGGACGACGTGATCGGCGCGTTCGCCGAGGCCGCGGCCGCCGCCGAGCGCATCGGCTTCGACGGCGTGGAGCTGCACGGCGCCCACGGCTACCTCCTCGACCAGTTCCTGTGGGCGGGCACCAACCGCCGCACCGACGCCTACGGCGGTGACCCGGTCGCCCGGACGAAGTTCGCGGCGGAGATCGTCGCGGCCGTACGCGAGACGGTGTCGCCCGAGTTCCCGGTCATCTTCCGGTACTCGCAGTGGAAGCAGGAGGCCTACAAGGCGCGGCTCGCCGAGACGCCGGAGGAGCTGGAGGCGATCCTCGCCCCGCTCGCCGCCGCCGGAGTCGACGCCTTCCACGCCTCCACACGCCGCTACTGGCTTCCCGAGTTCGAGGGCTCCGACCTCAACCTCGCCGGCTGGACCAAGAAGCTCACCGGCCGCACCACCATCACGGTCGGCTCGGTCGGCCTCGACGGCGACTTCATCAAGGGCTTCATGGGCGAGGGCTCCCCGGTCAAGGCCATCGACGACCTGCTCGACGCCCTGGAGCGCGACGAGTACGACATGGTCGCCGTCGGGCGGGCGCTGCTCCAGGACCCCGAGTGGGCCGCGAAGGTGCTGGCGGGCCGCTTCGACGAGCTCCAGCCGTACGACGCGGCCGCGCTGAAGTCGCTGAGCTGACGAGCTGAGGCACGGGCGCCCCGGCTTGGTTGACTCGGGCAAGGGACGTGGGCTGGAGTGAGGCGAAGCAGCCCCGACCTGTGAGGAGTTCGACCGATGACGTCAGCCGAGGGTCTTGAGGTGCGCACCGCGGCCGGTGCGGTGCGCGGGCGCGCCGTGGACGGCCTGGTGGTCTTCCGGGGGATCCCATTCGCGGAGCCGCCGGTGGGCGAGGCGCGGTTCCAGGCGCCGCGGCCCGTCGTGAGCTGGGAGGGGACCCGGGAGGCGTACGCCTTCGGGCCCCCGCCCCCGCAGGAGGCCGGCTTCCAGGGCCGGGCCGCGCAGCCGGCGGCGCCCACCGGTGACGACTGGCTGACGGTCAACGTCTGGACCCCCGGGACGGACCCCGCGGCCCGCCGCCCGGTGATGGTGTGGATCTACGGCGGCGCCTACAAGCTCGGCCACTCCGGCAGCCCCGGCTACGACGCCCAGCACCTCGCCCGCGCCGGTGACGTGGTCGTCGTGACCCTCAACTACCGGGTCGGCATCGAGGGGTTCGCCCTGCTGGAGGGGGCGCCCGCGAACCGGGGGCTGCTGGACCAGGTCGCCGCGCTGGAGTGGGTGCGGGACAACATCACGGCCTTCGGCGGGGACCCCGGGCAGGTCACGGTGTTCGGGGAGTCGGCGGGCGCGGGGTCGGTGGCCTCCCTGCTGGCGATGCCGGCCGCGCGGGGCCTGTTCGGGCGGGCCGTCGCGCAGAGCGTGCCCGGCACGTACTTCTCCGCCGAACTCGCCCGGGACATCGCGGTGGAGATCGGCAAGGAGGCGGGGCTCGCGCCCGCGGCCGCCGCGCTGTCCGCCGTCGATCCGCGGGAACTCCCGGCCGCCGGTGAGCGGTTGAGCTCGCGCATGCGTGAGTACGAGGACCGGTGGGGGCAGGTGGCACCCACCGCCACCCCCTTCTCGCCGGTCGTCGACGGCGAGGTGCTGCCGTGCACGCCCTGGGAGGCGCTGGCGGCGGGGGCCGGGCGGGACGTGGAGCTGCTCGTCGGGCACAACCGGGACGAGTACCGGCTCTTCCTCGCCCTCGGCGAGCAGCTCGGCCGGATCACCGGGGAGCAGGAGGCCGCGGCCCTGCGGCTGTTCGCGCCGGGCCCGGACGGGGAGAGCGCCTACCGTGCCGCCTTCCCGCAGGCCGCGCCGGGCGAGCTGTACGAACGCGTCCAGACGGACTGGCTGTTCAGCATGCCGTCCCTGCGGCTGGCGGAGGCGCAGTCGGCGGGCGGCGGCCGGGCCCACCTGTACGAACTGACCTGGCCCGCCCCGGGGCTGGGCGGGGTGCTCGGCGCGTGCCACGGGCTGGACATCCCGCTGCTGTTCGGCACGTACGACGCCGACCTCGGGCAGCTGCTGTTCGCGGGGGCCGGGGTGCCGGACGAGGCCAGGGCGCTGACCGCGCGCTTCCAGTCGGCGTGGACCGGGTTCGCGCGGACCGGGGACCCGGGCTGGCCGGCGTTCGAGGCCGCGGGCCGGCCGACCCAGGTGCTGGACGTGCGGGCGGAGGTGCTGCCGTACCCGGAGGAGGTGTCGCGGCGGCTGTGGGACGGGTACGGCTTCCCGGCGCTGCCGCTGCTGAAGTAGGACCGGGCGCTAGAGATTGCCGAGCGGCTCGATGTCCACGCGCACCGGGGTGCCCCAGACCCGCAGCACCTCGTAGTCGGTGAACTCGTGGACGAGCCGGTACGCCATCGCGGCGCGCGGACCGCGGCGCTGGGCGTGGATGTACAGCTCGGCCTCGTGTCGGTCCCGCCTCGGCGTCCCGCACAGCTGCCACTCCTGGCCGGTCCACTGCTCCGGCAACCAGCGCTGCTGGGGCCGGGGCCGGTCCTCCCGCACCCCGTAC
>NZ_RSAJ01000558.1 GCF_003933965.1 Streptomyces sp. RP5T
GGGTGTGCGGGGAGCGCTTGCGGCTGGTGGGATGAGCGTGGGGTGACCGCGAGGTCACCCCACCGCTTCACAAGCGGGGGTCCACCGGCTCCGACTCCAGCGCCAGCACCCCGAACACCGCCTCGTGCACCCGCCACAGCGGCTCGCCCTCCGCCAGCCGGTCCAGGGCCTCCAGGCCCAGGGCGTACTCGCGGATCGCCAGGGAGCGCTTGTGGTTCAGGAACCTCCCGCGCAGGCGGTCGAGGTTCTCCGGGCGGGTGTACTCGGGACCGTAGATGATCCGCAGGTACTCCCGGCCGCGGCACTTGATGCCGGGCTGGACCAGGCGGCCCTCCGGGCTGCGGACCACCGCGCCGAGCGGCTTGACGACCATGCCCTCGCCGCCGCGGCCGGTCATCTCCAGCCACCAGTCGACGCCCGCCCGCACCGACTCCGGGTCACCGGTGTCGACGTGGAGGCGCCGGGTGGTCTGCAGCAGGCCCGTGCCGTCGTGCTCCACCAGCCGGTCCAGCAGAGCCAGTTGCTCGTCGTGCGGGAGCCCGGCGAGGCTGCGGCCCTGGACCGCGAGGATCTGGAACGGTGCCAGGCGGACGCCGTCCAGGCCGTCGGTGGTCCAGCAGTAGCGGCGGTACGCCTCGGTGAACGCGCCTGCCGCGTCGGCCCGTTCCCGCTGGCGGGCCAGCAGGTCCGACACGTCCACGCCCCGGTCCGCGGCGCCCCGGAGCACGGCCAGCGCACCCGGGAACACCGCGCCGGACGCGGCGCCGACGGCCGCGTACTGCGACCTGAGCAGACCGGCCGCCTTCAGCGACCACGGCATGAGCTCGGCGTCCAACAGCAGCCAGTCCGTCGCGAGTTCGTCCCACAGTCCGGCCTCGCCGATCGCCGTTCGCAGCCGGTCCAGGATCGTCTCCGTCACCGACTCGTCGTCGAAGAAGGGGCGGCCGGTGCGGGTGTAGAGGGAACCGGTCGGACCGTCGACCCCGAAGCGTCGGCGGGCCGTCTCCGCGTCCCTACACACCAGGGCCACCGCGCGCGAGCCCATGTGCTTCTCCTCGCACACGACCCGCTCTACCCCGTCCCCGGCGTACTGCGCGAACGCCTCCGCCGGGTGCTCCAGATAGCCCTCGACCCGGCTGGTCGCGGTCGGGGCCATGGTCGGCGGCAGGTACGGCAGCAGCCGCGGGTCCACCGCGAAGCGGCTCATGACCTCCAGCGCCGCGGCCGCGTTCTCCTCCCGTACGGCGACCCGGCCCTGGTGCCGGGTCTCGACGGCCCTGCGGCCGTGCACGTCGGCGAGGTCGAGCGGCCGGCCGTCGTGCCCGCCGGGCGCCTCCGACCGCAGCGGCCTCGTCGGCTCGTACCAGACCCGCTCCGCCGGTACGTCGACCAGCTCGCGCTCCGGCCAGCGCAGCGCGGTGAGCTTGCCGCCGAAGACGGCACCGGTGTCCAGGCAGATGGTGTTGTTGAGCCAGGTCGCCTCCGGGACCGGGGTGTGGCCGTAGACCACGGCCGCCCGGCCGCGGTAGTCCTCCGCCCACGGGTAGCGCACCGGCAGCCCGAACTCGTCGGTCTCACCGGTGGTGTCGCCGTACAGGGCGTGCGAGCGGACCCGGCCCGAGGTGCGGCCGTGGTACTTCTCCGGCAGACCGGCGTGGCAGACCACCAGCCGGCCGCCGTCCAGGACGTAGTGGCTGACGAGACCGTCGATGAACTCCCGTACCTCGGCCCGGAACTCGTCCGTGGCGTTCTCCATCTGCTCGATGGTCTCCGCGAGGCCGTGGGTGTGCTGGACCTTGCGGCCCTTCAGGTAACGGCCGTACTTGTTCTCGTGGTTGCCCGGCACGCACAGCGCGTTGCCCGACCTGACCATCGACATCACACGCCGCAGCACGGCCGGGCTGTCCGGACCCCGGTCGACGAGGTCGCCGACGAAGACCGCGGTACGGCCCTCGGGGTGGACGCCGTCGACGTAGCCCAGCTTGCCGAGCAGCGACTCCAGTTCCAGGGCGCAGCCGTGGATGTCGCCGACGATGTCGAAGGGGCCGGTGAGGTGGGTCAGGTCGTTGAAACGCTTCTCGGTGACGACGATGGCGTGCTCGATGTCCTCGACCCCGCGCAGCACGTGCACCTTGCGGAAGCCCTCGCGCTCCAGGTGGCGCAGGGAACGGCGGAGTTCGCGGATGTGCCGCTTGATGACCCGGACCGGCATGTCGGCCCGGTCGGTGCGGCCCGCGTTGCGCTCGGCGCACACCTCCTCGGGCACGTCCAGGACGATGGCTATCGGCAGCACGTCGTACTGCTTGGCCAGGTCGATGAGCTGCCGTCGGGAGTCGGACTGGACGCTGGTCGCGTCGACGACCGTGCGCCGGCCGGCCGCCAGGCGCTTGCCCGCGATGTAGTGCAGGACGTCGAAGGCGTCCTTCGTGGCGCCCTGGTCGTTCTCGTCGTCCGAGACCAGCCCCCGGCAGAAGTCCGAGGAGATCACCTCGGTCGGCTTGAAGTGCCGGCGGGCGAAGGTGGACTTGCCGGAGCCGGAGGCACCGACGAGGACGACGAGGGAGAGGTCGGTGACGGGCAGGGTCCGTCCCGTGCGCTGGGTCTCGGTCATGCCGCCTTCGCCTCCTTCTCGGTCCTCTGGGTGAACGTGGCCATCTGGGTGGGCGGCCCCACTTCGGGGTCGTCCGGGCCGACGGGCGTGAACTCCACGTCGTAGCCGTGCCGTTCGGCGACCGACGACGCCCAGGCGCGGAACTGGGCACGCGTCCACTCGAAGCGGTGGTCGCCGTGCCGGACGTGTCCGGCCGGGAGCGACTCCCAGCGGACGTTGTACTCGACGTTCGGGGTCGTCACGAGGACGGTCCGCGGGCGGGCCGCGCCGAACACCGCGTACTCCAGGGCGGGCAGCCTCGGCAGGTCCAGGTGCTCGATGACCTCGCTGAGCACGGCGGCGTCGTACCCCTTGAGCCGCTTGTCGGTGTACGCGAGCGAGCCCTGGAACAGCTGGACGCGGGAGGCCGTCCGCTCGCCCATGCGGTCGAGCTTCAGCCGCCGGGAGGCGATGGTGAGCGCCCGCACCGACACGTCGACGCCGACGATCTCGGTGAACTTCGGGTCCTTGAGCAGGGCCTGCACCAACTGGCCCTGTCCGCAGCCGAGATCGAGCACGCGGGCGGCACCGGTGGCGCGCAGCCCCGCCAGGATCGCCTCGCGGCGCTGGACGGCGAGCGGGGTCGGCTTCTCCTCGGTCTCGGTCTCCGCCTCCACGGCGTTGTCGATGTCCTCGACCTCGCTGTCGTCGGTCTCGGCGAGCCGCACCAGTTCCAGGCGCTCCATCGCCTCCCGCGTCAGCGACCAGCGGCGGGACAGGTAGCGGCTGGTGATCAGCTTCTGCTCCGGGTGCTGGGGCAGCCAGCCCTCACCGGCCCTGAGCAGCTTGTCGACCTCGTCGGAGGCCACCCAGTAGTGCTTGGCGTCGTCGAGGACGGGCAGCAGGACGTACAGGTGGCGCAGTGCCTCGGCGACGGTGAGGCGCGTGGACTCCAGTTCGAGGCGGACGTAGCGCGAGTCGCCCCACTCCGGGAACCGGGCGTCCAGCGGCACCGGGTCGACGGTCACGGTCCAGCCGAGCGGCTCGAAGAGACGCCGTACGAGCGCCGGGCCGCCACGGGCCGGGAGCGCGGGTACCTCAATGCGCAACGGCCTTGGCTGCGAGGGCAGTTCGGGCCTGGCGTGGCACACCCCGCGCATCGCACTGGTGAAGACCGCGCTCAGCGCCACCGCGAGCAGCGAAGAGGCCGCGTAGGGGCGGTCGTTGACGTACTGCGCGAGCGCCGCGTCCGGGGCCCCGCCGCGTCCCTTGCCCTTGCCGCGCCTGACCAGTGCCACCGCGTCGACCTCCAGGAGCAGCGCCGCGGTGCAGCGCTGATCGTCCGCCTCGGGGTAGAGGACATGCGCCCTGCCGTACGAGGTGGAGAACGCCTGCGCCTTCTCGGGATGCTTGTGCAGCAGGAAGCCGAGGTCGGTGGCGGGGTGTTCGGGAGTGCCGGTCGTGGTGACGGTCAGGAACATGCGCGGGCCTTCCAGGCCGGTGGACGGTACAGGGTGCCGTGCGCGCGCGAGCCCCCGGAAAGGTGATCCCGGGGGCTCGGCAGGACGACGCCCTCAGCTTCCCACAGGGGCTCCGACCAGTGCCTTCGATTTACGACAGCTGCGACTGGACCTGGGCGGAGATGAGCTCCAGGTGGTCCAGGTCGTCGAGGTCCAGGACCTGGAGGTAGATGCGGCGGGAGCCGACCGCGGCATAGCGGCCGATCTTGTCGACGACCTCGGCGGGGGTGCCGGCCAGGCCGTTGGTCTTGAGCTCCTCCACCTCACGGCCGATCGCGGCGGCGCGGCGGGCGACCTCCTGGTCGTCCTTGCCGACGCAGACGACGAGGGCGTTGGAGAAGGTGATCGCATCGGCCGCGCGGCCCGCCTCCTGGGCGGCGGCCCGGACCCGGCTGAACTGGGCCTCGCTGTCCTCGGGCGAGGCGAACGGCATGTTGAACTCGTCGGCGTGGCGGGCGGCGAGACGCGGGGTGCGGGTCTTGCCGTGGCCGCCGATCAGCACGGGGATCCTGTCCTGGGCGGGCTTGGGCAGTGCGGGCGACTTCGTGAGGTCGTAGTGCTCGCCGTGGAAGTCGAAGGTGTCGCCGGGCGCGGTGGCCCACAGGCCGGTGACGATCTCCAGCTGCTCCTCCAGGCGGGGGAACTTCTCCTTCGGGAACGGGATGCCGTACGCGGCGTGCTCCTCCTCGAACCAGCCCGCGCCCAGGCCCAGTTCGACGCGGCCGCCGGACATCTGGTCGACCTGGGCGACCTGGATGGCGAGGACGCCGGGGAGGCGGAAGGTGGCGGCGGTCATGAGGGTGCCGAGGCGGATCCGCTTGGTCTCGCGGGCGAGGCCGGCGAGGGTGATCCAGGCGTCGGTGGGGCCGGGCAGGCCGTCGGCGTCGCCCATCTTCAGGTAGTGGTCGGAGCGGAAGAACGCGTCGAAGCCGAGGTCCTCGGTGGCCTTGGCGACGGTGAGGAGGGTGTCGTAGCTCGCGCCCTGCTGGGGTTCGGTGAAGATGCGGAGATCCATGACTCCATCCTGCACGCAGGGGTGAGCGGTGGCCTCACCGGTCCCCGGGGCCTCCGCGTCCCCGGGCGGGTGAATTCGGCCTCTGGCGCGCGCGAGGGCTTTCCGTGCCAGTGACCGGGCCCTGTGGTGATCGTTGGCTCGGGCGGAGCCGGCTTGTCGTTGCCGGTGCGTCATCCGTCACCCGCGTGGGTCCTGGGGCCGAGGAGGCCGTCATGTCCGAAGAAACCGTGCCGCCGACTGCGGGGGCCGGGCAGCCGAAGGGGTTGTTGCAGCAGATGGAGGAGCTGATGGC
>NZ_RSAJ01000559.1 GCF_003933965.1 Streptomyces sp. RP5T
CGCCCCACGCGTCGTTCAGCAGATCCGCCCCCGCCTCGCACACCGCCTCGCCGACCGACGCCCGCCAGGTGTCGACGCTGATGACCACCTCGGGGAACCGCCGCCGCACCTCCGCCACGAATCCGACGGTCCGCCGGGCCTCCTCCGCCGCGGACACCTCTTCGCCCGGACCGGCCTTGACCCCGCCGATGTCGATGATGGCGGCCCCTTCGGCCACCGCCTGCTCCACGCGCGCGAGGGCGGGCTCGTCGAGGAAGGTGGCTCCCTGGTCGTAGAAGGAGTCGGGGGTCCGGTTCACGATCGCCATGATCACCGGCTCGTGCGTGTCGAATGCACGCCTGCCCAGCCTGAGCATCCCCTGTGACCTCACTTCCCACGTCTGTGTGTTCGGCCGCTGCGACCGCCTGCGACCCTAACTGTCAGACTCGCATGGCACGATCGGACCCTGACACATTCGACGCCGGTGGCCGGCCGCCGGCAGGGACCCTGGGGACCTCAGCGATGGTTATGTTCTTGTTCCTGGTCATCGCGCTCGCGGTCGTGGTCGCCGCGGTGACGCTCGCCGTGGTGGGCGGCGGCGAGAGCGACGGCCCGCTGCCGGACGTCGCACCGGAGCGGCTCCAGGACCCGCTGCCCGTGGACCGACCGGTCAGCCGCGCGGACATCGACAGCCTGCGCTTCCCGCTGACCGCCCGCGGCTACCGCATGGCGGACGTCGACGACGCGCTCAGCCGTCTCGGCGCCGAGCTCGCCGAGCGGGACGCCCGGATCGCCGACCTGGAGTCCGCGCTGGCCGGCGCCCGGGCCGCGGCCCACGTCGCCCTGCACAAGCCGGAGCACGGCCACGGGGAGCAGCAGTGAGCGACGGCACCGCCCTGGCCGGCCCGGACGGCGGCCTCCGCTGCCCCTGGGCCCTGTCCACGCCGGACTACGTGACGTACCACGACGAGGAGTGGGGCCGCCCGGTCCGCGGCGACGACGCCCTCTTCGAACGGCTCAGCCTGGAGGCCTTCCAGTCCGGCCTGTCCTGGATCACCATCCTTCGCCGCCGGGAGGGCTTCCGTGCCGCCTTCGCGGGCTTCGAGATCGCCAAGGTGGCCACGTTCGACGAGGCCGACCGCGACCGGCTGCTCCTCGACCCCGGGATCATCCGCAACCGCGCCAAGATCGACGCGACGATGGCCAACGCACGCGTGCTGGCGGCCTGGGCCCCGGGCGAGCTGGACGAGCTGATCTGGTCCCACGCGCCCGCCTCGCACGCGGTCCCCAGGACCCTTGCGGACGTCCCCGCGGTCACCCCGGAGTCGACCGCCCTGTCCAAGGCCCTGAAGAAGCGCGGCCTGCGTTTCGTGGGCCCCACGACGGCGTACGCGCTGATGCAGGCCTGCGGACTGGTGGACGACCACCTGGAGACCTGCGTCGCCAGGGGCCGCTGAGGCCTACCGGCCCAGGTACTTGGGCGTCTCCTTGTTCACGAAGGCCCGCACCGCGATCGCGTGGTCCTCGGAGGCCCCGGCCCGCGTCTGCAGCTCGTCCTCCTTCTCCAGCGTCTGCGCCAGGGTGTGCGAGAGCGCGTACGCGAGGGACTCCTTGATCGCGCCGTACGCCACCGTCGGCCCCTCGGCCAGGGCCCGCGCCACCTTCTCGGCCTCCGCGGGCAGCTCGGTGGACGGCACGAGACGGTTCACGATCCCCAGGTCGTGCGCGTCCCGGGCGGACATGGTCCGCGGGAAGAGCAGCAGGTCGGCGGCGCGGCCCGGCCCCACCACGCGCGGCAGCGTCCACGAGATCCCGGAGTCCGCGGTCAGCGCCACCCCCGCGAACGAGGTGTTGAACGCGGACGTGTCCGAGGCCACCCGGTAGTCCGCCGCGAGCGCGAGCCCGAAGCCGGCGCCCGCCGCGACCCCGTTCACCCCGGCCACCACCGGCTTCGGCATCTCCGTCAGCGCCCGCACGACCGGGTTGTAGTGCTCCCTGACCGTGCTCATGACCTCCGTCGAGCCCTCGGCGAGCAGCCCGATGTGCTCCTTGAGGTCCTGCCCGACGCAGAACGCCCGCTCCCCGGCGGCGGTGAGCAGCACGGCCCGTACGCCGTCGTCCGAGGCCGCCGACTCCACGGCCTCCCGCAGCGCGACCTTGGTGGCGATGTTCAGCGCGTTCATCGCCTCCGGCCGGTTCAGCGTGATCGTCGCGAGCCCGTCGTGCACCTCGTAGAGCACGGTGTCGGCCATGGCGTATCCCCTCCGGTGTGTCCGCTGCATCCGATGTCCGAAGGACAGCATGGCGGAGATCGTCGTCGGCGAACCGGACCGGACGTGTGACCTGCGTCAAACAAATCCCGGAGGCCGATCGTCGGCCCGCGTCCGCGCGGCGGCGGAGTATCGCAGCCACATCGCCGAATTGAGTGGTTTTGCTCGCGCGCGTTGCCCAAGCGATGCCGACTGATGTTGGTCATCGGGTCCTGAGATGCGGGATAATGGCTTGGAAGCAATGTGTTCGATGCCGGTGGCGCGTGTCCCTCTGGGACGCGCGTGCCCTCCCAGGGCTGTCGGCTTTGACGATGAGCTGGTTTCAGGAAGGGGAACGAGCATGGCGGCCATGAAGCCGCGAACGGGTGATGGCCCGCTCGAGGTGACCAAGGAGGGGCGGGGCATCGTCATGCGCGTTCCGCTCGAAGGCGGCGGTCGGCTCGTCGTCGAGCTGACCCCTGACGAGGCCGACGCGCTCGGCGACGCCCTCAAGAAGGTCGTCGGCTGACGCGGAAGCGACCATACCCTTTCGACTGCCCCGGCATCTCCTGAGGTGCCGGGGCAGCGCTCTGCCCGGGCGGAACCACGAATGGCCGTACGTCCCGCCTCGGCCTCAGCGCTTGACCGCGCAGAGCAGTCCGTCGCCCACCGGCAGCAGCGACGGCACCAGGTCCTGGCTCTCGCGGACGGCCCGCAGCAGCTCCCTGAGGCGCAGCACCTCCGTCGGCTGCGGGCCCGAGTCCACCGTGCGGCCGTTGGCGAAGACACCCTCGAAGACCACCAGGCCCCCCGGACGCAGCAGGCGCAACGATTCAGCGAGGTAGTCCATGACCTCCTGCCGGTCACCGTCGCAGAACACGAGGTCGTATCCGGCGTCGGCGAGACGGGGCAGGACGTCCAGGGCGCGGCCGGGGATGAAGCGCGCCCGGTTGCTGGCGAAACCGCAGGCGCGGAATGCCTGCCGGGCGAACTGCTGGTGCTCCGGCTCCGGGTCGACGGTGGTCAGCACCCCGTCCGGGCGCATGCCGTGCAGCAGATGAATACCGGAGACACCGGTCCCGGTGCCGATCTCGGCGACGGCCTTGGCATCCACGGAGGCGGCCAGCAAGCGCAGCGCGGCGCCCGCGCCGGGCGACACCGAGCGCAGCCCCGCCTCACGGGCCCGGTCCCGGGCCCAGCTCAGGACTTCGTCCTCGGCGACGTAGGCGTCGGCGAACGCCCAGCTCGTCTGCCGGTTGCCGGTAATGACCCTCTCCTTGCCCCGTGGTTGCCTGGGCGTGACTGTATCCGTTGCCGCCGGGAACCCGCAGATGGGACCGGGCGTTTAGAAGGGTGGAGACGCACCCGGGGGGACACAGTTGGATCACGAAGCCGGGCAGGCCCTCGAGCAACTGCTGACGCAGGGGACCGAGTGGTATCAGCCCAGATCAAATTCTCGTAAAACCGCTTATCCGGAGCTAACGGGCGAGGTGGCTATGGTAGGGGCTCCACTGGAGACAACCAGAGCCGACAGGGGAGGTGCGGCCGCACCTGGTGATCGTGGGGGAGTGCTGCGGCGCTTCCTCGGATCGGCGGGCAGGCCGAAATCCGTGAACGACACCGCTGACCACAGCCACGCCGGCGACTACGCCCAGACCGCGACCTTCGCCACCGACGCGGACGGGCAGGCGTGGACTCCGCCCACCTGGGAGGAGATCGTCAGCACGCACAGCGGCCGCGTCTACCGCCTCGCGTACCGCCTCACCGGCAACCAGCACGACGCCGAGGACCTCACCCAGGAGGTCTTCGTCCGCGTCTTCCGCTCGCTGTCCACGTACACGCCGGGCACCTTCGAGGGCTGGCTGCACCGCATCACCACCAACCTCTTCCTGGACATGGTCCGCCGCAAGCAGCGCATCCGCTTCGACGCCCTCGGCGAGGACGCGGCCGAGCGACTGCCCAGCCGCGAACCCTCACCCCAGCAGGTCTTCAACGACGCCCACTTCGACGCGGACGTCCAGCAGGCCCTCGACACCCTCGCGCCGGAGTTCCGCGCCGCGGTCGTCCTGTGCGACATCGAAGGACTGTCGTACGAGGAGATCGCCGCGACCCTGGGCGTCAAGCTCGGCACCGTCCGCTCGCGGATCCACCGCGGCCGTTCCCAGCTGCGCAAGGCCCTCGCCCACCGCTCACCCGAGGCCCGCGCCGAGCGCCGCTCGTTCATGGCCCGGGTTCCCGCGCTGGGAGGAGGGGGCGCGTCCGCGTGAGTGGATCACTGCCCAAACCCGGCGAGGGAAGCCTCGCGGAACAGCATCTGGGAGACCGACTCGCCGCCCTGGTGGACGGCGAGCTCGGTCATGCGACGCGCGAGCGTGTTCTCGCGCATCTCGCCACCTGCTCGAAGTGCAAGGCGGAGGCGGACGCCCAGCGCCGCCTGAAGAACGTCTTCGCGGAAGCCGCCCCGCCGCCGCCCTCCGAGAGCTTCCTGGCCCGTCTCCAGGGGCTGCCCGGAGGTGATCCGGAGGACGGCGACGGCTCGCCGTTCGGCGGGGGAGGGTTCACCGGCCTGTCGGGACGACCCGGCTCCACCGGAGCCTTCGGCGTAAGACGTGGTGAGCGCTTCGCGTTCGACTACGTCCCGGCCCGGCCGCACGCCCCGGCGCTCCCGCCCTCCGCCGGCCGTGGCTTCCGCATCCATGACGTCAGCCGCCACGAGGCCGACCGCTCGGCCTCGCGGGGCATGCGCTTCGCGGTCGTCGCCGCCGGGGCGGTGTCGCTGGCCGCGATCGCGCTGGGCGGCGTCACCACCGGCATGCCGGGCGACACCGACGCCCGCGGTGCCGGCAGCAACGTGACCCCGGCCCGTACGCCGGGCACGGGAGCCGCGGTGCCGGAGAACCAGCGCCGCCGTGGCGTGGGCCCCCTGCTCGCGCAAGGACAGGGGCAGGGACAGCGGGTGCCGGGTGATTCCCCGGTCGCCCCGACCAACGCGTCCGCTCCGCTGCTGCCGGGTATCCCCGCCCAGGTGCAGGACGCGGCCGTGCACACCCTCACGGCACCCGTGGTCGCCGGTGCCGCCGCCATGTCCCCTCTCATACGTCCGCTCAGCACCACCCCGCCGCTCACCCTGACGTCCCTGTCCGCGACGCCGGATCTCACCGCCTCCGGCTTCCTCGCCGCACCCGTC
>NZ_RSAJ01000055.1 GCF_003933965.1 Streptomyces sp. RP5T
CCTCGGGTCCGTCCACGGCTCCGCCGCCCTCCTCGCCCTGGGCTCCCTCGCGTTCGTCCTGTGGACCGGTCTGGAGGAGCGCGGGACCGCGCTCGCCTTCGGAGTGCTGATCACCGTCGGTGAGCTCAACCGGCGCAGCGGCCCCCACGTCAGGGAGGCCGCCCCGCTCGGGGCCGCCGGGGCGCTGTCGTACGCCCTGCTCGGCGAGAACGCGGGCGCGCCCTCCCATCACGGCGTCGCCCAGGCCGTCACCGTCGTCCTCGCGGCCTCCCTCGTCGGCAGCGTGCCGCACGTCGGACGCGGACAGGGACCCACCGCCGACCAGTTCGCCCGCCGCGTCCTGACCGTCGGGTTCGCCGCCGTGTGCTTCCAGCCCCTCTACAACCAGGGGACGTTCACCGGGTGGGCCGGCCCCGCCTACGCCCTGCTCCTGCTCGCCCTGCTCTCGCTGACCGCGCTGTGCGACGCCGTGCTCGCCGCCGCGCTCGCCCACTCCCGCACCCGCTGGCCCTTCGGCCCGCTGCTCAGGGACGAGCTGCGGGCCCTGCTCGGCATCGGGTCCGCCGTCGTCGCCACCGGGGCGGTGATGGCGCTCGCGGTCGCCGTCGCGGGCCTGTGGGCGCTGCCCGTCTTCTCCGTGCCGCTGCTGCTCACCCAGCTCTCCGTCCGCCGGTACGCCGCCGTCCGCTCCACCTACCGGCAGACCATCGCCTCCCTCGCCCGCGCCACCGAGATCGCCGGGTACACGCCCGCCGGGCACGCCCGCAGGGTCGCGGCGCTCAGCCGGGAGGTCGGGCGCGACCTGGGGCTGTCCCGGCCCGAGCTCACCGTCCTGGAGTACGCCGCCCTCATGCACGACATCGGCCAGCTCAGCCTCGTCGACCCGGTGCCCGCGGGCGCCACCGCCGACCTGCCCCTCGCCGAACAGCGCCGCATCGCGCTGCTCGGCGGGGCCGTCGTACGGCAGACCGGCGTCGACGCGGCCGTCGCCGTGGTGGTGGAGCGGCAGGCCGACCCCTGCCGGGAGCAGCCGATGGCCGCGCGGATCGTGCGGGCCGTCAACGCCTACGAGGAGAAGACGCGGGACACCGGACCCGGCGGGGCGCTGACCGCGCTGGAGGAGCTGCGCCTGGGCACCGCGGGGGACTACGCTCCGGAGGTCGTGGAGGCGCTGGCCCGGGTGCTGTCGAGAGACTGTCTGACCTCGCCCGTGACGGGGTAACCCATGGGTAATGAGCGCCCTTGCGAGCACACATGGTTGGATGCGAGAGAGAGGGTGTCCGGGGGCACAGCCAGCCCACTCGACGGAACCGGCAGGCGGGAATCGTGAGGATCTTCGGCAAGGGACGGCACCGGCCCTCCGCCTCCTGGCGGCAGGCCACGGACCGCGCGTTCACGCTGATCGGCGACGGTCGGTACGAGGACGCGGGCGCGCTGCTGACGCGCGCCGCGGACCTGGAGCCGTGGCTGTCCGAGTCCTGGTTCAACCTCGCCCTGCTGCACAAGTTCCGGCACGACTGGGAGCAGGCGCGGGCCGCGGGACTGCGTGCCGTGGCGCTGCTCGACCGGGAGACCGGGGCGCCCGACTGGTGGAACGTCGGCATCGCCGCGACCGCGCTCCAGGACTGGCCGCTGGCCCGCCGGGCCTGGCAGGCGTACGGGCTGCGGGTGCCGGGCGGCGCGACCGCGTCCGGCGAGCCGCTCGGCATGGACCTCGGCAGCGCGGCCGTACGGCTGTCCCCCGAGGGGGAGGCCGAGGTGGTCTGGGGGCGGCGGCTCGACCCCGCCCGTATCGAGGTGCTGTCCATCCCGCTGCCGTCCTCCGGGCGGCGCTGGGGCGAGGTCGTGCTGCACGACGGGGTGCCGCACGGCGAGCGGACCACCGCGGCGGGCCACGCCTACCCCGTCTTCGACGAGATCGAGCTGTGGGCGCCCTCGCCGGTGCCCACGTGGGTGGTGCTGCTGGAAGCCGCCACTGAGGCCGACCGGGACGCGCTGGAGCAGCTCGCGGCCGACGCCGGGTTCGCGGCGGAGGACTGGTCGTCGTCGGTGCGGCTGCTGTGCCGGATGTGCTCCGAGTCGCGGATGCCGTCCGACGAGGGCGACGGCGAACATCTGGATCCGCACGACCACAGTGAGCCGGGGCATCCCGGGCCGCTGGGGCATCGCACGGACGGGCAGCTGTGGGTGCCGGAGCGGGAGTGCGGGGTGGCCGCGCCGGCTTCGCTGGTGCGGGGGTTGCTGGACGGGTGGGTCGCCGACAGCCCTGATTCTCGTGACTGGCGGGATCTGGAAGAGGTCTGCTAGGTCGTTGTTCGGCTGCGGGTCCGTCGTGGCTGGTCGCGCAGTTCCCCGCGTCCCTGAAAGGCGCGTCCCCCTTACCCTGTATCAGCAGTCACCCCCTGTTTTGGTTTGAGGAAGGCATCGTCGGTCATGGCCCAGCAGGACACCGATCAGCAGCACGCGGGCGTGCTCCCCGTCGACGACGAGGGGTTCGTCGTCGACACCGAGGAGACCGAGGAGCGGGAGAACGCCTGGCGTGAGCGTGGCACCTCGCGGCCCATCACCGTCGTCGGGAACCCCGTGCTGCACAAGGAGTGCAAGGACGTCACCGAGTTCGGCGAGGAGCTCGACCAGTTGGTCGCGGACATGTTCGCGAGCCAGCGCACCGCCGAGGGCGTCGGCCTCGCCGCCAACCAGATCGGCGTCGACCTGAAGGTCTTCGTGTACGACTGCCAGGACGACGAGGGCAGGCGGCACGTCGGCGTCGTCTGCAACCCGAAGCTCGTGGACCTGCCCGCCGACAGGCGCCGGCTCGACGACAGCAACGAGGGCTGCCTGTCGGTGCCGACCGCGTACGCGCCGCTCGCCCGCCCCGACTACGCCGAGGTCACCGGGCAGGACGAGAAGGGCAACCCGATCAAGGTCCGCGGTACCGGCTACTTCGCCCGGTGTCTGCAGCACGAGACCGACCACCTGTACGGGTACCTCTACATCGACCGGCTCTCCAAGCGCGAACGCAAGGACGCGCTGCGGCAGATGGCCGAGAACGAACCCCGCTACCCCGTGGTCGCCAACGACTGACGTCCCACAACGCCCGTGCGCACGGCGCCTGTTCGGGAACCACTCCCCGAACAGGCGCCGTTCGCATGTGCGTCGCACGTTCGATCGGATGTGCTCATCTGGTGATCCCGCCGAGGTCGCACATGGGGAGAATCTCGACATCGGGGGGTAGTGAATGAAGCAAATCCGTTCCCATAATGGTCAGTTGTGGTGCTGAATGGGAAGTGCGGGGATACGCAACGGCGCACGCCCGGTTCAGCGGCAGGGGCGTGCGCCAACTGGCGGCTGGAAGGGGTTTGTTCGTGCCTGCTTTCCCACACAGCACCACATCGACACCGACGGCGATCGCGGTTCCACCGTCACTCTCCCTCCCGGTGATCGAGGCAGCGTTTCCCAGGCAACTGCACCCGTATTGGCCCAGGCTCCAGGAGAAGACCCGGACCTGGCTTCTGGAAAAACGGCTCATGCCGGCGGACAAGGTTGCGGAATATGCCGACGGACTGTGCTACACGGACCTCATGGCCGGGTACTACCTGGGCGCCCCCGACGAGGTCCTCCAGGCGATAGCGGACTACAGCGCGTGGTTCTTCGTCTGGGACGACCGGCACGACCGGGACATCGTCCACCGCCGCCCCGGCGCGTGGCGGCGGCTGAGGTTCCGGTTGCACGCGGCGCTGGACTCCCCACGGGAGCACCTGCACCACGGGGATCCGCTGGTCGCCGCCTTCGCCGACTGCATGGTGCGGCTGTACTCGTTCCTGCCGCAGACGTGGAACACCCGGTTCGCCGGGCACTTCCACGACGTGATCGAGGCCTACGACCGGGAATTCCGCAATCGCACCCGGGGAACCATTCCCACGGTCGAGGAATACCTGGCACTGCGCCGGCTCACCTTCGCGCACTGGATCTGGACGGACCTGCTTGAGGCGAGCGCCGGACGGGAACTCCCGGACGAGGTGCGGAACCACTCGGCATATCGGCGGGCGGCGCTGCTGAGCCAGGAATTCGCCGCCTGGTACAACGACCTCTGCTCGCTCCCCAAGGAAATAGCGGGAGACGAGGTGCACAATCTCGGCATCAGTCTCATCAAACACGAGGGACTGACCCTCGAAGAGGCGATCCGGGAAATGCGACGGCTGATCGGAAAATGCGTGGACGCATTCCTCGTGGCCGAGTCCGAAGCCCTCCGTCTCGCCGACACCCTCGACGACGGCACCGTGCGCGGAAAGGAACTGAGCACCGCCGTGCGGGCCTGTGTCCGCAATATGCGCAACTGGTTCAGCACCGTCTACTGGTTCCACCACGAGTCCGGCCGTTACATGGTCGACAGCTGGGACGACCGGTCCACGCCCCCGTACGTCAACAACGAAGCGGCAGGTGAGAAATGACCGTCGAATCCGTGAAAACCGAAGCCACGGTGGCTCCCGGGTCGGGTGAGCCGCCACTCGCGGGCGGCGGCGTCCCCGTCCTCGGCCACGGCCTGCGTCTGGCCCGCGATCCGCTGACCTTCCTGTCCGGGCTGCGGCGGCACGGCGACGTCGTCCGTCTGCGGCTCGGCCCCAAGACGGTGTACGCGCCCACCACCCCGGAACTGACCGGAGCCGTGGCCCTCAACCCCGACTTCATCATCGCCGGGCCGCTGTGGGAGTCCCTGGAGGGACTGGTCGGCAAGGAGGGCGTGGCCACCGCGAACGGGCCGCAGCACCGGCGGCAACGGCGGATCATCCAGCCCGCGTTCCGGCTCGACGCCCTGCCCGGGTACGGGCCGGTCATGGAGGAGGAGGCGCAGGCACTGGCCGAGCGCTGGCAGCCCGGGCAGACCGTCGACTGCACCCTGGAGTCCTTCCGGGTCGCCGTGCGGATCGCGGCCCGGTGCCTGCTGCGCGGCGACTACATGGACGAGCGCGCCGAGCGGCTGTGCGTCGCGCTCACGACCGTCTTCCGGGGGATGTACCGGCGGATGGTGATACCCGCGGGCCCGCTCTACAAGCTGCCGCTGCCGGCCAACCTCGCATTCAACCGTGCGTTGGCCGATCTGCATCTCGTGGTGGACGAGATCATCGCCGAACGCCGGGCATCCGGTCGAAAGCCGGACGATTTGCTGACGGCATTGCTGGCCGCGA
This sequence comes from Streptomyces sp. RP5T, assembly GCF_003933965.1. Lineage (GTDB taxonomy): Bacteria > Actinomycetota > Actinomycetes > Streptomycetales > Streptomycetaceae > Streptomyces. Next base: position 5,187 of record NZ_RSAJ01000055.1, read on the forward strand.
AGGATGCGAATGGCGACCCCATCGGGGAACAGGAGATCCACGACCAGGTCGTCGCGATACTCACCCCGGGCGGCGAAACCGTCGCGTCCACGATCATGTGGCTGCTTCAGGTGCTCGCCGAACACCCGGAACACGCGGACAAGGTGTGCGCGGAAGTCGAATCGGTCACCGGTGGCCGTCCTGTGGCATTCGAGGACGTACGGTCGCTCAGTTACACGAACTATGTGGTGGTCGAGACCATGCGTTTGTGGCCCGCGGTATGGATATTGACGCGTCGGGCGGTACGGGACACCGAACTCGGTGGCTATCGCATTCCGGCCGGGGCCGACATCGTCTACAGCCCGTATGCGATCCAGCGCGACGCGAAGTCCTTCGACGACAGCGCGGTGTTCGACCCGCTGCGCTGGAGTCCCGAGCGGGCCAAGTCGGTTCCGAAACACGCCATGAGCCCGTTCAGCACCGGCAACCGGAAGTGCCCGAGCGACCACTTCTCGATGGCCCAGCTGACGCTGCTCACGGCGGCGCTGGCCCGGAGGTACCGCTTCGAACAGGTGGCCGGATCCGACGACACCCCCCGGCCGGGCATCACCCTGCGGCCGAACCGGCTCCTGGTCAGGCCCGTGTCCCGGTGACGGGTCAGGCGGCCGCCTCCGGGCCCTGGAAGGTGCGCCGGTAGGCGTTGGGGGTGGTGCCCACCGCGCGCAGGAACTGGTGGCGCAGCGCGGCCGCGGTGCCGAAGCCGGTGCGCCCCGCGATCGCGTCCACCGTCTCGTCCGTCGCCTCCAGCAGCCGCTGGGCCAGCAGCACGCGCTGGCGCAGGATCCAGCGGTAGGGAGTCGTTCCCGTCTCCTGCTGGAAGCGGCGGGCGAAGGTGCGCGGGGACATGTGGGCGCGCTCGGCGAGCTGCTCGACGGTGACCTCCTCGTCGAGGTGCCGCTCCATCCACACGAGCACCTCGCCGACGGTGTCGCACTTCGACCGGGGCAGCGGCCGCTCGATGTACTGCGCCTGGCCGCCGTCCCGGTGCGGCGGTACGACCATGCGCCGGGCGATCTTGTTGGCGACCTCGGTGCCCTGTTCCTTGCGCACGATGTGCAGACAGGCGTCGATGCCCGCGGCGGTGCCCGCGGAGGTGATCACCGGGTCCTCGTCGACGTACAGGACGTCCGGCTCCACCGTCAGGCGCGGGTACGCGCGCGCCAGCTCCTCCGCGTGGTGCCAGTGCACGGTGCAGCGGCGGCCGTCGAGCAGTCCGGCGGCGGCGAGCACGAAGACGCCGGAGCACACGCTGAGCACCCGGGCGCCGCGGTCGACCGCGCTGCGCAGGGCCTCCAGCAGCTCGGGCGGGAAGTCCCGCGTCTCGTAGCCGGCGCAGGCCGGCACGGTGATCAGGTCGGCCGACTCCAGCCGCTCCAGGCCGTGTTCGACGTGCAGGGCGAAGCCCGACCGCGAGGTCAGCCGGGACCCCTCGGCCGAGGCGACGGCGAAGTCGTACACGGGCAGTCCGTCGTCGCTGCGGTCGGTCCCGAAGACCTCGCAGACGACACCGAGCTCGAAGGGGTTCACACCGTCCAGGACGACTGCGGCCACGTTCTTCAGCATGCTGCCAGTGTGCCCCAGGGCTGGCAGTAAATCGAGGGTGTGCGGCAGTCCTGCCACTGTTTGTAAGGAGTCTGCGGCGCGAGAGTAGTGACATGACTTCAGCGCAGACAGAAGGACTGATCGCCATGCTGGCTGTTCTCGCCCTCTTCGCCCTCCTGATCCTCCCGTCGGTGATCGGGATCGTGCACGACAAGCGCGTCGACCGTCAGATCAGGAAGGCGCGCGAGTACCGAACCGCCCACGGGGTGACTCGAACGGTCTGATCTCTCCTGGATCAACAGGGGAGGAACATGAGACACAGACTGTGGGCCGCAACAGGCTCGCCGGTGTCCGGGTGGTCGCAGCCACCGTCAAGGCGAACGACGGCGACTACTGGATCTACGACGACATCGCCCAGTGCAAGGTCAAGCGAGGGTACTTCCCCGGCACCACGACGACCTCGCTGAAGGTGTCCGTCGGGGACGCGGTCGCGCTCAGGTGATCACCACCGTGACCCGCCACTCCTGAATGCCCTTGCAGGACACCTTGCCGGTCTCGGTGGCGCACAGCGGACGGGTGGAACTCAGCCGTACCGTGCCCGCCGACACCGCCCGGTAGGCGGCGTTCGCGTCACCGGGCAGCAGGACGATGCCGCTGTTGGTGGCTTCCAGGCCCCGGCCGTCGACGGCGACCGGCTTCCAGGGGCGGTCCCTGGTCCCGTCCAGGCCGACCCGGACCGTGTCACCGACGGCCAGGCACACCGTGTCGCCGCTGTCGGCGGCGCCGAGGTCACCCGTGACCGGCGTACAACCGGACGACGGGGACGCGGAGACGGACGGGGGCGGCGACGGCGACGCGGAGTCGCTGCCGCCGCCCCCTTCGCTTCCGGCCTCGGTCCCGCACCCCGCGAGCAGGAGCGTCAGGGCCGCGAGGGCGAGGGCGGTGCGGTGGGTCGTAGGGCGCATGGGGTGGCCTCCTCGCTGATGAGACGTGCCACACGCGTACCCGGATCCACCCATTTTTGAAGCGAACCCGTCAGAAATCCTCGTCCAGGTCGACCGTGCCCTCCACGGCCACCTGGTACGCGGACGGGCGCCGCTCGAAGAAGTTGGTCAGCTCCTGGACGCCCTGGAGCTCCATGAAGGAGAACGGGTTCTCCGAGCCGTACACCGGGGCGAAGCCGAGGCGCGTCAGACGCTGGTCGGCGACGCACTCCAGGTACTGCCGCATCGACTCGGTGTTCATGCCCGGCAGCCCGTCGCCGCACAGGTCCCGCGCGAACTGCAGCTCCGCCTCCACGGCCTCCGCCAGCATGTCGGTGACCTCCTGCCGGAGCCGGTCGTCGAACAGCTCCGGCTCCTCCTTGCGGACGGTGTCGACCACGTCGAAGGCGAACGACATGTGCATGGTCTCGTCGCGGAACACCCAGTTGGTGCCGGTGGCGAGGCCGTGCAGCAGGCCCCGGCTGCGGAACCAGTAGACGTAGGCGAAGGCGCCGTAGAAGAAGAGGCCCTCGATGCACGCGGCGAAGCAGATCAGGTTGAGCAGGAAGCGGCGGCGGTCGGCCTGGGACTCCAGGCGGTCCAGCTTCTCCACCTCGTTGATCCACTTGAAGCAGAACTCGGCCTTCTCGCGGATGGAGGGGATGTTCTCGACGGCGTCGAAGGCCGCCGCCCGGTCCTCCGGATCGGGGAGGTAGGTGTCCAGGAGGGTCAGGTAGAACTGGACGTGGACGGCCTCCTCGAAGAGCTGCCTGCTCAGGTACAGGCGCGCCTCGGGGGAGTTGATGTGCTTGTAGAGGGTCAGCACCAGGTTGTTCGCCACGATCGAGTCACCCGTCGCGAAGAACGCGACCAGCCGGCCGATCAGGTGCTGCTCGGCGGGGCTGAGCTTGGCGAGGTCGGCGACGTCCGAGTGGAGGTCGACCTCCTCCACGGTCCAGGTGTTCTTGATGGCGTCCCGGTAGCGCTCGTAGAAGTCCGGGTAGCGCATCGGCCGGAGAGTCAGCTCGAAGCCGGGGTCGAGCAGGTTCTGGGTGGTGGACATTACTGGCAGGCCTCGCAGGACTCGGGGTTTTCCAGGGAGCAGGCCACGGCTTCTTCCGAGGTCACCTGCTGTACGGGGACAGTCGCCTGGGCCGCGCGGGCGATCCTCGTCGCCGGGCGCGAGCGCAGGTAGTACGTCGTCTTCAGCCCGGACTTCCAGGCGTACGCGTACATCGAGGAGAGCTTGCCGATCGTCGGCGTCTCCAGGAAGAGGTTCAGGGACTGCGACTGGTCGAGGAACGGGGTCCGCGCCGCCGCCATGTCGATCAGACCACGCTGCGGGATCTCCCACGCCGTCCGGTACAACGCCCGTACGTCCTCGGGGATCCACGCGAAGCCCTGCACCGAGCCGTTCGCTTCGCGCAGCGCCTCACGGGTGCGGGCGTCCCAGACGCCGAGCGCCTTCAGGTCGTGCACCAGATAGGAGTTGACCTGGAGGAACTCCCCGGACAGGGTCTCGCGCTTGAACAGGTTGGAGACCTGCGGCTCGATGCACTCGTACACCCCGGCGATCGAGGCGATGGTGGCCGTGGGCGCGATGGCGAGCAGCAGGCTGTTGCGCAGACCCGTCGTCGCCATGCGCGCGCGCAGTGCCGCCCAGCGCTCGGGCCAGGTGAGCTCCGCGGCGTAGTGGTCCGGGTGCAGTACGCCCTGGGCGGTACGGGTCTTCTCCCAGGCCGGCAGCGGGCCGTTGCGCTCGGCGAGGTCGGCGGAGGCCTCGTAGGCGGCGAGCATGACGCGCTCGGCGATCCGGGTGGAGAGCGCCTTGGCCTCCGGCGAGTCGAAGGGCAGCCGCAGCTTGAAGAAGACGTCCTGGAGGCCCATCGCGCCGAGACCGACGGGACGCCACTTGGCGTTGGACCGTCCGGCCTGCTCGGTCGGATAGAAGTTGATGTCCACGACCCGGTCGAGGAAGGTCACGGCCGTGCGGACGGTGGCGTCCAGCCGCTCCCAGTCGATGTCACCGTTCGCCGTGTCGACGAACGCCCCGAGGTTCACGGACCCCAGGTTGCACACCGCTGTCTCCCCGTCGTCCGTGACCTCCAGGATCTCCGTGCAGAGGTTGGAGGAGTGGACCGTGTGCCCGGGCAGTGCCGTCTGGTTGGCCGTGCGGTTGGCGGCGTCCTTGAAGGTCATCCAGCCGTTGCCGGTCTGCGCGAGGGTGCGCATCATGCGGCCGTAGAGGTCACGGGCGGGGATGGTCTTCTTCGCGAGCCCCTTGTGTTCGGCCGCGCGGTAGGCCGCGTCGAACTCCTCGCCCCACAGGTCGACCAGCTCGGGCACGTCGGCGGGCGAGAACAGGGACCACTCGGCGTCCGCGTTGACCCGGCGCATGAACTCGTCCGGGATCCAGTGCGCGAGGTTCAGGTTGTGCGTACGGCGGGCGTCCTCACCGGTGTTGTCCCTGAGCTCCAGGAACTCCTCGATGTCGGAGTGCCAGGTCTCCAGGTAGACCGCGGCGGCACCCTTGCGCCGGCCGCCCTGGTTCACGGCGGCGACACTCGCGTCCAGCGTCTTCAGGAACGGCACGATGCCGTTGGAGTGCCCGTTGGTGCCGCGGATCAGCGAACCGCGGCTGCGGATGCGGGAGTAGGCGATGCCGATGCCGCCGGCGTGCTTCGAGAGCCGGGCGACCTGGTGGTAGCGGTCGTAGATGGAGTCGAGCTCGTCCTTGGGGGAGTCCAGGAGGTAGCAGGACGACATCTGGGGGTGCCGGGTACCGGAGTTGAACAGGGTGGGGGAGGAGGGGAGGTAGTCGAGGCGGCTCATCAGCCGGTAGAGCGCTGCGACCTCGTCCAGCGCGTGGACGGTGTCGTCCTCGGCGAGGCCGGACGCCACCCGGAGCATGAAGTGCTGGGGCGTCTCGATGACCTTGCGGGTGATCGGGTGCCGCAGGAGGTAGCGGCTGTGCAGGGTGCGCAGGCCGAAGTAGCCGAACCGGTCGTCGGCCTCGGTGTCCACCAGTGCGTCCAGCCGCTCGGCGTGGACCCGCACGAACTCGGCGGTCCGGTCGGCGATGAGTCCCTCGCGGTGGCCGACGGCGACCGAGCCGGTGAACGAGGTGACGCCCTGGGAGGCTGCCTCGGCGGCGATGGAGAGGGTCAGCAGCCGGGCCGCCAGCCTGCTGTACGCGGGGTCCTCGGAGATGAGCCCGGCCGCCGCCTCGGTGGCCAGTTCGCGCAGCTCCGCGATCATCTCGGCGGAGGCTCCCCGCGAGGAGCGGCCCCGCAGCGCGGCGGCGGCGACCCGGCCGGGGTCGGCGTCGGGGAGGTCGGCGGTCAGCTCGGTCAGGGTCCGCAGCAGGGCGGTTCCGGGACCGTCCTCGTCCACAACGGTGGTCGCTGAGGCCGGATCGGCCGGCGCGATGGTCACGTGGGGCTCTCCCTCGCTGGCACGGGGGCCTTGCGGAGGGCAGGGGGCAGCACACGAGCGCGCACGGCGCCGCGTCCACCGGCCCATTCCACGAGGCCCGGACGTCATGACACCCGGGCCGGGGCGGCACGGGCGCACTGTCGGCAGGTCCTCGGACTGACCCTCATGTGCGCTTGTGCGCGCATGAGTACACCGTTGCGGGACAGTTCCGGATTCGCACCGGATTCCCCTGCGGCGACAGCGAGCATGAGCATACATCTTGTGCCGGGGCGCGATGACACCCCCAGATGTTGTGTCGCGACGGTTTCAGAGCGTCAACTGATAGGTGAGGAGCGTGAAGTCGGGAGCCTCCGGAACCGGGTGCCAGTCGCGCTCGGGGACACGGGTGAATCCGAGGCGCTCGTAGATGCGGTGGGCCGTGCGCATGGTGGGCTGGGTGCACAGGACGATGTCCGTGCCGGCGGCTGCAGCGCGGTCGACGCAGGCCTGCACGAGGGCCTGGCCGACTCCTCTGCCGCGGGCCTCCCGGGAGACGGCGAGCATGCGGATCTCCGCCTCGCCGGGGCGGGCCAGTTCGGCCATGGGGCCGCCGGAGGGGACGTAGGTGACGCCGCCGAGGAGGCGGTCGTCGGCCGTGGCCACGAGGACCTGTGCGGTTCTCGCCCGCTTGGCGACGTCCCTGAGTTCGGCGAGGTACGAGTCGGCCTCGCCGCCGAAGACCAGGAGGCCGTCGTCCAGGTAGGCCCTTGCGGTGATGTCGCCGAGGGGTTCGTAGTCGGTGGGTTCGGCGGGGCGGATCACGATGTCCATGAGGGCGAGTGTGCACGAAAGCGGGCCGCCGGGGTGATTGCTCCCGGTGGCCCGCTGCCGGTCGTGCGTGGTTGCCCGCGCCCGGGCGGTGGGGCCGCATATCGATGCGGCCCCACCCCTGGGAGCGCTCAGTGCGAGGTCAGTGCGAGGTGCCCGCTGTCGCCGGCGGGAGTTCCACCTCTACGCCCGGGTCGCCCGCGTCCGCCGTGTAGTCCTCCGGGCTGGTCTCGTCGACGCCGTCGGGGGCCTTGGCCGCCTTCAGGGCGAAGGTCAGGACCACGGTGACCAGGACGTTGAGCACGAACGCCGTCAGGCCGATGTAACCGATCTCGCCGATGCCCGGGATCTCCTTCGCCGAACCGCCGAAGTGCTTCTGGGTCGGGGAGGCGACGCCGTACGCGGCGACCGTGCCGTAGACCATGCCGACGGCCCAGCCGGCGAGCAGCGCCCAGCGGTGGAACCAGCGGGTGAACAGGCCGCCGACCAGGGCGGGGAAGGTCTGGAGGATCCAGATGCCGCCCAGGAGCTGGAAGTTGATGGCCACGGTCTTGTCCATCGTCAGGACGAAGACCAGGGCACCGACCTTCACCAGCAGGGACACCAGCTTGGAGACCTTGGTCTCCTGGGCCGGGGTCGCGTCCGGCTTGATGAAGTCCTTGTAGATGTTGCGGGTGAAGAGGTTCGCGGCCGCGATGGACATGATGGCCGCCGGGACGAGGGCTCCGATGCCGATCGCCGCGAAGGCGACCCCGGCGAACCAGTCCGGGAACATGTCCTCGAAGAGCTGCGGGATCGCCAGCTGCGGGTTGGTGACCTTGACCCCGGCCGCGATCGCCATGAAGCCGAGCAGGGCCAGCAGGCCGAGCGTCAGCGAGTACAGCGGCAGGATCGTGGTGTTGCGGCGGATCACCTCACGGCTGCGGGAGGAGAGCGTCGCGGTGATCGAGTGCGGGTACATGAACAGCGCGAGCGCGGAGCCCAACGCCAGCGTGGCGTATGTCCATTGGCCCGCCTCCAGCGGGACGAGACCGCCCGCCTTGGCCGCCGTGTACTTCTCGCTCGCCGCGCCGAAGACGTCGTCGAACCCGCCCAGCTTGATCGGGATGTAGATGATCGCCACCGCGATGACGATGTAGATCAGCGTGTCCTTCACGAACGCGATCAGTGCGGGGGCCCGGAGTCCGGAAGAGTACGTGTAGGCCGCGAGGACACCGAAGGCGATCAGCAGCGGGAGGTCCTTGACGAACCAGTTCGTGTTCTCGCCGCCGCCGACGCCCATGACGTCCAGGACCGCCTGGATGCCGACCAGTTGGAGCGCGATGTACGGCATGGTCGCGAGGATGCCGGTGACCGCCACCGCCAGCGACAGGCCCTTCGAGCCGAAGCGGCCGCGCACGAAGTCCGAGGTCGTCACGTATCCGTGCTTGTGGGAGACCGACCACAGGCGGGGCAGGAAGGTGAAGATCAGCGGGTACACCAGGATGGTGTACGGCACCGCGAAGAAGCCGGCCGCGCCCGCCGCGTAGATGGCCGCGGGCACCGCGACGAAGGTGTACGCCGTGTAGAGGTCGCCGCCCAGCAGGAACCAGGTGATCCAGGTGCCGAACGACCGGCCGCCCAGGCCCCATTCGTCGAGGCTGTGCTCGTTCTCGGCCTTGCGCCAGCGCGCGGCCAGGAAGCCCATGACCGTGACGGCCAGGAAGAAGAGGATGAAGACGGTGAGAGCCACGCCGTTGACGCCGCCGTTCACTTGGCACCTCCTCGACGGGCGCGCTGGTCACGCTGCCAGAGCTGGTACGCGATCATCGTCAGCGCGGTGGAGATCAGCACCCACAGCATCTGGTACCAGTAGAAGAACGGGATGCCGATGAACTCGGGGTCGACCTTGGCGTACGAGCCGACCCACAGCATCGCCACGAACGGGGCGAGCAGGCAGAGGGCGATGACCACCCGCACCGGCGTCACCACCGGTGGTCTCACTTCAGGCGCATCCGACATGTCGTGACTCCATCCCCTCGCTGATCAGCGTTGATCACCTGTAACGCGCAGGCAATCTAGGCGCTGGTGTCGCGACAGCGGAAGACCTCGTCCGCATATCGGTATGTCGATTCTGTGAAGCCGCCCTGGTGGGTGCTAGTCCACCGGCCTCTTCAGCCGGGCCACGAACTTGTACCGGTCGCCCCGGTACACCGACCGCACCCACTCCACCGGTTCGCCGGTCTTGTCGAACGAGTGGCGGGACAGCATCAGCATCGGCAGGCCCACGTCGGTGCCGAGCAGACCGGCTTCGCGCGGGGTGGCCAGCGAGGTCTCGATGGTCTCCTCGGCCTCGGCGAGGTGGACGTCGTAGACCTCGGCGAGCGCCGTGTACAGGGACGTGTACTTGACCAGCGACCGGCGCAGGGCCGGGAAGCGCTTGGCGGAGAGGTGGGTCGTCTCGATGGCCATCGGCTCGGCGTTGGCCATGCGCAGCCGCTCGATGCGCAGCACCCGGCCGCCGGCGGTGATGTCGAGGAGCTCGGCGAGCCGGTCGTCGGCGGTGATGTAGCCGATGTCCAGGAGCTGCGAGGTGGGTTCGAGACCCTGGGCGCGCATGTCCTCGGTGTACGAGGTGAGTTGCAGCGCCTGCGAGACCTTCGGCTTGGCGACGAAGGTGCCCTTGCCCTGGATCCGCTCCAGACGCCCCTCGACCACCAGCTCCTGGAGCGCCTGGCGCACGGTGGTGCGGGAGGTGTCGAACTCGGCGGCGAGGGTGCGCTCGGGCGGGACGGGTGTGCCGGGCGACTGCGTCTCCGTCATGTCGAGCAAGTGCTTCTTCAGGCGGTAGTACTTGGGCACGCGCGCGGTACGGACGCCTGCCCCGCCCTCGGTCTCCGCACTGCTGACGTCGCTGCTCATGGTCTGCCTTCCCGGCTCCGGATGCGGGTCACATCGTGATCCCTTCTGTATACCGGCGCCACCTCTTTTGGTCTAGTCCACAGAGGTGAGTGGTATAGCGGACGAGACTACTCCGGTGGCGCTGTTTTCGCTGGCTTCTTTAGTAATGGTTCCTGCATATGTAGCTCGTATAACGGCTGGTCAGAGGCGTTTCGGGCACCCTTGACAGGCCTCCTGGTCTGGTCCAAGCTCCCCCTACTGGTCTACACCATTGGTCCAGGTCCCGGCCGGTGGGCGGGAGGTGTGGGCATCCCTGAGGAGGGTGGCGTGAAGCGCAAGCTTGCAGCCGCGATCGGTATCGCGGGCATGGTGGTCTCCGTCGCGGCGTGCGGTGGCAGCGACAGCGGAAGTTCGGACAACAGCGGCGCGGACGCCAAGGAGCTGACCGTCTGGCTCACCGTCGACGCCCAGAACAACTGGCCCGAACTGGTGAAGGCCGCCGACGCGGCGGTGCAGAAGAAGCACCCCGGCATCAAGATCAACCACGAGTACTACGGCTGGCCGGACAAGAACACCAAGCTCGACGCGGTCCTCGCCACCGACAAGGCCCCCGACGTGGTCGAGATGGGCAACACCGAGATGCTCGGCTACATGGTCAAGGGGGCCTTCGCGCCCCTGGACACCGCGAAGTTCACCAACTCCGCGGCCTGGCTCGACGGCCTCAAGGCCTCGGTGACCTACGACGGCAAGACCTACGGCGTCCCGTACTACGCGGGCGGTCGCGTCGGCAACTGGCGCAAGGACGTCTTCGCCTCGGTCGGCGTCAAGTCCGCCCCGAAGACCTACCCGGAGCTCACCGCCGCCCTGGACAAGGTCCAGAAGAAGGAGGGCGACAAGTTCTCCGCCTGGTACCAGCCCACCCGTGACTGGTACGCGGCCATGTCCTTCGTCTACGACGCCGGCGGCTCCATCGCCGTCGAGTCGGGCGGCCAGTGGAAGGCCAACCTCTCCTCGCCCGAGTCCGTCAAGGGCCTCACCGAGTTCAAGAACGTCGTCGACACGTACATGCACGGCGACAAGACCAAGGACGAGTCCGACCGCTACATCGTCTACGGCCAGGGCAAGTCCGGCATGATCTTCGGCGCGGCCTGGGAGGGGGCGACCTCGGCCGACCCGAAGAACGACAAGACCGGCAAGCTCAAGGACAACCTCGAGAACTTCGTCATGCCCGGCCCGTCCGGCAAGAACATGCCCGTCTTCCTGGGCGGTTCGGACCTCGCCGTGCCGGTCAAGTCGAAGGCGCAGGCCGTCGCCGCCGAGTGGATCAACGCCTTCACCGGTCCCTCCGGCCAGAAGGGCCTGATGGCCAAGGGCAACCTGCCCAACAACAAGACCGACCTCGCCACCCTCAAGAACGACCCGGCGACCGCGGTCCCGGCCACCGCGGCCGAGTCCAACTGGTTCGTGCCCATGGCGCCTGGCTGGGGCCAGGTCGAGAAGGCGCAGGTCCTGCAGACCATGCTCCAGAGCATCGGCACCGGCAAGAAGTCGGTCGAGGCCGCCGCGAAGGACGCGGACACCGCGATCGACAAGGTCATCAACACCAAGTGACCGCAGGCAGGGCCCCGTTGACGACGGCGGGGCCCTGCTTCCCGTACGGCCGTGCGGGCTTCGTCTTCGTACGGCCGCACGGGTCCGGCTCGTACGACCAGAGGGACCGCTGAGGAGCGCGCCATGAGTGCCGCAGACACGACCACCCCCACCGAGGTGCCGCCGCCGATGTCGGTACCACCGCCGCCCCGGCCGGCCCCACCGGGCAGGAAGCGGGCCTTCAGCGCCACCCCCTGGCTGCTGCTCGCCCCCTGCCTGCTCGTCCTCGCCCTGGTCATGGGCTATCCGCTGTTCCGCCTGGTCACCCTGTCCTTCCAGAAGTTCGGGCAGTCCCAGCTGTGGGGCTTCCTGCCCGCCGAGTGGGTCGGCTTCGACAACTTCACCGCCGTCCTGAGCGACGGCGAGTTCTGGACCGTCGTCCTCCGCACCATCGTCTTCGCGGCCGGCTGCGTGATCTTCACGATGGTCTCCGGCATGCTCATCGCCCTGCTGCTCCAGCGGGTCTCCGGCTGGGTGAAGACCCTCGTCAACATCGCCCTGGTGGCCAGCTGGGGCATGCCGATCATCGTCGCCACCACGGTCTTCAAGTGGCTGTTCGACGCGGACTACGGCATCCTCAACGCGCTGCTCAGCAAGCTGCCCGGGGTCGAGATGATCGGCCACAACTGGTTCGCCAGCGGGCCCCAGGGCCTGGCCGTGATCATGCTGCTCGTGGTGTGGGGCGCGGTGCCCTTCGTGGTGATCACCCTGAGCGCGGGACTCACCCAGGTCCCGGCCGAACTGGAGGAGGCGGCCCGCCTGGACGGCGCGGGTGCGTGGGGCGTCTTCCGCCATGTCACCCTGCCCATCCTCAAGCCGGTCATCGTGATGCTCACGACCCTCTCGGTCATCTGGGACATGGGCGTCTTCCCCCAGGTGTTCGTCATGCGCGGCGGCCACCCGGAGCCCGAGTTCCAGATCCTGCCGACGTATTCCTACGACCGCGCGTTCGTGGTCAACGACTACGCGCAGGGCTCGGCGATCGCCCTCATCACCGTGCTCCTGCTGCTCGGGGTCGTCGCCGTCTACATGCGTCAGATGCTGAAGATCGGAGAGGTCGAATGAGCACGGTCACTGTGCGGGGCAGGTCCCGGCTGGGCTGGAACCTCCTCGGCCTGTTCGTCTTCGCCACCGCCGGCTTCCCCGTCTACTGGATGCTCAACACGGCGTTCAAACCGGCGAGGGACGCCATCGATCCGGACCCGAGCCTGCTGCCGACGGGGCTGACGCTCGGCAACTTCAGCCGCGCGCTGGACATCGCCGACTTCTGGGGCCCGGTCGGCCGCAGCCTCATCGTCTCCCTCGCCGTCGTGGCGATCGGCATCGTGGTCGGCACCCTGGCCGCCCTCGCCATCTCCCGCTTCGCCTTCCGCGGCCGCAAGATCGTGATCGTGGGCATCCTCGCGGTGCAGATGGTCCCCCTGATCGCGATGATCATCCCGGTCTTCCTGCTGCTGAACGACCTCGACCAGTACGACAAGCTCTCGGGCCTGATCATCACGTACCTGACCTTCATCCTGCCCTTCACGGTGTGGACGCTGCGCGGCTTCATCGTCAACATCCCGAAGGAACTGGAGGAGGCGGCGATGGTCGACGGCTGCTCGCCCACCGGCGCCTTCCTGCGCGTGGTCTTCCCGCTGCTGGCCCCCGGCATGGTCGCCACCTCGGTCTACGCCTTCGTCCAGGCCTGGAACGAGTACCTCTACGCCCTCATGCTGCTCAGCCAGAAGAACCAGACCGCGACCGTCTGGCTCGGCAACTTCACCACCAAACACGGCACCGAATACGCCCCGATGATGGCCGGTTCCACCATGATGGCCGTGCCGATCGTGGTCCTCTTCCTCCTCGTCCAGCGCAAGATGGCCGCGGGTCTCACCGCGGGCGCCGTGAAGGGATAACGCCCCCGATGACGACATTCGCCAGCGGCACAGACACCCTGACACGGGACGCCCTCACCGTCCTCCAGCCCGGCTTCACCGGCACCACCGCCCCCGACTGGCTGCTGCGCCGCCTCGGCGAGGGCCTCGCCTCGGTCGGGCTGTTCGGCCGCAACATCGCCTCACCGGAACAACTGGCCGCCCTGACGGCCCAGTTGCGCGCCGAACGCGACGACGTCCTGGTCGCCATCGACGAGGAGGGCGGTGACGTGACCCGCCTGGAGGTGCGCACCGGCTCGTCCTTCCCCGGCAACCACGCCCTCGGCGCGGTGGACGACCTGGAACTGACCCGGAAGGTGGCCGCGGAACTCGGCCGCCGGCTCGCCGCCTGCGGGGTCAACCTCAACTGGGCCCCGTCGGCCGACGTGAACTCCAACCCGTCCAACCCGGTGATCGGCGTCCGCTCCTTCGGCGCCTCGGCCGAGCTGGCGGCCCGGCACACCGCGGCCTACGTCACCGGCCTGCAGTCGGCGGGCGTCGCCGCCTGCACCAAGCACTTCCCCGGCCACGGCGACACCGCGATCGACTCCCACCACGCCCTGCCGCGCATCGACGTGGACGAGTCCGTGCTCCTGGAACGCGAACTGCGGCCCTTCCGCGCGGCCATCGCCGCCGGCACTCGCGCGGTGATGACCGCCCACATCCTGGTCCCCGCCCTGGACCCGGACCGCCCGGCGACGCTGTCCCCCAAGGTCCTGACCGACCTGCTCCGCCGCGAACTCGGCTACAGCGGCCTCATCGTCACCGACGGCATGGAGATGCGGGCCATCGCCGGCACCTACGGCATCGAGCGCGGCAGCGTCCTGGCCATCGCGGCCGGCGCCGACGCGATCTGCGTGGGCGGCGGCCTCGCCGACGACGAGACGGTACGGCGTCTGCGGGACGCCCTGGTCTCGGCGGTCCGCTCGGGCGAACTTGCCGAGGAGCGGCTCGCGCAGGCCGCGGAACGCGTGCGCACGCTGGCCCACTGGACGGCGGCCGGCGCGGCCGACACGCAACTGTCGGCCGACGAGGAGGTGGGACTGCGTGCGGCCCGCAGGGCGCTGCGCATCACCGGCGCGGGCGGCTTCACCCCGCTCACGACCGCGCCCTATGTCGCCGCCTTCACCCCCGTGGCCAACATCGCGGTCGGCGACGAGACCCCCTGGGGTGTGGCCGCCGAACTCGCCCGGCTGCTCCCGGGCACGGAGACGGGCAGCTTCGCCGGTGAGGACGCGGGCCTCGCGACCCTGGCCGCGGCCGGCCCCCGCCGCATCGTGGCCGTGGTCCGCGACGAACACCGCCACCCCTGGATGACGGCGGCCCTGGACACCGTCCTCAGGACCCGCCCCGACACCATCGTCATCGAGATGGGCCTGCCCCAGGCCCCGGCCCGAGGAGCCCTCCACCTCGCGACCCACGGAGCGGCACGGGTGTGCGGCCGGGCGGCGGCGGAGGTCATCGCGGGGGAGTAGGACTCAGAACCCGAAGGCGCCGCTCTCCCGGGAGGGAGCGGCGCCCTGTGTCACCCAGGGACGGGAACCCGCCTCAGATCCCCTGCCAGTCGGGCTTGTTGACGAACGTGTGCCGGAAGTAATCGGCGAGCTTCAGCTTGGAAGCCGCCCCCTCGTCCACCACCACCGTCGCATGCGGGTGCAACTGAAGCGCCGACGCGGGACACACCGCGGCGATCGGACCCTCCACCGTCGCCGCCACCGCATCCGCCTTGCCCTCGCCCGTCGCGAGCAGCACCAGATGCCGGGCCTCCAGGATCGTCCCGATCCCCTGGGTGATGACGTGATGCGGCACCTGCTCGATGTCCCCGTCGAAGAACCGCGCGTTGTCCACCCGCGTCTGCTCCGTCAGCGTCTTGATCCGGGTCCGCGAGGCCAGGGAGGAGCACGGCTCGTTGAACCCGATGTGCCCGTCCGTCCCGATCCCGAGCAGCTGCAGATCCACGCCCCCGGCCTCGGCCAGCGCCGAGTCGTACGCCCGGCACGCCCCGGGGATGTCCTGGGCGGTCCCGTCCGGGCCCATGAAGGAGTCCATCGGTATCCCGAGCGGCTCCAGCACCTCCCGCCGCAGCACCGAACGGTAGGACTCCGGATGTTCGGCCGGCAGCCCCACGTACTCGTCGAGCTGGGCCACCCGCGCCCGGGAGGTGTCCACGTCACCGGAGCGCATCTTCGCCGCCAGGGCCTGGTAGATGGGCAGCGGGGTGGAGCCGGTCGCCACACCGAGCAGGGCGTCGGGCTTGCGCCGAAGCAGCTGGGCCATGGCCTCGGCGATGAGCTCGCCACCCGCCTTGGCATCCGGAACGATCACAACTTCCACGCTGGGCCTGCCGATCTGAGGAAAAGGTCTGATCTGTAGAAACGGTCTGAACGGGAAGGGCTCTCGACCGGACCCCGGTACGGCCCATGTGGTGTAGACCAATCTAACAGAACGGGGTCCCACGGCCCAGGTCCCCCAAGGCCGCCACCGCGCCACCTCCCGGACAGGTCCCCGTTCGCGCGGGGAGAGGCGAGGGGGAGTGAAATAGGGTCATGAGCACCGTCATGACACCCGGCACCCAGCACGAACTCCCCGGCCGCATCATGGCCCGCGAGATGGCCGAACAACCCGCCGTCCTGCGCCGCATCCTGGACGAGGGCGCCCCGGCCATCCGCGAGATCGCCCAGGAGATAGCCGCCCGCGCCCCCCGCTTCGTCCTGCTCACCGCCCGCGGCACCTCCGACAACGCGGCCCTCTACGCCAAGTACCTCCTCGAAGTCCGCCTGGGCCTGCCCTGCGGCCTGACCTCCATGTCGACCACCACCGCCTACGGGGCCCGCCCCGACCTCACCGACGTCCTCGTCGTCACCGTCAGCCAGTCCGGCGGCTCCCCGGACCTGGTGGCCTCCACCCGGGCCGCCCGAGAGGCCGGCGCCATCACCCTCGCGGTGACCAACAACCCCGACTCCCCGCTGGCCGGCGTCTCCGAGTACCACATCGACATCATGGCCGGACCGGAGAAGGCCCTCCCCGCGACCAAGACCTACACGGCCTCCCTCCTCGCCCTCTATCTCTTCGTCGAGGGCCTGCGCGGCGGCGACGGAGCGCCCGCCCGGGTGCTGCCCGACCTGGCCGCCGGACTGCTCGCCCGCCAGGACGAGGTCCGCGCCCTCGCCGCCCGCTACCGCTTCGCCGAGCGGATGGTCATCACCTCCCGCGGCTACGGCTATCCCACCGCCAAGGAAGCCGCGCTCAAGCTGATGGAGACCAGCTACATCCCGGCCCTCGCCTACTCCGGCGCCGATCTGCTCCACGGTCCCCTCGCCATGGTCGACAACGTCTCGCCCGTCATCGCGGTCGTCACCGACGGCAAGGGCGGAGAGGCCCTCCAGCCCGTCCTCGACCGACTGCGCGGCCGGGGCGCGGACCTGGTCGTGGTCGGCCCCCACGGTCAGGTCGAGCAGGCCTCGGCCGGCTTCGTCCTGCCGACCGACGAGGTGGCCGAGGAGGTCCAGCCCATCCTGGAGATCATCCCCCTCCAGCTGCTGGCCTACGAGGTCACCATCGCCCGCGGCCAGGACCCGGACGCGCCCCGCGCCCTGGCAAAGGTGACGGAGACGCACTGAGCCGAGCGGAGGATATCCGCGGTGTGCCGCAGGACGGAGGGATGGTTCGGAGGCCCCCTGTTCCGAATCGATCCTGCCCGCAAGCGCACTCATGCCGACCCCCTCCGCACTTCCCTATCGATCGCTACAAAAAAACCGTACTACCGGCTGCGGAACTTTATCTAGTACCCGCTATACAATTCACTCCATGGTGAGCGGTGACGAGACGAAAGCCCAGGTCGCGCCCACGGTCAGGACCGGGAAGGTGCGCGGCCGACCCCGGTCCTTCGATCGCGCGACCGCGCTGGAGAAGGCCGTCCTGGCCTTCTGGGAGCACGGCTACGAGGCCACCTCCGTCTCCGATCTCACCCGCGTCATGGGGATCGGCGCCCCCAGCCTCTACGCCGCCTTCGGCGACAAGCGGTCGCTGTTCGAGGAGGTCGTCCAGGAGTACGGAGCGCGCTACGGCTCCTTCGGTGACCGGGCTCTCGCCGAGGAGCCCACCGCCCGGTCCGCGATGGAGCGGATACTGCGCGAGGCCGCCGTCGAGTACACCGCTCCCGGTCGGCCGCACGGCTGCCTCGTCATCCACGCCGCCACCAACTGCTCCAGCCCGGAGGTCGAGGAGTCGCTGAGGGTGCGCCGCAATGCCGACATCGCGGCCTACGAGAGCCGTATAAGGGCGGGGATCGCCGCGGGGGAGCTGTCCGCCGACACCGATGCGCCCGCGCTCGCCCGGCACGTGGGGGCCGTGATCCAGGGCATGTCCCAACAGGCGCGCGACGGCGCGAGCCGCGAGGAACTGGAGGCCGTCGCGGAAATTGCCATGGCCATCTGGCCCCGCACATGAACCCACACGCGTTAGGCTGCGTGGAGTTTGTCAGGGCGTCCGAGTAGATGGCCCCCGTGCGGGAAAGCTCCAACAACAAACAGGCTCCAACGCATGGACACACCTAGTGGTCTAGTCCACAATTGAAACGCGTGACTTCCGTCTTCCCCGCACAGGAAGGCGGACCGAGGAACCGGAGCTCTCTGCCCTGACTGCCCCGGGTCCTCATCCTCGGCCGAACGGGACCGCACACCCCACGGCCGATATTGCTCCGGGCTGCGGTGCCGGGAAGGTTGAGGGTCCTTCCCAGGCGCCGCGGCCCGCGGGTGTCTGAGGGCACGGTGCTTTTAGGTCACCCACATACCCCCAGGTACGCTCGCATGTGTGCCCTCCATGAACGAACTGGTCCGCCAGCACACCGCCCTCGACGACTCCGACCTCGAGTGGCTGCATCTGCTGGTCTCGGAGTGGCAGTTGCTCTCCGACCTCTCCTTCGCCGACCTCGTCCTGTGGGTCCCCACCCGCGACGGCACCCGCTATGTCTCCGTCGCCCAGATGCGGCCCAACACCGGCCCCACCTCCTACCAGGACGACATGGTCGGTCACCTCGTCCCCCGCGGCCGCCGTCCGCTGCTGGACGTGGCGCTCGACGAGGGCCGGATCGTGCGCGAGGGCGACCCGGAGTGGCGCGAGGAGGTCCCGGTCCGCGTCGAGTCGATCCCGGTACGGCGGGAGGGGCGTGTCCTCGGTGTCATCGCGCGCAACACCAACCTGCTGACCGTCCGCACCCCGAGCCGGCTCGAACTGACCTATCTGCAGAGCGCGTCCGACCTGGCCCAGATGATCGCGGCCGGCTCCTTCCCGTTCCCCAACCAGCAGATGGACATGGACGCGGCCCCGCGCGTCGGCGACGGCCTGATCCGCCTCGACGCGGACGGCATCGTCCAGTACGCCTCCCCGAACGCCCTGTCCGCCTACCACCGGATGGGCCTCGCCTCCGACCTCGTCGGCCAGCACCTCGGCCGGACCACCGCCGAACTCGCCCCCACCCGCGGCCCGGTGGACGAGGCTCTCGCCAAGGTCGCCAGCGGCTGGGCGCCCCGTGAGTTCGAGATCGAGGCGCACGACGGGGTGATCCAGTTCCGGGCGATCCCGCTCAAACCCAAGGGCACCCGCATCGGTTCACTGGTCCTGCTCCGGGACGTGACCGAACTGCGCCGCCGCGAGCGCGAGTTGATCACCAAGGACGCGACCATCCGGGAGATCCACCACCGGGTGAAGAACAACCTCCAGACGGTGGCGGCCCTGCTCCGCCTCCAGGCCCGGCGCATCGAGTCCGACCGCGGCCGGGAGGCCCTCGAAGAGGCCGTGCGGCGGGTGGGTTCGATCGCCATCGTGCACGAGACGCTGTCTCAGAACCTGGACGAGCGCGTGGAGTTCGACGAGATCGCCGACCGGGTGCTCGCCATGGTCGCCGAGATCTCCCCGGGCAAGGTCACCGGCCGGCGCAGCGGACGCTTCGGCATCCTGGACGCCGAGGTCGCCACCCCCCTGTCCATGGTCCTCACGGAAATCCTGCAGAACGCTCTGGAGCACGGCTTCCGCGAGGGGGAGACGGGCACGGTCGAGGTCACGGCCGTCCGCGGCGGCACCACCAAGGACGCCCGCCTCCTCGTCACCGTCCAGGACGACGGCGTCGGTCTGCCCGAGGGCTTCGACCCGCACACCGCGGGCAACCTGGGCCTGCAGATCGTACGGACGCTGGTGGAGGGCGAGTTGGGCGGTACGTTCGACATGGTCGCGGCGCCGGAGGGCGGCACCCGCGTCATCCTCGACGTACCGGTCCAGGCGCAGAAGTAGGCCCGTACGCGGTCCGGGGCACAGCAAAAAGCCCCGGACCGTTCAGGGGTCCGGGGCTCACATGCTCGTTGCCAGCGTGTGCTGCGCATCGGGGGTACTGCGCGCTGCGGCTCGGGGGCGGGAGAAGCGTACGCGGTGTACGCGCCGCCAAGCTCAGGCTGTGCGGGGCGGGTGTGTCAGGCGGAGGCCTGACGGGCCCGGTTGCGGGCGGCACGGCGCTTCATGGCGCGACGCTCGTCCTCGCTGAGACCACCCCAGACGCCGGAGTCCTGACCGGACTCGAGCGCCCACTGCAGACACTGATCCATAACGGGGCAGCGACGGCAGACGGCCTTGGCTTCCTCGATCTGCAGCAGCGCAGGACCGGTGTTGCCGATGGGGAAGAAGAGCTCGGGGTCTTCCTCGCGGCAAACGGCGTTGTGACGCCAGTCCATGGCTGCTACCTCTCCTTGGTATTACGTGCAAGTTGCTTGTGAATGTGAACGCTTTCACGAATCCCTCAACAAGTGAAGGGCCGTCCACCGAGTCTTCCTCGGCGTGGTCCTGTGGATTGAAGAGGGGTTCCGGTGGTCTGTGGACGCCGGTGTTGCGGGCTGTCCCGACCGCCACGTAGAGACTCGCAAACCTCAGCGGCGGATACAACCCCTTCCGGAAAGTTTTTTTTGATTCCTCGGTGTCGACTAGGTCACAGCCGTACTTCCATGGGGTGGACCCTGGCCTAAACGTTCGAGTGAAAGGACTTTAGCCCCTTCTGCTCACACAATCACACGCAGTGCACGGCGTACGCCTGTGAACGTCACGCTCGTACGCAGTCCGAGGTGGTCGCCGTCCATCTGGAGGGGGAGAGGCACCTTCGAATGCAAGGTGAACTGGTCCAGGTCGTGCAGCGACACCGCGTGCTTGCCATGGGGTCCGCGTTCGGGGGACGAAGTGAGCAACTGGGTGCCATATCGGGCGATCGCGGTCGTCGTCATACGGCTGAGACCGAGTACGTCGAGGCCTTTATCGAACGAGGCCTTAGGCGACGCGTACATCGGGTGATTGCCCAGGAAGGTCCACGGAGAGGTGTTCGAGACTATGGAAAGGACCAGATCGGTCACCGGCTCCGCATCCGGACGTTCCACCGTGATCGTCCCGTGCCGGCGGTGCGCCTCGCCGAAGAACTGGCGCAGGGCCTGGCGGACGTAGAGAGCGTGTGTGGATCTACGGCCGCGCTCGCGCTGCTGCTCGACCCGGCCCACCACACCGGCGTCGAATCCGAGCCCCGCGTTGAAGGTGAACCAGCGTCCCGGCACGGCCTCGTCCTCGGTACCGGGCGTGCCCGCGGTCAGGCCCAGGCCGACCGTCCGCTCGCTGCCCTCGCGCAGGGCGTCCAGGAGGGCGCCGGTGGCCTCGACGGCGTCGTTGGGCAGGCCGAGGGCGCGGGCGAAGACGTTGGTGGAGCCGCCGGGGACCACGGCGAGGCCGGGGAGGCGCTCGGGGTCGGGGCCCGCGTGCAGGAGGCCGTTGACGACCTCGTTGACCGTGCCGTCGCCGCCGAGGGCCACGACCAGGTCGATGTCCTTGCTCTCCGCCGCCTGCCGGCCCAGGTCGCGTGCGTGCCCGCGGTACTCGGTGGTGACCGCTTCCAGTTTCATCTCGCTCGCGAGCGCGTGGATCAGGACATCGCGCGTACGTGCGCTTGTGGTGGTTGCCGCCGGATTGACCACGAGAAGTGCACGCATGGGTTGCAGCGTACCTACTGGGTGGTACCGGGCACAGGTCGAGGTAGGGATCACGTAAGACTTCGGTGCGTGAACCTTGCCACGAGGGCGGGAGGCAACCCGTGCGCGGGAGACGGCGTTGCCCTTGCCTCGCAGCGGGGGCTCCGGGGGCGAGGGCTACCCTTCAGGGGTGAGCAGTGAGCAGACC
>NZ_RSAJ01000560.1 GCF_003933965.1 Streptomyces sp. RP5T
TCCCTCCTCAAGAGGCACGTCCCGACCCAGCTCCACGGTCATGACGACCCTGTCCCCCGGCCGGGCCACGGCGACCTCACCGAGGTCGACGTCCCCCACCACGTCCGCCGTACGGATGTAGAACTGCGGCCGGTACCCGGTCGAGACAGGCGTCGTACGCCCGCCCTCCCGCGCCGACAGCACGTACACCTGCGCGGTGAAGCGACGACTGGGCACCACACTGCCCGGCGCGGCCACGACATGCCCGCGCCGGACCGCGTCCCGGGGCACACCCCGCAGCAGCAACGCCACGTTGTCCCCGGCCTGCGCCTCCTCCATCGGCTTGCCGAAGGTCTCGACACCGGTCACCACCGTCTCCACGGCGGCCCCGAGCACCTCGACCCGGTCACCCACCCGCACGGTGCCCCGCTCGACCGCGCCGGTCACCACGGTCCCCCGGCCGGTGATGGTCAGCACGTTCTCGACGGGCATCAGGAACGGCGCGTCCAGATACCGCTCGGGGATGGGCACGTACGTGTCCACCGCGTCGAGCAGCGCCTCGATCGACGCCGTCCACCGCGGGGCCCCCTCCAGCGCCTTCAGCCCGGAGACCCGTACGACGGGCACGGCGTCCCCGCCGTAGCCGTGCGCGGTGAGCAGCTCGCGGACCTCCAGCTCGACGAGTTCGACCAGTTCCTCGTCGGCCGCGTCCGCCTTGTTGAGGGCGACCACCACGTGGTCGACGCCCACCTGCCGCGCGAGCAGCACGTGTTCGGCGGTCTGCGGCATGATTCCGTCGAGCGC
Source organism: Streptomyces sp. RP5T (assembly GCF_003933965.1). Lineage (GTDB taxonomy): Bacteria > Actinomycetota > Actinomycetes > Streptomycetales > Streptomycetaceae > Streptomyces. The sequence continues at coordinate 784 of NZ_RSAJ01000560.1, forward strand.
GGAGACGACGAGGATCGCCCCGTCGAGCTGCGCGGCCCCGGTGACCATGTTCTTGACGTAGTCGGCGTGGCCCGGCATGTCCACGTGCGCGTAGTGCCGGGTGTCGGTCTCGTACTCGACGTGCGCGATGTTGATGGTGATCCCGCGCGCGGCCTCCTCCGGGGCGCGGTCGATGCGGTCGAACGGCACGAACGTGCCGCTGCCGCGCTCGGCGAGGACCTTGGTGATGGCGGCGGTCAGGGTGGTCTTGCCGTGGTCGACGTGCCCCATCGTGCCGATGTTCAGGTGCGGCTTGGTCCGCACGTAAGCGGTCTTGGACATGGCTGTACCTCGAAGCCTCTGCGTGTTCGCGGAAGAACGGGGACCCCAAGGACTCGCCGACCCTCCCCCTGCGGGGTCCGCCGGACTGTCCGGAGAGGGTCAGCTTCGGGCGCCGTCTGCGGCGGCCGGGAACACGGGAACGGCAGCCTTCGGCGCATCCGCGACTGCGGATGCTGCGAGAGCGAAGGCGTACCGGAACATGACGCAGATCATGTCCGAAGCGTCGTCCCACGTCGAACGGTTTTTTGTGACCGCCTGTGTCGGCCCGTCCGGACAACCGACGGCATCCGTAAGGCGATCACCCCTCGGTGTCGGTTACCGTCACTGGATGCTCGATGCCACCACCCGCTCTGGGGGCACCGCCACGGCCACTCCCCCGGCCATCGCCACGGAGCTCGCTCTCCCCGTCCCCGCTCCGGTGGGTCTCACCGCCCGCTGCACGAGAGTGCTGCTGTCGCCGTGGTCCCGGCTCTCCCTGCTGATCGCGCTGCTCGCGGCGGCCGCGTGCACGGTCCTGCTCTTCGAGCCCCAGAGACTGCTCTCGGACGGCTGGCCGCCCCAGCTCGGCGGGATCGCGGCCGCGGTCGTGTTCGGGGTGGCGTACGGGCTGTGCACGGTGGCGTTCGTGCCCCGGCCGCTGCTGAACCTCGCGGCGGGCGCGCTCTTCGGGTCCCAGCTCGGGCTCGCCTCCGCGCTGGCCGGCACGGTGCTCGGGGCCGGGATCGCCTTCGGCCTCGGCCGGGTGCTCGGGCAGGACGCACTGCGGCCGTTGCTGCGGGGGCGGTTGCTGAAGGCGGCGGACGGGCAGTTGAGCCGGCACGGGTTCCGCTCGATGCTGGCGGCCCGGCTGTTCCCGGGGGTGCCGTTCTGGGCGGCGAACTACTGCGCCGCGGTCTCCCGCATGGGGTACGTCCCGTTCCTCGCCGCGACGGCGCTCGGCTCGGTCCCGAACACCGCCGCGTACGTGGTCGCCGGGGCCAGGGCGTCAGCGCCCACGTCCCCGGCGTTCCTGATCGCCATGGCCGCGATCGCCCTGCCGGGACTGGCGGGGGCGGTCGTCGCCTGGCGCAAGCGGCATCAGCTGCGCCGCCGTTGAACGCCTGACCCTGCCGGATGGTGCGGGCGGACCTCGCAAGGCCCCTCGCTCACACCCTTTCCAGGATCATCGCGTTGGCCAGTCCTCCCGCCTCGCACATCGTCTGCAGTGCGTAGCGCGCTCCGCGCTCCCGCATGGCGTGCACCAGCGTCGTCGTCAGCCGTGTGCCGCTGGCGCCCAGGGGGTGGCCGATCGCGATGGCGCCCCCGTGGACGTTGACCTTGCCCAGGTCCGCGCCGGTCTCCTGCTGCCAGGCCAGGACCACGCTGGAGAACGCCTCGTTGACCTCGAAGAGGTCGATGTCGTCGAGGGCGAGCCCGGCCCGGCGCAGGACCCGTTCCGTGGCCGGGACGACTCCGGTGAGCATGAGGAGGGGGTCCGAGCCGGTGACGGCGAAGCTGTGCAGCCGGGCCAGGGGGCGCAGTCCCAGCCGCGCGGCCGTCTCGCTCGACATGATCAGGACGGCCGAGGCGCCGTCGTTCACAGGGCTGGCGTTGCCCGCCGTGACGTTCCACTCGATCTGGGGGAAGCGTTCGGCGAAGTTCGGGTCGTGGTAGGCGGGCCTGAGTCCGGCGAGGATCTCGGGGGTGGTGCCGGGCCGTACGCACTCGTCGCGCGCGAGACCTTCCAGGGGAGCGACCTCGGCGTCGAAGAGACCCTGCTCCCAGGCGGCCGCGGCCTTTCGGTGCGAGGAGACGGCGAAGGCGTCCATCTGCTCGCGCGTGATCGACCACTTCGCGGCGATGAGCTCGGCGCTGATGCCCTGCGGGACGAGGCCCTCCTCATAGCGTGCGGCTACGCCGGGGCCGAAGGGGTCCTTGCCCTCGGGGACGTTCGACCACATCGGCACCCGGCTCATCGACTCCACACCGCAGGCGACGACGATGTCGTACGCGCCCGCGATCACCCCCTGCGCGGCGAAGTGCACGGCCTGCTGGGAGGACCCGCACTGACGGTCCACGGTGGTCGCCGGAACGGTCTCCGGGAACCCGGCCGACAGTGCCGCGTAGCGGGTGGTGTTCATGGCCTGCTCGCCGACCTGGTCGACGGCGCCGCCGATGACGTCGTCGATGAGGGCCGGGTCGACCCCGGAACGCTCGACGAGGGCGCGCAGGGTGTGGGCGAGGAGTTCGACGGGGTGCACGTGCGCGAGGGCACCGTTCGGCTTGCCCTTGCCCACGGGGGTGCGTACGGCTTCGACGATCACTGCGTCACGCATGATGCCTGCTTCCATCGATGAGGGGCGATTACCGGCGAGTAGGAAATCCAAACTCACCATATCCTCGCGGGTTGGAAAATCAAACCCTTGAGTTGGAGAACCAAACCCTCCCCTAGACTGGACTCCATGGCCGCCACCCGAGACCCGCGCCCCTGCTCCATCGCCGACGCCCTGGCACTCGTCGGCGAGAAGTACTCCCTGCTCGTCCTGCGGGAGGTCTGCCTGGGCAACGGCCGCTTCGACCAGCTCGTGCGCAACATCGGGGCCCCGCGCGACATCCTGGCCACCCGGCTGCGCCGGCTCGTCGACGCCGGGATCCTGGTCAAGCGGGTCTACAGCGAGCGGCCGCAGCGCTTCGAGTACCGGCCCACCCAGGCGGGGTTGGAACTGGAGCCGGTGCTGCTGACGCTCATGGCCTGGGGTGACCGGCACCTGCGCGCGGACGACGACCGGCCCATGGTCCTGGAGCACAGCTGCGGCCACGAACTGCAACCCGTCGTCGTCTGCTCCGCCTGCCGCGGCACGGTGGCACACGAGGACCTGACCTCGCACCCGCAGGCCCCCGGCTGGACGGTGTCGGGCCCGACGGCCGCGTAGGCGCCCACCGGCCACCCGCACGGGCCGGCCCCTGCGGCAGGCCCGCCCCTGTGGCGGGGCCGTCACCGCGGGGCGTTACGCTGCCCTCGCACCCCGATCACCGCGCCCGGTGATGTGGCGCGCCCGACTCCCGTCACACGACCAGCACTTGGACGCCGTAACTTCATGTCTTGGTTCGAATCACTCATCCTCGGACTCGTCCAGGGGCTGACCGAGTTCCTTCCCGTCTCCTCCAGCGCGCACCTGCGCCTGACCGCGGCCTTCTCCGGCTGGAAGGACCCCGGGGCGGCCTTCACCGCGATCACCCAGATCGGCACCGAGGCCGCCGTGCTGATCTACTTCCGCAAGGACATCGGGCGGATCATCTCGACGTGGAGCCGTTCCCTCGTCAAGAAGGAGCTGCGCAGCGACCACGACGCCCAGATGGGCTGGCTGGTGATCGTCGGCTCCATCCCCATCGGCGTGCTGGGACTGCTGTTCAAGGACCAGATCGAAGGGCCGTTCCGCGATCTGCGCGTCACCGCCACGATGTTGATCGTCGTCGGCATCGTCATCGGCGTCGCCGACCGGCTGGCGGCCCGCGACGAGACCGGTGGGCGTCACCGCGCGCCCAAACAGCGCAAGGGACTTGAGGACCTCGGCGTCAAGGACGGCCTGATCTACGGCCTGTGCCAGGCCATGGCCCTCGTCCCCGGCGTCTCCCGTTCCGGCGCCACCATCAGCGGCGGCCTCTTCATGGGCTACAAGCGCGAGTCCGCGGCCCGTTACTCCTTCCTCCTCGCCATCCCGGCCGTACTGGCCTCCGGGCTCTTCGAGCTGAAGGACGCGCTGGAGAGCGACCACGTGTCCTGGGGCCCCACCGTCTTCGCCACGGTGATCGCCTTCGTCGTCGGCTACGCGGTCATCGCCTGGTTCATGAAGTTCATCTCGACCAAGAGCTTCATGCCCTTCGTCTGGTACCGCATCGCCCTCGGCATCGTCATCATCGCCCTGGTCACGATGGGCGTCCTGAGCCCCCACGCGGCGGAGTCGGCGGGCTGAGCGACCGGGTGGCCTGACCCGGCGGTTCGCGCGGTCACGCCGAAGTACCCGCAGCTCTGCCGCGCCACCGCCCTGGACTCGCCGAGCGCGGCACCGGGCCAGGACCCGCCGACCGAGGACCTCCTGGCCCCCGGCTGATCGGTGGGGGGGGGCCGTATCCGGCACTGCCGGGGGTCCGGCGTCGAACCCTGACACGGCGGCCCTGCTGGAGCGCTCGGTCCCCGGCGACCGGGATGGCACACCCGGGTTCGCCCGACCACGCCGACGTGTACGACGGAGGCGGGGACCCGCCCGCGTCCTCGCCCCCGCCTCCTCGCCCCGGCACCCTGGCCGCCGTCT
>NZ_RSAJ01000561.1 GCF_003933965.1 Streptomyces sp. RP5T
CACGAGCCGTTGCTGTGGCATGCCGAGTACGCGGCGTCGTCCGGGGTCTGGACCGCGCTGGGTGCGCGGGCCGCGCGAGCCGGTCTGCTGCCGGTGCTGATAGAGGTCGGCGATACGCAAGGCGGGCCGGACGAGTGGGAGTTGATGCCCGGGGAAATGTCGTACCCCGGGGACCACGACCCCGAGGAGCTGCTGGCGGAGTACTGGGCGTACGCGGTCGAAGAGCCCGACGAACTTGACGAGACGATCGCCCCCTACGACGAGACCTGGCCCGGCCTGGCCCCCGCCCCGGAGTCGCTTCCCGCCGACCCCGACATCCGGGCCGCCGAGACCGCCGACGCGCTCCTCGACGAGGGGTCGTGGTTCAAGGACCCCCGTCTCGCCCTGGTCCCGGCCCGCCGCAGCGCGGACATCCCGGCGGCGATCGGCTGGACGGGTCCGATGAACTACGAGGACGACACCGCCCGCATCTGTGCCATCCTCCGCGACTGGGAGGACCGCTTCGGCATACGCGTCATCGCGCTCACCTTCGACCAGCTGGTCCTGTCCGTCGCCGCCCCGCCCACGACGAAGGACGCGGCCGAGGCCGTCGCCGCCGAGCACTTCGCGTTCTGCCCGGACAACATCACCCAGGGCGACCACGAGACGCTGGCCGCGTACGCCGAACACGCGGTGCGCGGCCGACGGGTGTGGTCCTTCTGGTGGGACTAAGGGCAGGGCAAACCAGAGGTCTCCCATGAGCAAATTCCCTTTCAAGTCACGTCGGTTCATGTCGGCACGCTGAATCCGTCGCTAAACTCCCTTCTCGTTTGCGGTCCTTAACAGGGGGAGGGCGCTCAGCATGCCGGACGGCTTTTCCGTGGACCTCGGCGCGCTGCGCAAGGCCGCCTCGGGGATCAGCACCACGCTGGACGCGATGGCCACCAAGAAGGTCAGCGACATCGACGTCCCCAAGGGCGACTTCGGGCACGACGAACTGGCCTCCGCGATCGTCGACTTCACCGATCGGTGGAACATCGGCGTCTCGCACCTGGCCTCCGACGGCACCGAGGTCTCGGACCGGCTGAACCGCTGTGTGAAGAACTACGAGGCGGCCGAGGACCACATCCAGCTGACCGCCGAGGGCATGCTCCGCTCGTCGTCCGGAACCGACCCGGGGGCGTCCTGATGGCTCAGCTCGGCGAGACGTCGGACCCTCGTGAGCTCGTCCCCGGCTCACCGGACTCCCTGACCACGACCGCGCAGTCCCTGCTCGCCTACGGCGATGTCCTCGTCGAGGCCGGCGAGGGACTGGCGAGGATCGACACCGAGGACGGCTGGCGGGGCCCCGCGGGCGACGCCTTCCGGGACCGTTTCCACGGCCAGCCCGCCCGATGGACCGAGGCGGGCAACGAGTTCCACACCGCCGCGAACGCCCTGTACGACTACCTGCACACCCTGCGCGCGGCCCAGCAGCGCGCGGCCGAGGCCATCGCGCAGTACGCGCGCGGCGAGGCGGCCACCACGAACGCCAGGAACGCCCATGACCGGCAGGTCGGCGAGGCGCGCGGCAGGGGGGACACCACCGAGATCCCCTTCACCGATCCCGGTGAGGCGGACCGTGCCGCGGCCCGTGCGACGCTCGACACCGCTCGCGGCAACGTGGACACCGCCGGACACACCGCAGCCGCCCTGGTGAAGAAGGCCACCGAGTCCGCCCCGGAGCGTCCGGGGTTCTGGTCCAAGGTCGGCGACTTCCTCGGCGATGTGGGTGACGGGCTGGTGGACGGCGGCAAGACGGTCGTCAACGACCTCGCCTCCTTCGGCAACGCCATGATCCAGCACCCCGGCGACAGCGCGGCGATGCTCGGCGGCATGCTCCTGGCCGGTGTCAGCGCCGGTGGCGAGGGTCTCGGCGTCGCCCTGGACGCCACCGGGGTCGGTGCCGTAGCCGGCGTACCCCTCAACGTCGTGTCCGCGGCCGGTATCACCGCGGGCGTCGGCCTGGCGGGCGCGGGAGCCGTGGACCTCGCCCAGCACGCCACGAGCGACTCCCAGGTCGAGCCCCTCCGTATGAACAGCGAGGGCTCCGGCACCGGCGGCTCCTCCCAGCAGCCGGCCTCCGACCTGATCAAGAACGGCCAGCAGTACAAGGGCACCGGCGGCCGCGCGGGCAACAACCTGCCGGTGGAGAACGGCCCGAAGGACGGCACCCTCTACAAGACGGACCCGCAGACCGGAAAGGTCACCAACTACACGACGTACGACTCCGAGGGCCGGGCCGTGAAGCGGGTGGACCTGGAGGGCCGTCCGCACGGCGGGGTGGACACCCCGCACGTCGTAGAGTACGAGCGCAACACCAACCCGAAAACCGGTCAGGTCTTCGTGCGCCCGTCGAACGAAGTACGCGCCGCGTTCCCCTGGGAGATCCCGTGACCAGCAGCAAGCCGTCGTGGTCCGAGCGGAGGCTGCCGGCGTTCTTCACCCGGTGGCGTACGGACTGGAAGGACGAGGCACTCACCCCGGCGAACTACCTCGACTTCGAGGGCGGCCTGAAGTTCGTGCTGGCCGCGGCCTGGCTGTTCTGTCCCGAGACGGTCGAGTACCGCGACGGTGTGTTCCTCAGGGAGCGGTTCGGTCAGGGGAACGTCGACGACTGGTTCACCAAGCTGGGCGACGCCAGGGAACGTGTCGAAGCGGTCACCAACCAGGTCAAGTTGTGGGACACGTTCGGCAACACACCCCTGACGGACGACGACCGGCTCGGCGAGGAACTGCCCCAACTCGCGCTGGCGGTGGGGGAATGCTGGCAGGGCGTCCTGTCCGCCCGGTACCCCGACCTGGAGGTCACCGTCGAGGTGAGCGACGAGGAGGACGGCTCCTACGGTCCGACCGTGACCTTCTGGACCTCCCCGTCCGTCACGCCCTTCGGCTAGGGCGTGTTGCGAAAGCCCCGCAGTCCCTCCCCGAGCCTGCGCAGCCCCTCCCCGATCTCCTCCGGCGTCTGCGTCACGAAGCAGAGCCGCAGGGTGGAGCGGTCGGGCTCACCGGCGTAGAAGGGCGCCCCCGGGACGTAGGCCACGTCCCACGCCACGACCTGCGGCAGCAGCGCCGTGGTGTCGTACGACGACGGAAGCCGCGCCCAGAGGAACATGCCGCCCTCGGGACGCGTCCAGGTCGATCCCTCCGGAAGGGCCTCCGCCAGGCCCGCCAGCATGGCGTCCCGCCGCTCGCCGTAGACGCCCGCGACGCGCCGCACATGCGCGTCGAGGTCCCGGTCGGCCAGGTAGCGTGCCGCGGCGAGCTGGTTGACGGTCGGGGTGTGCAGGTCGGCCGCCTGCTTGGCGACCGCGCAGGCCCGCCGCACCTCACCGGGCGCCCGCAGCCAGCCCAGCCGCAGTCCGGGGGCCATGACCTTGGAGAGGGACCCGAGCAGCACGGTCCGGTCGCGGGCCTCCTCGTGGGCGGCGATCCACGGCACCCGCTCGCCCTCGAAGCGGAGTTCGCCGTACGGGTCGTCCTCGACGATCCACAGCCCGCACCGCGCGGCCACGGACGCCACGGCGGCCCGGCGTGCCGCGGACATGGTCCGTCCGGTCGGGTTCTGGAAGGTGGGCACGGTGTAGAGCAGCTTGGGCCGCTCCCGCGCGACGAGTTCCTCCAGCGCCACGGGGTCGGGACCCTCGTCGTCCCCCGGCACGGCCACCACGCGGGCGCCCGCGAACCGGAAGGCCTGGAGGGCGGCCAGATAGCAGGGGCTCTCGACGAGGACCGTGTCGCCGGGCTCGATCAGCGCGGTGGCGAGGAGCGACAGGGCCTGCTGCGATCCGGTGGTGACGAGGACGTCGTCGGCGTCGGTGGCCGGTCCGCGCGCCGACATCCGCTGTGCCAGGGCCTCCCGCAGGACGGGCTCGCCCTCGGTGGTGGAGTACTGCAGCGCCCGCTCGGGCACCTCGTCGAGCACCGCCCGGTACGCCTGCGCGATCCCCTCGGCGTCGAACAGCTCCGGTGCCGGCAGCCCGCCCGCGAAGTTGATGACCTCGGGGCGGGCGGTGACGGCGAGGATGTCCCGTACCGGGGACCCGCCGACGGACCGGGCCCGGGCGGCGAGCGGGGGCACGGAGGCGAACGTGGACACCGTCATGGCACGGCTCCTTCGGCTGCTGACTGCGACGACTGGTGGAGCGCAGCCTAGGGAACTGGGTGCCGCCTACAATTACCTTTCCGCGATACGGACGCCACTCACCCGGAACACCCGCTCACGCCTTGGTGCCGGTGGCCCCGTAGACGTTGATGTCCTCGTCCGTGACGTCGTTGATGTCGCGGTAGCGGATCTTCTCGATGTCGTCGAGGGACGCGAAGTCCTCCCCTTCGATGGCGGGCGGCGCGGGAGCGGGCGCGGGGTGCCACAGATGCGCGGGCACCACACCGGGCTCGTCCAGTGACAGACCCGGCACCTCGGTGAAGAACCGCTCCACCTCGGCCCTGGACCGGAACACGAAGGTGAACCCGCGCTCGGTGTAGGTCCGCTGGACCGCGCGGGCGGGCTCCGGGTGCATCTCGTCGGTCAGATGGCTGAGCACGACCCGGCTTCCCGCGGGCAGCGCCGCCACGAGCTCGCGGACGATCGGATAGGCCTCGGCGTCCTCGACGAAGTGCAGCAGGGCGACCAGGCACAGCGCGATCGGCTGGTCGAAGTCCAGGGTCCTGGCGGCCTGTTCGAGGATCTGCGCGGGACTCCGCAGGTCGGCGTCGATGTAGTCCGTGCGCCCCTCGGGCCCGCTCGTGAGCAGCGCGCGGGCGTGCGCCAGCACCACCGGGTCGTTGTCGACGTAGACGACCCGGGCGTCGGGCCGGATCCGCTGGGCGATCTGGTGGACGTTCTCGGCGGTGGGCAGTCCGGTGCCGATGTCGAGGTACTGCCGGATGCCGTCCCGTGCGGTCAGGCGCTCGACGGCCCGCCGCATGAAGTCGCGGTTGTGGCGTACGTCGAGGTAGCCGCGCGGGTTGGCGGCGAGCGCGGCGGCCGCGGCGGCGCGGTCGGCCGGGTAGTTGTCCTTGCCGCCGAGGAAGACGTCGTAGACGCGGGCCGGATGCGCCTTGGTGGTGTCGATCCTCTTGGCCAGTTCGGCCGGGTCCTGGCTCAGCGCGTCACCGGACATGACGTCTCCCCTGTGAAGGTGTCGGTGTGAACGGGTCGGTCCTTCGGCGGACCATCGCCACGATGGTCAAGAACCTAACTCCTGGGGGGACTTGATGGTGCCCGGTGCGCTCGACATCCCGTCCGGTGTCCCGCACCGGCGACTTGGGAAACCGTGTCCGCGCAGGTCGGAGAGGGATCCGGCACGAGGCCGTCCCGAATCTCCCGCCGGGGCTGGCGAACGCCCCGGCTGCCGCGCAGCCTGATCCCATGCCC
>NZ_RSAJ01000562.1 GCF_003933965.1 Streptomyces sp. RP5T
GGCCCACCCGACGCACGGACCACCGTCCGTACTCGAACCGCCGCCGCCATCAACAGAACAACGGGGCCCCGGGGTCCAGTACCCCGGGGCCCCGTCTCCGGTCGGAGCCGTGGCTCAGTCGGTTCGGTAGGGCGGGGGCATGACCGTCGGCTCCGTGGGTCGCGAGGCCTCCGCCCCCAGCGGGTCCGCGGAGCTCGGCATCGCGGTCAGTTGCTCCCGTACGACCGACTCCGGTACGTCCGGCACCAGTTCAGGGCCGTCGGGACCGTCCAGGACGAACGTCAGACCGTGGCCCTCCGCCTTCTTGTCGCGGCGCATGTAGCCGATCAGGGCGTCATGGTCCACGTCGGCGGGAAGGGCCGTCGGCAGGCCGTACGAGGCGACCACGTCCCGGTGTTCCGCGACCCGGGACCGCGGGATGCGGCCCAGGGCACCGGCGAGCCGGCCCGCGAAGACGGTGCCGACGGCGACCGCCTCACCGTGCCGCAGGGCGTACCCCGTGGCCCGTTCCAGGGCGTGGCCCAGGGTGTGGCCGTAGTTGAGGATGTGCCGCAGACCCTGGTCGCGTTCGTCGCGGGAGACCACGGACGCCTTCAGCTCGACGCTGCGGGCGATCTGCTCGTCCAGCGGCAGACCACCGAGACCGGCCGCCCCGATGAAGTGGCAGCGGGCCAACTCGCCGTAGCCGTTGGTGCGTTCACGAGGCGGCAGGGTGGCGAGGAACTCGGTGTCGCAGAGCACCGCGCGCGGCTGCCAGTAGGTGCCGACGAGGTTCTTGCCCTCGGGAAGGTTCACTCCGGTCTTGCCGCCGATGCTGGCGTCGACCTGGGCCAGCAGCGAGGTCGGCAGATGGATGACGGGCGTGCCCCGGTGATACAGCGCGGCGGCGAGTCCGACGGTGTCGGTGGTGGTGCCGCCGCCGCAGGAGATCACCACGTCGGAGCGGGTCAGGCCGAACTCGGCGAACCGCTCGCACAGTTCGGCGACGGTGGCGAGCGTCTTGTTGGTCTCGCCGTCGCTCGCCGTCAGCCACAGCGTGTCCACGCCGAGCGCCGGCAGTTCGTGCTCGGGGCGGGCCGACACCACGGCGGCCCGCGTGGCACCGGCCGCCGCGACCAGGCCGGGCAGCAGGGCGCGGACGCCGTGGCCGATGTGCACGGGGTAGGCGCGGTCGCCGAGTTCGACGTCCACGCGGCGGTGCGAGGACGGCACCGGGCTCCTCGGGGCCCGGCCCCTCACGGGCCGGCCGGTCGTGGCCGGGCCCGTCACGGACTGGCTCATCACGGTCTCCTTCCTCACGCGCTCTGCAGCACGGCGCCCGGTACCGCGACCGGTTGCAGGTCCGCGCCGGACGGGGTGAGAGCGAGGCGCACGGTGCGGGCCGCGAGCGCCTCGACGGACGGCGGCACCCTCAGCCGGCGCAGGGTCAGATGGGCGTGCTCGAAGAGCAGGTAGTTGACCGGTGCCCCCTCGGCCGCCCAGGTCCGGGCGTTACGGCGCAGGGTGCGCAGGTAGGTGTCCCAGCCGCGCTCGGTGTCGGGGCCCATGGCCGGCAGCCCCTCCCGCAGCACGTCCGCGCTCTCCACGCCGCGGGAGCACAGCTCGGTGCGCTGGGCGGGCGTCAGCCGGGCCGTGTGGTGCTGCCAGCAGCGGAACAGGAATCCGCGCCGCCCGGATTCCTCGATGAGCGCGACGACGTGGCGCAGATGCCAGACGGCGACGACGAGCTGGGTCCGGTAGTCGAGGGCGGGTTCCCGGGCGGCGGCGAGGGCGAGTTCGCTGGACGCCATGGCGACGTCGTCGTCGCATTCGATGGACGGGAATAGCGGTGCCGTAGGGGCGTGTTCGGGGGGCACCCCTATCTGTTCCAGCAGGTTCGAGAAATGCCCGGTGAACTCCTGGGAAAGCGCCGCAGGAACACCGGCCCAAAGATCGATGGCGGGCCGTTCGGCGACCTCCGTCCAGTGGAAGAACCACCGGCTCCCGGATTCCACGGCACGCAGGTCGCGTACCAGGTCGACGATGGTTTCGGGAGGTCGGGGGCGGGTGATGCCGTCCGCCCCGGTGGTCTCGGGCGCGGTGACACGCGCATGGGTGAACTGCAGATTCATGTGGATTGCCTCAGTTCTGTGGGCGACTGAATGGTGCGTACGGAACGGGCTTCTGCCCATGCTAGAGGCGCCTGATATCCCCCTCCCGTGCTCTGTCGCAATGATTTCCGCCACGTCCGCAATAAGGGCTCTCTTAGGGGGGCTGACTGGGGTTACCGGAACGAAGTGCGGTGCGGGAATGTGGGCCGTACCGAATGACTGAGCCCCACCGCATTTCGTTGTCGCCGTGTTACCGAGAGGTGTATGGACATGCTGCGGACCGAGCTGATCCAACCGCTGCCGAAGCTGCTCGCAGCCCACGCGAACCGTTTCGGGGACAAGGTGGCCTACCGCGACGCGCGGCGCTCGGTCAGCCATGCCGAACTGGCCCGGCGGACCGCCAACCTGGCGGGGCAGCTGGCGGCGCTGCGGCTCCAGCCGGGCGACCGGGCGGCGATCCTGCTCGGCAACTGCGTGGAGATGGTGGAGAGTTACCTCTCGATCACCCGGGCGGCGGCGATCGGCGTGCCGCTGAACCCGCGCTCCACGGACGCGGAGCTGACGCACCTGCTGAGCGACAGCGGTGCCCGGCTGGTCGTCACGGACCGCGTCCACCTCGACCAGGTGCGGCGCGTCCTCGGCACCCTGCAGACCGGCGGCGACCCCGTCCGCATCGTGGTGACCGGCACCGAACAGCTCGCCGGCACCGTGTCGTTCGAGAAGCTCGCCACCACCGAACCGCCGGTCCCGGCCCGGGACGACCTCGCTCTGGACGAGGTGGCGTGGATCCTCTACACCTCCGGCACCACGGGCCGGCCCAAGGGTGTGCGCTCGACCCAGCGCAACGCCCTGTGGTCGGTGGCCGCGAGCTATGTGCCGATCCCCGGGCTGTCCGAGGACGACCGCATGGTGTGGCCGCTGCCGCTGTTCCACAGCCTGTCGCACATCGTGTGCGTGGTCGCGGCCACCGCCGTCGGCGCCTCGGTGCGGCTGGTGGACGGCTTCGACGCGGACGACGTGCTGCGGGCGGTGCGCGCGGAGGACGCCACGTTCCTGGCGGGCGTGCCGACGATGTACCACCAGCTGGTGCGGGCCGCCGCCCGGGAGGACTTCGAGGCGCCGCGGCTGCGGGTCTGCCTGGTGGGCGGCGCGGTGACGACGGCGTCCCTGCACTCCGCCTTCGAACAGGCTTACGGCGCAGCGCTGTTGGACGCCTATGGCTCCACCGAGACCTGCGGTTCCATCGCCATGAGCCGCCCGTCGGGCCCCCATGTGGAGGGTTCCTGCGGGCTGCCGGTGCCGGGGGTCGAGGTGCGCCTGGTCGACGCGAACACCGGCGCCGACGTGGCCGCCGGCGAGGACGGCGAGGTGTGGGTCAACGGGCCCAACGTGATGGCGGGTTACCACAACGACCCCGAGGCCACCGAGGAGGCGCTGGGCGAGGGCTGGTACCGCACCGGCGACCTGGCCCGCCGCGACGAGGCCGGCCACCTCACCGTCACCGGCCGGCTCAAGGAGCTCGTCATCCGCGGCGGCGAGAACATCCACCCCGGCGAGATCGAGGAGGTGCTGCGCCAGGTGCCCGGCGTCGCCGACGCCGCCGTGGTCGCCCGCCCGCACGACGTGCTCGGCGAGGTGCCGGTCGCCTTCCTGGTGCCGGGCCCCGAGGGCCTGGACCCCGAACTCGTGTACGCCGCCTGCCGCGAGCGGCTCGCGTACCACAAGGTCCCCGATGAGCTGTACGAGACGGAGCTGATCCCCCGCACCCCGTCCGGGAAGATCGTCCGCCACCGGCTCCTGCAGGGCCCGCTGCGCCTGCGCGCGGCGAACAGCACCCACTTCGAGTCACTGCTGCGGGTCGACTGGATACCGGTGGCGCTCCCGGCCGACACGGAGGCGGCGGCCACGTCCTGGTACCTGACCGGCCCCGACCCCGCCGCCCTCGCCGCGGCACTGGACACGCGGCTGGCCCGTGGCGACACCGCGCCCGAAACCGTCGTACTCGCGCTCGACGTGCCGCGGGCCGCGGCCGCCGCGGACTTCGCCGCGGGGGTACGCCGTGCCGTGCGCGGGCTGGCCGACGAGCTGGCCGGTCTGCTCGCCGACGCGCGCCTGGCCGGCACCCGAGTCGCCGTGGCCACCCACGGGGCCGTGACCACCGGCCCCGGCGAGACCGTGCAGAACATCGCGCACGCCCCCGTGTGGGGTCTGCTGCGCTCCCTGCAGGCCCGGCACCCCGGCCGTCTCGTCGTCGTGGACCTGGACGAGACGCCCGCCTCGCGGGAGGCCCTGCCTGCGGCCCTGACCGGCGGCGAGACCCAACTCGCACTGCGGGCAGGGGCGTTGGTGGTCCCGAGGCTGGCCCGGGTCCCCGTCACCGCCGAGCCGCAGGACCGCCCCGGCATCGACCCCGGGCACACTGTCGTCGTCACCGGCGCCGACAGCGCGCAGGGCGGCACGCTGGCCCGGCACCTGGTCACCGGCCACCACGCCCGCCACCTGCTGCTCCTCGGCGCCTACGACACCGAGGACGAGAACCTGTCAGCCCTGTGCGCCGAACTGGCCGCCCACGGCGCCACGGTGACCACCGCCGCCTGCGACCCGGCCGACCGCAAAGCCCTGACCGCCGCACTGGAGCGCGCTGAACGGCCGCTCGGCGCGATCGTGCACGTCCACGGCTGGCGGACCGCGCTCAGCCACCGCCCCGACCGCGCCCTGGAGGCCGCCGTCGCGGCAGTGCTGAACCTGCACGAACTCTCCCGCTCCCACGCGGAGTTGACGGAGTTCGTCGTCTGCTCCCCGGCCGACACCCTGCTGGGTTCCCCCGCCGACCCGGACCGCGCCGCCTACGGCTCCTTCCTCGACGCGCTCGCCCGGCACCGCGCCGACCGCGGCCTGCCCGCGCTGTCGCTGAGCTGGGGCCCGTGGGAGCCGACCTCGGTCGTGGACGGGGCCGGCGAGCAGGTCACCGGGGTGCGCGACCTGACCCGCGCGGAGGGCCTCGCCATGTTCGACGCGGCCCTGCTGACCGGGACCGTGCACTGCCTGCCGCTGGCCCTGGACACCGCGGCCCTCGCCGCGAGCGCGGCACGGGTGCCCGGCTCCTCGAAGCCGTCGGCGCTGTCCCCGCTGCTCTCCGGCCTGATCGACGTCTCCGCCGCGTCGGCGCCCGCCGACCTGTCCGTCGCCGAGGCGCTGCGTGACCGCCTGGCCCCGCTGCCGGAGGCGGACCGGCTGCGCATCCTGCTGGAGATCGTGCGCACCGAGACCGCCCGCGTCCGCGACGTCGGCGGGGTGTCCCGGG
>NZ_RSAJ01000563.1 GCF_003933965.1 Streptomyces sp. RP5T
CGGCAGAACCCCCCTCGCCTTTTCCGCCCCACCCTCGCGGGGCGTCCTCGTACTCGGCCCAGTCGGTTCGCCGTGTCACGGGATCAGCTCTTGGCGGCCGGGGCCTTGGCCTTCGTCGCCTTCGTGGCCGCCGGAGCGGGCACCTTCGCGGCGTCGTCCCCGGCAGCGGTCACCGCGGCGTCCGCACCCGGCTGGGCGGCAGGCTCCTCGGGCCGCACACCGACGCCCAGCTTCTCCTTGATCTTCTTCTCGATCTCGTTGGCCAGGTCGGGGTTGTCCTTGAGGAAGTTGCGCGCGTTCTCCTTGCCCTGGCCGAGCTGGTCGCCCTCGTACGTGTACCAGGCGCCGGCCTTGCGGACGAAGCCGTGCTCCACGCCCATGTCGATCAGACCGCCCTCGCGGCTGATGCCCTGGCCGTAGAGGATGTCGAACTCGGCCTGCTTGAAGGGCGGGGCGACCTTGTTCTTGACGACCTTGACGCGGGTGCGGTTGCCGACCGCGTCCGTGCCGTCCTTCAGGGTCTCGATACGGCGGATGTCCATGCGCACCGAGGCGTAGAACTTCAGCGCCCGGCCACCGGTCGTGGTCTCCGGGGAGCCGAACATCACGCCGATCTTCTCGCGGAGCTGGTTGATGAAGATCGCGGTGGTCTTGGACTGGTTGAGCGCGCTGGTGATCTTCCGCAGGGCCTGGCTCATCAGACGGGCCTGCAGACCGACGTGGCTGTCGCCCATCTCGCCCTCGATCTCCGCGCGCGGGACGAGCGCGGCGACGGAGTCGATGACGATGAGGTCGAGGGCACCGGAGCGGACCAGCATGTCCACGATCTCCAGGGCCTGCTCGCCGTTGTCCGGCTGGGACAGGATCAGGTTGTCCACGTCCACGCCGAGCTTGCGCGCGTACTCCGGGTCGAGGGCGTGCTCCGCGTCCACGAAGGCCACCTGGCCGCCGGCCCGCTGTGCGTTGGCCACCGCGTGCAGGGTCAGGGTCGTCTTGCCGGAGGACTCCGGGCCGTACACCTCCACCACGCGGCCGCGCGGGATGCCGCCCACGCCGAGCGCGACGTCGAGCGCGGTCGACCCGGTGGGGATGACCTCGATGGGCTCGTTGGGCCGCTCGCCCATGCGCATGACCGCGCCCTTGCCGAACTGCCGTTCAATCTGTGCGAGCGCGGCGTCGAGCGCCTTCTCGCGGTCGGTTCCTGCCATGGGTTCCACCCGATTTGCTTGAGTCGATCGCTTCACGTCAAAGACGCTAACGCCTGCCACTGACAATGCGCCCCGACGCCCGTCCGGCCTGTGGATAACTCGGGTACTTCTCCATGCAAACCATGTCGAAACGCCCGCCGCTGGCTTCGCCGGAGCTTCCATATGAATGGATGTTCGATTTTCGTGTCAAGCGCACCACGCGGCACCGGGGCCACTTCCTGCGGCCTCCTACGACCCCTCTCCGGCTACTCCCCACGGCGTACACGAGGCGCCTTCGGCGGTAGGACGACCGGCCGGGCCGTTCTCGCGAGCCTTGTGCCATGGAGACCACGACGAGTACCCGAGAAGCCGCCTCCACCCACCGTCGACCCGGCACGCTGGCCGGCAGCCTGGTGATCGCCGGAGCAGCGGCCTGCCCGGCCCGGAAGGCGGCAGGGGCCTGATGGAACCGACTCTGCCGCATGCTCCCGCGGCGCCGGACCGGACGCCGGTGCCGCGAGCTGTCGACGCCGACGCCCGCCGCGTGGAGTGCCTCTGTCACGCCACCGGTCTCCTCCTGGTCCTCTCCGGGCTCGCGCACCTGGTGGTGTTCGCCGTGGACGGCGGCCCCTGGGACGGGCCGGTCTCCTGGCGCAAGCCGGTGACGTTCGGGGTGTCCTTCGGGGTGACCCTGATCGCGGTCACCTGGGTCACGTCGTATCTCCGCGTCGGTCCGCGGCCACGCGCCCTGCTCCTCGCGCTGTTCGCCGCGGACTGCGTCCTGGAGGTCGGTGGCATCACCCTCCAGGCGTGGCGCGGAGTGCCCTCGCACCTCGACATGGAGACCCCCTTCGACACGGCGGTGTCCATGACGCTCGCGGTGGGCGGCGGCGTCCTGGTGGTGCTGCTGACGGTGTTGGCGATCGCCTCCTTCCGCCACCGGCCCTCGGGCCCGGCGGGGATGGACCTCGCGGTGCGGTCGGGGTTCGCGATCCTGTTGGTCGCGCTCGCCTCGGGCGCCGCGATGATCGCGCGCGGGGTCGTCCTCACCCGCACCGGCCACCAGGAGGCGGCGTACCACTCGACCGCCCCGCTCAAGCCGCTGCACGGCGTGAGCCTGCACGCGGTCCTGGTCCTGCCGGCACTGGCCTGGCTGCTCTCACGCACGTCCTGGAGCGAACCACTGCGGCGCCGGATCCTGTACGCGGCGATCGGTGCCTACGTCGCGGCCGTCCTCGGCGCCGCGCTGTGGGCCGCTCTCGCCTTCTGAACCCGGCACCCTCAGGACGAGCCGTCCTCGCCGGTGGTGTCCTGCGTCCGGGGCCGCCGCCGCTCCCACAGCGCACGCACGCGCGTGACCGGCGAGGGCCCCTCGCCCGGCTTCCGGTGCCCGTGGACCCGGGGGTCGTCGGTGACGGTGTACCGCTTCACGTACGCCCCGAGGAACGCCTGAAGCGTGGCGACCGCCGGAATGGCGATCAGGGCGCCGACCGCGCCGAGGAGGGCGGTGCCCGCGATGACCGATCCGAAGGCGACCGCGGGATGGATGTCGACGGTCTTCGAGGTCAGCTTGGGCTGCAGCACGTAGTTCTCGAACTGCTGGTATATCACCACGAAGATCAGCACCCACAGCGCGTACCAGGGATCGACCGTGAAGGCGATCAGCATGGGCAGGGCGCCCGCGAGATAGGTGCCGATGGTCGGGATGAACTGCGAGACCAGGCCGACCCACACGGCGAGCACGGGCGCGTACGGCACGTCCAGGGCCTGGAGCAGGATGAAGTGCGCGATGCCGGAGACCAGGGCCATCAGACCGCGCGAGTAGAGGTAACCGCCGGTCTTGTCCACGGCGATCTCCCACGCGCGCAGCACCTCGGTCTGGCGGGCGGGCGGCAGGACGGAGCAGAGCGCGCGGCGCAGCCTCGGGCCGTCCGCCGCGAAGTAGAACGAGAACAGCGCGATCGTCAGGAGCTGGAAGAGCCCGCCGAGGACCTGGGCGGAGACGTCCAGGACGCCGGTGGCGCTGTTCTGCACGTAGTTGCGCAGCCAGTCGGAGCGCAGCAGCCCCTCCTGGACGTCCACCCGCTTCAGCTCGGTGTGGAAGTGCCCGTTGATCCAGGCGATGACGGAGTCGAGGTAGTCGGGGAAGTCCTCGACGATCTTGATGATCTGGCCCGCGAGCATCGAACCGAGCAGCGTCACGAAGCCGGCCGTCACGATCAGCACGCCGAAGAACACGAGGAAGGTGGCGAGTCCCCTGCGCATGCCCCGCGCGGCCATCTTGCTCACCGCGGGTTCGATGGCCAGGGCCAGGAAGAACGCGATGAGCACGTTGGTCAGCAGGCCTATCAGCTGGTGGAAGGCCCAACTGCCGAGCTGGAACACGGCGATGAGAGCGAGCGCCAGCACCATGGCACGCGGCAGCCAGCGCGGCATGCGGGCGTTCGGCCCGCCGCCTGCGGCCGGGGGCCGGGTGGGGGGCGTCGGGCCGAGCGGAGATGCGTGCTGGGCTGCCTGCCCGGACTCGTCAGTGGGTGCCACGGTGCAAGTCTCGCCCACGTGACTGACAATGAGTGCCGTCCTGCGATCTTCGTGACCGGCCGGAGCCTCTTTCGTGAGATGTTCACACGAAATCGGCACTTCTCCCCGGAGCGTTCACGCCGTGTCAGTGCCGCCGGCCCGGAACGTTCACGCCCCTCAGTGCCGCTCGCCCGGAACGTTCATCACGGTGCAGACCACCCGCCACACGTCCTTGGCGTCCCAGCCGGAGTCCAGCGCCTCGTGCACGGTGCGCCCACCGAGCTCCGCCATCACATGATCGCGCGCGAAGGTGTCGGCGTACCCCGGACCGAAGTGTTCCGCCATCCGCTGCCAGAAGACCGTCAACCGCATGACTCCAGTATCCCGCCCCTGAGGGTGGGCCTGGGCCGGGACCGCCTGCCGAGACCGCTTTCCGCCCTACGGTCTGACGCATGCCCGAAACAGGAGCCTTCCCACTCCCCCAGACGCCACCGGCGCACTCCCCGCTCTTCCGCGCCGAGCACTTCGTCTGGCTCACCGCGCGTGTGCTGGAGCAGCGTCTGTTCGCGTACCACTTCCTGAACGGCGGCCCCGACCCGGTGGAGACGGCCCTGGACGCCCACCGCAACGCGGACGGCGGCTACGGCCACGCCCTGGAGCCCGATCTTCGCGGCCCGGTCAGCCAGCCCCTGCACACCGCTCACGCCCTGCGGGTCCTGGACGCCGTCGGACGCTGCGGCGGACAGCGCGTGGAGCGCGTGTGCCGCTATCTCACCTCGGTCTCCACCCCGGAGGGTGCCCTCCCGAAGGTCACCACCGCCCAGCGCGGCTATCCGACGGCCCCCTCCATGCCGGTCGTCGACGCCCCGCCGAGCGACCTGCTCGCCACCGGCCCGGTGGTCGGTCTGCTGCACCGCAACGAGGTGTGGCACGCCTGGCTCTTCCGGGCCACGGACTTCTGCTGGCAGGCGGTGGAGTCCCTCCAGGTGTCCCATCCGGCCGAGATCCAGGCCGCCCTCACCTTCCTGGACTCCGCCCCCGACCGCTCGCGCGCGCAGGCGACCGCCGACCGCCTCGGCCGCCTGGTGCGCGAGCGGCGTCTCGCCGCGCTGGACCCCTCGAACCTCGACGGTTCCGCCCCGGACGAGCACCACTTCCCGCACGACTACGCGAGGACGCCGGACTCCCTCGCGCGCGGCTGGTTCACGGACGAGGAGATGTCCCGCTCCCTGGACTTCCTCGCGGCCGCCCAGCAGGAGGACGGCGGCTGGCCGACCCGCCGACGCCGGTGGGCCCCCACCGTCGCCCACGAAGCACGCCCCATGGCGACCATCAGGGCCCTGCGGACCCTGCGCGCGTACGGCCGTGAGGTGGGCTGACCCCACGGTGGACCGGTAGCCGTGCACGGCGGAGCGGGAGGCCCAGGTCCCCGGCCAGGGCAGAGCCCCCACCGTGGCGGCAGCTGCGCCGCGGGCAATCAGGGGCGCGGGTAACTGCGCAAAAACGCCCGCCCCCATTCACCCTCACCCGGACGACAACCCCACCCGGCCAACCGCCGGAGACAACCCGTTGTCAGTCCCCGGAGGCAAGATGGACGCATGGTCAGCCGAGCACACCGAGCCCTGAACGGCTTCTCCCCCGCCACCCGCGGCTGGTTCACGGG
>NZ_RSAJ01000564.1 GCF_003933965.1 Streptomyces sp. RP5T
GCCCTGAACCCCGAGGGCCGCCCGGCCGCCGGGGGCCTGGACCCGGTCGAGGACCGGAGCGGCGAGGGCGGCGACGTCGGCACGGTCACCGTCGAACTGGAGGGCCTGGAGAGCCGGGTGACCCCCTTCCCGGTCCCCGCCTCCAAGTACTCGGCGCTGCACCCGGTGGCGGGCGGCGGCCTGGTCTGGCTGCGCTGGCCCATCTCCGGCGCGCTCGGCGAGACCTTCGTCAACCCCGACGACACCTCCGAGCGCCCCACCCTGGAGCACTTCTCCATCGGCAAGGCGAAGAAGACCGAACTCGTCGAGCACCTGGACTGGTTCGCGGTCAGCGGCGACGCCTCCCGGCTGGTCCTGGTGGACGAGGGCGACCTGCGCGCCACCCCCGCCACCGAGTCCGGCGACAGCGACTCGACCGTCTGGATCGACCTGCGCCGCATCCTCCACGAGGTCGACCCGCCCGCCGAGTGGCGCCAGTCCTACGAGGAGGCGGGCCGGCTGATCCGGTCGTACTTCTGGGACCCGGGGATGTGCGGCATCGACTGGGACGCGGTGCTCGACCAGTACCGCCCGCTGCTCGAACGGATCGCCTCACCCGACGAGTTCGCCGACCTCCTGCGCGAGGTCCTCGGCGAACTGGGCACCTCCCACGCCTACGTCACCCCGGCCCGCCGCAACGAGGGACCCCCGCACTACCAGCGCCGCCAGGGCCTGCTGGGCGCCAACTTCGTGCTCAGGGACGGCGGCTGGACGGTCCGCCGGATCCTGCCCGGCGACTCCTCGGACTCCAAGGCCCGCTCCCCGCTGGCCGGCACGGGCATCCGCGAGGGCGCGGTCCTCACCCACGTCGACGGCCGCCCGGTCGACCCGGTCACGGGCCCCTGGCCCCTGCTCGCGGCGGCGGGCGGTACGACGGTGGAGCTGACGTTCACCCCCGCACAGGGCGAGGGCCGCCCCCGCCGGGTGGCCGTGGTCCCGCTCATCGACGAACGCCCCCTGCGCTACCAGGACTGGGTGGCCAAACGCCGGGCCGTGGTAAGGGAGTTGAGCGGCGGCCGCTGCGGCTATCTGCACATCCCCGACATGGGCGGCTCGGGCTGGGCCCAGTTCAACCGGGACCTGCGCCTGGAGGTCTCCCGGCCCGCCCTCATCGTCGACGTGCGCGGCAACGCGGGCGGCCACATCAGCGAACTGGTGGTGGAGAAACTCACCCGCACGATCCTCGGCTGGGACCTCACGAGAAACGCCCAGCCGGTGTCGTACGCCTCGAACGCCCCCCGCGGCCCGGTGGTGGCCCTCGCCGACGAGGCGACCTCCTCGGACGGCGACATGATCACGGCGGCCTTCAAACTCCTGGGACTGGGCCCGGTGGTGGGCCAGCGCACCTGGGGCGGAGTGGTCGGCATGACCGGACGCCACCAGCTCGGCGACGGGACGGTGATCACCGTCCCGATGAACGCGGCCTGGTTCGACGCGTACGGCTGGTCGATCGAGAACCAGGGCGTCCAGCCGGACCTGGAGATCCTGCGCACCCCCCTGGACTGGGCGGAGGGCCGCCACGCCCAACTCGACGACGCCGTACAGCTCGCGCTGGACCTGCTGGAGACGAACCCCCCGGCGACACCGCCGGACTACCGGGACGTACCGAACAGAGCGAGGCCGAAGTTGCCGCCAAGATCTTGAGACGGGGCGGGGGTTCTGCTTTCAGGGGCGCGGGGAACTGCGCGAGAACCCCCACCGGCCCGCACCCGGCCACGCACCCCGGAACGCACAAGGTGCCCTCCCGAAAACCGAGAGGGCACCCCGCACTTCAAGCAGTGACTACATGTCGTAGTCGGGCTCCAGCCGCTCCTGCTCCTCGGGGCGCATCCGCTCGGACTCCTCGTCCCGCATGCGCTCACTGTCCTGCTCGCCGCGGCGACCACGCTGGGCCTGCTCCCGGCCCTCCTGGGCCTTCTGCTTGGCCTGCTGCTGCCACTGCTCGGACTTGTCCTGGAACTGGTCCTTCATACCCATGTGGGTTCACTCCCGTGGGGGTGAGGGGAAGAGCCCCTGGCCGGGGCCTCGACCAGATTCACACGCCCGGACAAAGAGCGCATTTCGATCAGTTACGGTGCGTAGCGCGCGCTTCCTCATCCGCCGCCCCACCTGCACCGACGAGTCCGATCCGCAGTCCCTCCAACCGCTGCCCGAACCGCCGCATCTCGCGCTGCCCGACGGTCCCGATGAGCCCCGGGAGGTACCCGCGCATCCCCTGCATCCCGCGCAGCCACCCCTGCCCGTACACATGGCTGGAGCGCCGCTCGATCCCGGCCACGATCCGCTCGACGGCGGGACCCAGCGGATACGTCTTGTTGGCCGGCCACGGCAGCCGCTGCCTGAGCTCGCGCATCACGTCGTCCTGGTCGGCCCCGCGCACCATGTCCGTGTCGGTCCACGACAGATACCCCACCCCGACCCGTACGCCCCGGTGCCCGACCTCGGCCCGCAGACTGTGCGCGAACGCCTCCACACCGGACTTGGACGCGCAGTACGCGGTCATCATCGGCGCCGGGGTGATCGCGGCGAGGGACGCGATCTGCAGCAGGTACCCGCGGCTCTCCATCAGCACCGGCAGGAACGCCCGTGCGGTGACGGCCGATCCGACGAGATTGACCTCGATCACCCGCCGCCACGCCTCCGGATCGGAGTCCACGAAGGGCCCGCCGGTCGCGACCCCGGCGTTGGCGACCACGATGTCGACCTTCCCGAACCGCGCCTTGACCTCCTGCGCGACCCGGGCCATCGCCGCGTGGTCGGTGACATCGGCGTACCAGTGGTCGCTGTCCCCGTGCAGCCGTTCGGAGAGCTGCTTGAGCGCGTCCGGTTCCAGGCCGACCAGCGCGACCTTCGCCCCGCGCGCCGACAGCTTGCGGGCGAGCAGCTCGCCCACGCCCCGCGCGGCCCCCGTGACGACCGCGACCTGTCCTTCGAGTCCGACCCTGCTCATGCGCCCTCCTTGACCTGGACGTACGTGGTGACGAGTTCCCGGATCCGCGCGCTGACCAGCTCGGGCGCCTCGACCGGTGTCATGTGGCCGAGGCCCGGCAGCTCGGTGACGCCGAGGCAGTTCGGCAGCGCGGCGGCCAACTGGTGTGCGTGCACGGGCGGGGTGAGCCGGTCGGCTGTACCGACGACGACGGCCGTGGGCACGGAGAGCTGCCGTACACCGTGATCGAGGTCGAGCAGATCGAGGACCTGCGACCAGGCGTACCGCACCTTGCGCGGGCACGCGTGCACGATCCGCGCGCACGCCTCCACCATGTGCGGGGCCGAACCGGGGCCCATCGTCCCGTACTTGAGGATCCGCAGGGCGAGCGGTGTGACCGGCCCGAGCGGTGCCCGCGCCCCGAGCACGTGCCGGGTCAGCCAGGTGCGCAGCCGCCCGGACCGGATCGGCACGACCGTCGACTCGGCGACCAGCCGCGACGATCCGGTGCTGCACAGCAGGACGGCCGCCGCGTGCTCCCGGAACCGGGGGCGTGCCGCCGCCGCCATGACCGTCATCCCGCCCATGGAGTGCCCGGCGATCACGGCCTTCTCACCGGGGGCGAGAGCCGCCTCCAGTACGGCTTCGAGGTCGTCGGCGAGTCCGTCCGCACTGCACGCCGGGCTCGCCGGACTGCGCCCGTGGCCGCGCTGGTCGTACGCGACGACCCGGTGGTCCACGGAGAGTTCGCGGATCTGGGCGGCCCAGAAGGCGGTGGAGCAGGTCCAGCCGTGCGCGAGCACGACGGGAGGAGCGCCCTCGGGCCCGTGCACCTCCACGTGCAGGCGGGCGCCGTCCGCGGAGGACACGGTGAGTTCACGCGCCGGGGCGGGCGGGGCGTACGGCCCGGAGACGACATGCGCCGGCCGGCTCATACGGCGGCCTCCGCGCTCTCGTCCGCGGCCGCGCCCGCCCGCACCGCGGGCCGCAGCACCTCGTACTCGGCGAGATCCACCCGCCGGGTCGCCCGCCGGAACTCGGTCGTCGTACCGGGCCAGATCGTGCTGTTGCGGCCGTTCGCGTCCAGGTACCAGCTGGTGCAGCCGCCGGTGTTCCACACCGTGCGCTTCATGCGCTCCTGCACCCGGTGGTTCCAGGCCGCCACGGCGGCGGGCCGCGCGTCGAGGGCCGCCCGCCCGCCGAGCACGTCGAGCTGCCGTACGAAGTCGGCGAGGTAGTTCAGCTGGGACTCGATCATGAGGATCATCG
The DNA here is from genome assembly GCF_003933965.1 of Streptomyces sp. RP5T. Lineage (GTDB taxonomy): Bacteria > Actinomycetota > Actinomycetes > Streptomycetales > Streptomycetaceae > Streptomyces. The sequence continues at coordinate 4,238 of NZ_RSAJ01000564.1, forward strand.
AGGAGTTCCCGAGGCCGGTGTTGGGCCCGATGATGGTCATCCAGTTGGGGAAACCGGCGGCGGAGGCACCGCGCAGCGCCTCCATCCCGCCCTTCCACGCCTCGGCGAGCGTCCGCCCGTCCGCCCCGACGACCCGGTCGGCGATCGGCATGTCGGTGACGTGGAAGCCGGTGCCGAACACGATCGCGTCGACGTGCGCCTCGGTGCCGTCGGCGGCGACGAGCTTCGAGCCCTCGACATGGCTGAGCCCGCTCGCGACCACGTCCACGTTGGGCTGGGCGAGCGCCGGGTAGTAGGTGCTGCTCAGCAGGATCCGCTTGCAGCCGATGCGGTAGTCGGGGGTGAGCTTGGCGCGCAGCTCCGGGTCCTTGATGGCGCGGGCCATGTTCCGCCTGGCCAACTGCTCCACCGCGCCCAGCTCGTTGGGGTGCTTGGTGAACGCCTGGACCTGCAACTCCCTGATGCCCCACAGCAGTCCGCGCCTGACCTGGGTGGTGAAGGGCACCTGCCGGTGCAGCCAGCGCTCGGCGCCGCTGATCGCCCGGTCCATGCGGGGCATCACCCAGGGCGGGGTCCGCTGGAACAGCGTGACGTTGCGGACGAGCGGCTGGATGGCCGGGACGATCTGGATGGCCGAGGCGCCCGTCCCGACCATGGCGACCCGCTTGCCGCGCAGGTCGTAGTCGTGGTCCCAGCGGGCGGAGTGGAAGACCTTGCCGGGGAAGGAGTCCAGTCCCGGGATGTCGGGGATCTTCGGGTCGGAGAGCGGCCCGGTGGCGGAGACGACGAGGTCGGCGGAGAGCGAGCCGCTCGCGGTCTCGATGTCCCACCGCAGTTTCTCGCTGTCCCAGGTCATCCGCCTGACCTCGGAGTTGAGGCGCAGGTGCGGGCGGAGCCGGAAGACGTCCGTCACATGCTCCAGGTAGGCGCGGATGTGCTCCTGCCCGGAGAAGGTGCGCGGCCAGTCGGGGTGGGGTGCGAAGGAGAACGAGTAGAGATGGGACGGCACGTCACAGGCGCATCCCGGATAGCTGTTGTCCCGCCACGTACCCCCGACGCTGTCGGCCCGCTCCAGCACGACGAAGTCGGTGACTCCCTCGCGCCGCAGCCGTACGGCGGCCCCCAGTCC
>NZ_RSAJ01000565.1 GCF_003933965.1 Streptomyces sp. RP5T
GCCGAGGACAGCGGGACCAGGTAGGGGCGGCAACCCAGCGGGAAGGAGAGGTCGCCGGTGTGGACGTCGTACACCGGGTCGAAGCCCCGCCAGGAGAGGAAGGCCAGGTAGCGGCCGTCCCGCGTGAAGACCGGGTTCTCGTCCTCGAAGCGGCCGTTGGTGACGTCGACGATCAACCGGTCCTTCATGCGGGCGAGTTTGATCTGCCGCAGCGATCTGCCGATCCCCGGATGCGACCACGTCAGCCAGGCCCCGTCCGGGGAGAAGGCGAGGTCCCGGACGGGGCCGTTGACCGAGCGGATCAGTTCGGTGACCTGGCCTCCCCCGGGCTCCGTCCGGGAGGTGCCCCCGGTCTCCTCGGTCCCCGCGGCGTCAGCCGCACGGTCAGGCACGGTCAGGAGCAGCAGGCGTCCGTCGTGCGCGGCGATGGCCAGCCGCTCGCCCTTGGGGTCGGAGACCAGTTCCAGGACCCGGCCCAGTTGGCCGGAGGCCAGCCGGCGCGGCGCGCGGTCGCCGGTCGCCCGGGGCAGGTACGCGATCTCGACGGCGTCCTCGCCCTCGGCGTCCGTCACGTACGCGACCTGGCCGACGGAGCCGAGCATCTCCGGGAGCCGGACCCGTACGCCCGGTGTGTCGGTGAGGGTGCGGGCCGGGCCGTCGCGGTGGGTCAGCCAGTACAGGCTGCCGCGGACGACGACGGCGCTCGCGCGTCCCGTCTCGTCGACCGAGATGCCGTCCACGTGCTGGGCGGCGGGCACCTGGTACCGGCGGCGGCCGGCCCGCGGCCCGCTCAGCCGTACGTCGAGTTTGCGGGGCTCGGACGTGAGGTCGTCGACGATCCACAGGTCGCCGCCGCACTGGTACACCACCCGGGTGCCGTCGCTGGAGGCGTGCCGGGCGTAGAAGGCGTCGTGGTCGGTGTGGCGGCGCAGGTCGGAGCCGTCGGGGGCGCAGGAGTAGAGGTTGCCGACGCCCTCGTGGTCGGAGAGGAAGGCGATGCGGTCGCCGACGAACATGGGGGAGTGGAGGTGGCCGCCGAGGTCGGGGAGCAGGCGTTCGCCGTGCAGCCAGAGGCGGCCGGTGGCGCCGCCGCGGTAGCGCTTCCAGGCGGCCGGTTCGTGCGGCGGGGTGCCGGTCAGCAGGAGGGTCCTGCGGTCGGCGACCTGGATGTCGGAGACCGGGCCCCAGGGGAGCCTGTCGCCGGGGGAGCCGTCGGTGGGGACCTTGTACGCCCAGGTGAAGTAGGAGAAGGGCTCGCCGTGGGAGGCGACGGCGAGGATCTCGCCGGTGGGGGTCCAGCCGGTGACCTGGGTGTCGGTGGAGCCCCAGTGGGTGAGCCGGCGGCCCGGTCCGCCGTCCGCGTCCACCAGGTGGATCTCGGGCACGAGGCTGCGCCAGCTCGTGTACGCGATGCGGCGGCCGTCCGGCGAGAAGCGCGGATGGCCGGTCTTGGTGCGGTCGACGGTCAGGCGCCAGGCGCGGCCCGGGCCGTCGAGAGGGGCCAGCCAGAGGTCGTCCTCGGCCACGAAGCACAACAGGTCGCCGCTCAGATGCGGAAGGCGCAGATAGCTCACCTCCCCATGCTTTTCCGGGGGATGGACCGGAGCAACTTGTGAAAAACCGGTCGTCGGTGGCCTGCGGGGGCCGCGGGTGACCCACAACACGAACGAAACCGTTTCGTTTCGATGCTGGATGCGCTACATTCGTGTCGTACGAAACAGTGTCGTACGAAGTCCCGGCGGGGAAAGGGTGAGTGACATGACCGAGGTCTCGGCCGCGCGTCGCAGCCGCATCACCCCCGAGCGTGAGGCCGAGCTGTACGAGGCCGTGCTCGACCTGCTCCGGGAGGTCGGCTACGACGCCCTGACCATGGACGCCGTCGCCGCCCGCACCCGTTCCAGCAAGGCCACGCTCTACCGCCAGTGGGGCGGCAAGGCCGAGTTGGTGGCGAAGGCGGTACGGCACTCCAAGCCGGGCGGCATCGGTCTCGACGAGATCGACACGGGGTCGCTCAAGGGCGACCTGCACGCGCTCACCCTGCGCTCGGACGACTGCACCATGGAGCAGAACTCCGCGCTCATGCGGGGCCTGGCCATGGCGGTCCACGGCAACCCGGATCTCCTCAAGGCGTTCCGCGAACATCTCGTCGAACCCGAGATGGCGGAGTTCCGTCGGCTCGTCCAGCGGGCGATCGACCGCGGCGAGGTGCGTCCGGACAACCCGGCGATCGAGTTCATGATGCACATGATGCTCGGCGGGTTCGCGGCCCGCACGATGATCGACGAGCTGCCGCCGACCCAGTCCTTCCTGCTTTCGTACATCGACGCCGTGGTCCTCCCCGCCCTCGGCGTCGGGACCGACTGACCTCCCCTCTCCCCAGCAAGCCCTCCACCTGACGTAACCGCTCACGTCGTCGGGCTGATCACCCCTGCCCAGAAGACCCACGACCTGACCGGGAGTTCGCCCTCGTGGCCACTTTCCTCTACCGGCTCGGCCGGCTCGCCTTCCGGCGACGGCACTTCGTCGCCCTCCTGTGGGTGGCCCTGCTGACCCTCGCCGGCGTCGGCGCGTTCAGCGCGCCCGCCGCCGGATCGACCTCCTTCTCCATCCCGGGCACGGAGGCGCAGAAGGCCTTCGATCTGCTCGAACAGCGTTTCCCCGGGGCCAGCGCCGACGGCGCGACCGGCCGCATCGTCTTCAAGGCGCCCGAGGGCGAGAGGATGACGGACGCCGCCAACCGGGCCACCGTCGCGAAGACCGTCAGGGAACTGGGCGACGGCTCCGAGGTCGTCTCCGTCACCGACCCCTTCACGACCCGCGCGGTCAGCAAGGACGGCACGGTCGCCTACGCGTCGGTGCGCTACGACGCCCCCGCCATGGAACTCAAGGACGCCACCCGCGACGCCCTGGAGAAGACCGCCGACGAGGCCCGGGACACCGGGCTGACCGTCGACGTCGGAGGTGACGTGCTCCAGGCCGAGCCGGAGACGGGAGCGATCGGTGAGGCCATCGGTCTCGCCGTGGCCGCGGTCGTGCTGGTCATCACCCTGGGCTCGCTGGTCGCGGCCGGGCTGCCGCTGCTGACGGCGATCATCGGCGTCGGCATCGGCGTCTCCACCATCGCCACGCTCGCCTCCGCTCTCGACCTCGGCGACACGACGTCCACCCTCGCCGGGATGATCGGCCTCGCCGTCGGCATCGACTACGCCCTGTTCATCGTCTCCCGCTACCGCGCCGAGCTGGCCGAGGGCCGCGACCGCGAGGAGGCGGTCGGCCGGGCCACCGGCACCGCGGGTTCCGCGGTGGTCTTCGCGGGTCTCACCGTCGTGATCGCGCTCGCCGGTCTGTCGGTCGTCAACGTGCCGATGCTGACCAAAATGGGCCTCGCCGCGGCCGGCACGGTCGTGATCGCCGTCCTCATCGCGCTGACGATGATCCCGGCGCTGCTCGGGTACGCGGGCCGCAAGGTCCGTCCGGCGGGCGAGAAGCGCAAGGAGCCCGTGGCTCCGGGTGCGCCGGTCAAGCGCAACCTCGGCGCCCGCTGGGCGAGTTTCGTCATCCGCCGCCCGGCCGCCGTGCTGCTGCTCGGCGTGGTCGGCCTCGCCGCGGTCGCCCTGCCGGTCAGCCAACTGGAGTTGGGCCTGCCCGACGACGGTTCGCAGCCCACGTCCACGACCCAGCGCCGCGCCTACGACCTCCTCTCGGAGGGCTTCGGGCCCGGCTTCAACGGACCGCTGATGATCGTGGTCGACGCCAAGGACAGCGACGACCCCAAGGCCGCGGCCGCCACGGTGAGCGAGGGCATCGAGGGCCTCAAGGACGTCGCCACGGTCACCCCGCCGGCCTTCAACAAGGCCGGCGACACCGCGACCATCACCGTCGTCCCCGGCTCCAAGCCGTCCTCGACCCGAACCGAGGACCTGGTGCACGCCATCCGCGACGACGTCGCCGCCGAGGCGGACGCGGACGTCCTGGTCACCGGCACCACCGCGATGAACATCGACTTCTCGCAGAAGCTGAGCGACGCCCTGATCCCGTACCTGGCCCTGGTGGTCGGCCTCGCCTTCCTCCTGCTGATCGTGGTGTTCCGCTCGATCCTCGTCCCGCTGAAGGCGGCCCTCGGCTTCCTGCTGTCGGTGCTCGCCGCGCTCGGTGCCGTGGTCGCGGTCTTCCAGTGGGGCTGGCTCGGCGGAGTGCTCGGCGTCGAGGAGACCGGCCCGATCATGTCGATGATGCCGATCTTCATGGTCGGCGTGGTCTTCGGACTGGCCATGGACTACGAGGTCTTCCTGGTCACCCGCATGCGCGAGGCGTACGTCCACGGCGAGTCCCCGAGCCAGGCGATCGTCACCGGGTTCAAGCACAGCGCCCGGGTCGTGGTCGCCGCCGCGGTCATCATGATGGCCGTCTTCGGAGGCTTCATCAGCTCCGGCGAGTCGATGATCAAGATGATCGGCTTCGGGCTCGCGATCGCCGTCTTCTTCGATGCGTTCGTCGTCCGCATGGCGATCGTCCCCGCGGTCCTCGCCCTGCTCGGCCGCCGAGCCTGGTGGCTGCCGAAGTGGCTGGACCGCGTGCTGCCCAACGTCGACGTCGAGGGCGAGGGACTGCGCACCCGGGCCCAGAGGGACGCGGATCCGGACGAGGACCGGGAGCTGGTACGCGTCTGACGTGCGCGGTGTGACGTGCGCGGTATGACGTGAGTCGGCCGGTGAGGGGGTGCCCTCACCGGCCTTCCGCCGCCGTGGACCGGCCGAGATAGGTGACCGGCCCGGCATCCGGTACGGCGATCTCGTGGAAGCCGAGACGGTCGTAGAAGGCACGCGCGGGCGTGTTGGCGGTCACCATGCACAGGTGCACGGCGGCCACGCCCCGCTCGTGCAGCGCGCGCAGGAAGGTCTCCATGAGCGCGCGCCCGTACCCGCGCCCCTGCCATGCGGGGAGCAGGTCGATGTGCAAGTGGGCCGGGAAACCGGCGACTTCGGGCACGAGCATCCGCTCCGGGTGGTGCAGGAGGGCGACGATCCCCTCGTCGGCGGTGTGCGGCTCGGGGCCGGGCTCCGGATAGCGGCCGGCCACGAGGGGCAGCCACTTCGCGCGGTAGTCCGCCACGAACCGGGGCGTGTCCGCGGTGCCCAGGACATACCCGACCGCCTGCCCGGCCCCGTCGTCCAGCACGAAGGTCAGCTCCGGTTCGAGATGGACGTACGGCGACGCGAAGGCCGCGGGGAAGACGCCGGGGTCCTTGTGGTGCGGCCGGCTGTCCTGGCCCAGGTGGGCGGTCCGGACGCAGATGTCCTCGACGGCGTCACGGTCCTCGGGACGGTAGGGGCGTACGAAGGCGGACGGGGCGGGCGG
>NZ_RSAJ01000566.1 GCF_003933965.1 Streptomyces sp. RP5T
GTCCCGGACCCACCACGCGCCCGCCGGGCCGAGTGCTGTCGCGGTGACGCGGGTGCGGGTCGGTTCCGGGAGGCGGTGGAAGAGGCCGGGGCGTTCGGCGTAGAACCAGTTGCGCCAGCCGCAGCCCAGGCCGCTGTGCGGGGCGCGGGCCGACTGCCACCAGGGGCGCTCCCAGGGCGGTGGCACGTCGTTCCACGACAGCTGGTCGGCGCGCACCAACACCCTTACCCGTGTGCCCTGTTCGGCGAGGAGCGCCGCCGTCTCCAGCGCCGCCTGGCCGCCCCCGACGACCGTCACGTCCCGGCCGCGGAAGCGGGAGAGGTCGTGGTGGTGGCTGCTGTGCGAGACGAGGGACCCGGGCAGGCCGCGCAGGGCCGGCGGGATCTCGACGAAGGGGATCACGCCGACCGCCAGGGCGACCGTACGGGCGTGCACGGCCTGTCCGTCGTCCGTGACCGCCTCGAATCCGCCGGGGCAGGGGGAGACCCGGGTGACCGTGCGTTCGTCGACCTCGGGGACGCAGTTGCGGGCGAACCACAGGCCGTACTCGGCGAAGGTCTCCACCGGGATCGGTTCCCCGTGCCGGGCGGCGCAGTAGCGCTCCAGCCGCAGGCGGCCGTCCGGATCGGAGAGGTTGGAGGCCCAGGGCTCCGACTTGAGGAACATGCCCCGGGGCATGTGGTCGCGCCAGGACGCCATGGGCCGGCCGAAGACGCGCAGCCGCAGTCCCGCGGCCGCGGCGTGGGAGGCGATGGACAGGCCGTAGGGCCCGGCACCGACCACCAGCAGGTCGTACATCAGCAACTGCTCGCTTTCTCGTCGCAGACGTCGTCGGAGACGTTCTTGGAGACGTTTCCGGACAGGTCGGGGGAGAGGTCTCGGGGCAGGGCGCGGGGCGACCCGGTGGACAGGGCGGTGGCGGTGGCGCGAGCCAGCAGGCGCCGCCGGACGTGGCGCGTCCACAGGGACCACATGGCCTGCCCGGGTCCCCGGTCGTCCCGCGCGTGCCAGGCCAGTTCGCGGCCGGCGGGAGGGGCCGGCCGCAGCGCGGTGAGCGGGGCGTAGTTCTCCACCACGAACTCCCGCCCCGGCAGCGGCGACCCGTCCGGCAGCGGACGGTGGGTCAGATCGAGGTGCAGGGCTCGTACGACGTCCAGCCCGGCGGTGTCGGTGAAGAGCCGGAACTGCGCTCCGGGGCGCGGGTTGAAGTCGAGCAGGTGGTAGCGGCCCGTCGTGCCGCAGCGGCGGAAGTCGAGGTCGAAGATGCCGCGGTAGCCCAGTTCGCACGCCAGCCGCTCGGCGAGCAACTGCACCTGCGGGTTGGGCGCCCAGCGGCCGACCGCCGTCAGCCCGGCACCGCGCGGCCAGGCCAGGGTCTTGACGCCGGGTCCGCCGCCGCACACGGTCCCGGACCGGCCGGCGTACCCGTGGAAGAACCAGTCCCGGTCGGGGCCCGGCGGCAGGAAGGCCTGCAGCAGCAATCGGCTCCCGGCCTCCCCGCTGCGCAGATACAGCTCCCGCGCCTCCTGCGCCGAGCGGATCACGACGGTGCTGCGCAGTCCGGTCCCCGAGGGCAGGAGCCAGGGCCTGCTCCACTTGGCGATCACCGGGAGACCCAGTGCCCGCACGGCGCTCACGGCCTGGTCCGCGCTCTCCGGGACGACCGTCTCGGGATGGGGCACGCCCGCCGCCGCGCACACCTCGGCCAGCTCCGCCTTGTCGGCCACGCGTTCGGGCAGCGTGCCCGGCTGCTGGGGCAGCAGATACGCGGGGGCCAGTTCCTCGCGCAGCCGGCCCACCGCGATGCCGCTCGCGTCGTCCATCGGGATCAGTACGGCCGGACGGGCGACGCCGGTCGCGATCCGGCGCAGCGCGACAGCGATGTCACCGAGGGAGGCGCCGGGTTGCGGCGGGGGGTGGATCCGGTGGACGAAACGGGATGCCCGTACGGGACTTCCGGTGGCGTCCGCGACCAGATGGACCTGGACTCCCGCCCTGCCGAGTGAGCGTACGGCCCCCAGTGTTCCGTGGTGAAAGGGGTTCCGGTCGATCCGCAGCAGGACGGCGGGGACACGGGTGTCGAGCAGCGACACGGGCATTTCCTTCGGGTGGTTTCACTCGGGCGGGCGATCGGTGCACTCGAAAGCCGTAACCGCGGTGGCGTTGGTCCTATTGATGTGACTGAGTGTCAGTTATCGGAGAGAAAGGAGCAGGCATGTCCTCACAGCAGCGAGGGGCCCGTTCCCGACGACTGGCGGTCACCCTGGCGGCGGTTGCCGCGTCGGTCGTCCTGGCGTCGGGACCCGGTTTCGCCGCGGGGACGGCGCGGGTCGCCGATCCGCCCGCTCCGACACCCACGCCCGCCCCGCCGGTACCACCGGCGACGAGCAACCCCGCGTTCGGCGCCTACCTCGACTACGGCCCCCGCGGCGTGGCCCGCATCGCCGAGCTCAGTCACTGGCTGGGCGGTGCCGAACTGCGCGTCGGACACACCTATCTGCCCGGCGACCGCTGGACCAACATCGAGGCCCGGTACGGCTTCCTCGACGTGTGGGCGGACTGGCGGACCCGGCAGGCCGACCGGATGCTCGTCCTCAACGTGCCCATGATGGAGCGCAACGAGGAGAACGTCCCGGACTCCGAGGTACGGCAGCTGCTGCGCCGGGGTGCCGCCGGCGAGTTCGACCGCCACTTCCGCGTCCTCGCCGAGCGGCTGGTGGAGCTGAAGGTGCCGGACACGGTCCTCGTCCTCGGCTGGGAGATGAACGGCACCACGTACACCCACCGCTGCGGGCCCGACCCGGAGGCGTGGAAGGCGTACTGGAAGAGGATCGTCACCACGATGCGCTCGGTGCCGGGCCAGAAATTCCGCTTCGACTTCGCTCCGAGCCGCGGCCGGGACGCCGTTCCCTGGACGCAGTGCTACCCCGGGGACGACACGGTCGACATCGTCGGAATGGATTCGTACGACCAGCCGAGCGGACTGTCCTTCGAGCAGCAGGTGAAGGAGCCGTACGGCCTCCAGGCCCAGGTGGACTTCGCCAAGGCGCACGGAAAGCCCATCTCCTATCCGGAATGGGGCCTCTTCCGCAACGGTGACAATTCCGTGTACATGCGGAGCATGCTCGCGTGGATGGACACGCACAAGCCGCTGTACAACACGCTGACGGACTACTGCCCGCACGGCGTCTGGCAGTGTGCCGACAACCCCAGGTCCTCGCAGGTCTACCGGGCCGCGCTCTTCGGCCGCACCGACCCGACCCCGACCCCGCAGCCGACCGAGCCCGGCGGGGACACCACTCCGACGACACCGACGACACCGACGACACCCACCGCACCGGCCACTCCGACCGCACCGGCCAAGCCCCCGGCCAACTGCTCGCCGCTGCAACTGGGCGACTGGGTCGAGTACTGGCTCGGCGGGAAGCTGTGCCTGCGCTTCGACTGGTGGTCGCGCAGCCGGTGAACCCCCGGTGGCGGCGGGTCGGTCACGGCCCGTCGCCACCGCGCTCCCTCCACCGTCGCACCAGCTCCTTGCCCCGCCGTCGGGCGGCCACGTCGCACAGCGTCGCCGACAGCAGCGGGGCGGTGCGCCGCCGGGCCAGCAACAGCCTCTGGTTGACGACCGGTTCGGGACGCCAGTGATGCTTGTAGGGCTCGTTGCCGCGCAGCAGGCTCAGCGTGCCGCGCCCGCCGGTGCGGGTGTGCTCGGCGCACGCGTCGAGCAGCATCACCGCCACGTCCGCCTTGTTCTCCCGCAGCCGCGGATGGGCGCCGTACAGATAACCGCCCGCCAGCCGTCGCGACAGCAGGGTCAGGTCCACGGCCACCACGTCCTCGCCCAGGCGGAACTCGGTGACCACGGCGTCCCCCGAACGCACCATCGGCCCGACCGAACGCACCAGGTGGTCGCAGAACCGGCTGCGCAGATGCTCCGACGTCACCTTCCGCCCCTGCCACTGCAACCGGTGCAGCTCCAGCAGCCGCCGCAGCGCCGCGTCGACCTCCTCCGGACCGACCACCTGACGCTCGACGCCGAGCGCGGTCAGCTTGCGCAGCTTGGCCCGCACCCGCTGGGCCTTCGCCGAGGGCAGCCGGGCGACCAGTTCGTCCATCGGTACGGCGGGCAGCTCCAGGCACAGGGAGTCGCTCACCCGGCGCCGCGGGCCCCGCCAGCACTCGTAGATCCGCTCGGCCGCGCCCCCGGGCCGTACCTCGCGGAAGTCGATCAGCGCGGTGCGGGCCGCCGCGGCGAGCCCCTCGGTGAGGGCGGCCACCGCCTCCTCGCCGCGCTCGTCGTCCAGCAGCACGTCCCCGTAGTCGGAGATCGCCCCGCCGAGCGGCACGAGCGTCGGCACCGGACGCCGTACCCGCATCAGGGGCGCGGCGGCGACGAGTTCGCCGCCGTCGCGGACCAGCAGCAGACGCAGTCGGCCGCGGCTGCCGTAGGACAGCCACCACGAGTGCAGCCAGGCGTGGCTCTGGAAGGGGGTCGCCGCCGCGCACCTCGCGTACAACTGGCCCCAGTCCGGGCCCAGTTCGGCGAACTCGGTGTCGTCGGTGACGAGTTCCACGGAGTACTTCACAGCTGTCCGTGGACGTCGGCGGCGGTGGCCGGACCCGGTACGGACGGCGGCCGCGCCGGGTCACCGGTGGTCCGCCGGGGCCGGACCAGCAGCACCAGCCCGCCGAGCAGGCCGCCCGCGCTCGCGCCCACCAGACCCGTGAGCGCGGGGGACGCCGAGGACGGCCCGTCGGGACGGGTGGCACGGGCGAACTGCCGCAGCTCCACATGGGTGTCGGCCTGGGAGTCGTTCGCGTGCCGGGTCAGCGCGCGCGAGACGGCGTTGGCCATGTCGGCGGCGAGGTCCGGGCGCGAGGAGGTCGCCGTGATCGCGACCATCGGCGCGTCCGGCGAGGTCGCCGTCCGCACGCTCGACCGGAGCGTCTTCACCGGCACGCCCGCCCACACCTGCGCGTCCCCGAGCACCGCGAGCTGCGGGGCGACCCTGCCGTAGGCCTGCGCGAAGCCCAGCGCGGTCGCGGAGTCGGACCGCTCGGTCGGCACGGCCACGACATAGCTGGTGGCCGTGTACGTCGGCGTCTTGACCAGGCCGTACGTGCCGCCGAGCAGACCGCCGGCGAGGACGCCGGCCGCGAGCAGGGACCAGGCCGGCAGCGACCTCGCGCGGGTGAGGGCGCGGGAGGGGCTCGGGCCGGGGGAATTCTCGGTCATGAGGAACTGGCTCCGTGAGGTGACGGGGAGGAGGAGTGGGCCGCCGCGTAGACGTCCATGAGCAGCGCGGCGCTGCGGGCGATGCTGTAGTGG
>NZ_RSAJ01000567.1 GCF_003933965.1 Streptomyces sp. RP5T
ACCCTCGAACCCCTGCTCACCTGGCTGCAGGACAACCTCGGCCGTGACCTCGCCCTCGCCGACATCGCCGCCCACGCCCAAGTCAGCACCCGGACCCTGATACGCCGCTTCCGCGAACAGACCGGCACCACCCCGCTCCAATGGCTGCACCGGGCCCGCATTCGCCAAGCCCAACACCTCCTGGAGACCACACGCCACCCCGTCGAGCGAATCGCCACCCAGGTCGGCTTTGGCTCGCCCACCGCCTTCCGCGACCGCTTCAAACGCATCACCGGTGTCAGCCCTCACACCTACCGCCGCACCTTCAGCTGATCCAGGCGTCACCCCTCCTTACAATGGGCCTCTCACAAATGAGTAGTTCTGAGCTTGACTCTGTCGGGGATCTTGGTGTCGGTGGAGTCAACTGCCCAGGGTTCGCCAGGACTTCGGGCCAGGGATCTCACGCTGGTCGAGGTGGTTCTGGAAGGCAGTCGGCCGGCGGGGTGTACGGGCTTCCTCGGCCGGTGACAGTCCGCCGAGGCGCTCGATGATGACGGCGATGGCCGTCAGGACGTGCTGGACGTGCTGGACGTGGACCTTTCCCTGCTCGCGCGGGGGAAAGCCCACGGTGCGGGCGCTGTCGGCGGTGCTGGTGCCCTGGAACGGGCCGGGCACGGACGGCACTGGCCCTAGGTGAACCGTGCCACGATCAGCGGGGCGGCGGTGGGCGTCTCATGCCCCGAACGATTTGGGCAGGTGCGATCAGCTTCGGTCTGGCATGTCAACCGAACTGAGCCTTGACTATTCGCAGGTCAGCGGCCTCTTCTGCTAGCTTCCCGGGATGCTTCAAGGCGACCTCCCCGAGAGGGACTTGACCGCGTTCGTCCTGCCCGAAATCGGCAGACTGCAAGAGACCGGAGAGACCTCCCAGGTCACCGACGGGCCGGGCGGAGCGACGAGTGAGGCGAGGTAGGTCTGGTCCGGGTCGAGTCCCGAGATGCGGAGCCGCGGCAGCACGGGCACGGTCTCATCGAGCTGGGCGTAGGAGAGGACGCGCGCCAGCCGTCCCGTGCACAGGAGCGCGCGGTGTTGCTTGGCGGTCGAGTAGGAACCCCACCCGCGGGTCACTCGCCTCATCCACGCCGCAGAGCAATCAGCCGGCTCAACCCGGGTGTCAAATCATGTGACAGCAAACTGCACTCTCTGCGTGGTTCCTACTCGACCGCCATTCTCGCCCAGCCACAGCCGGTCGGCAGAGCCGGTGGAGCGTGGTCCGCAGCCCGCCCGCGGGCCCAAAGTCCCAGACAAGCATCAGAGATGCCGCCGTATCGGATGTCCCGGATGATCGGCCCGGCGGCCTTGCGACGGACGGCCCGCGACCGCCCTGCTGCTGCCTGGATGCCCCTGCATGTGGTGGACAACCCGTTCCGTTTCGGGCCGCTGCGCCGCAGGCCCACAAGCGAAAGCCTGTGGGCCTGCGGCCCTGATTCGGGTGCGAAGGGAGAGTTCCCCGGCTCGACCTGTCCGCTCGACAGACTGTGTCCCTGTGCCGGGGTCACAGTCCATTGCCCCCGCGCCTCACGGGAAGGAGGAGTATCCGCTGGGGCCGACCCATTGCCGGGTGAGGTGGGTGAAAGCCCGGGCGGCAGCGCTCTGGTAGGAGCTCGAGCGGCAGAGCAGAGTGACACTGCGCTCGGGCAGGGGCGGGTCGAGGGGCACGGCACGCAGATGCGGATGATCCCGGGCGATGGCCTCGGGCAGCACAGATGCCAGAGGGGTGCGCCGAATCATTTCGGTGACGGCATGGATCGAGTTGGCTTCCATCGCGATGCGCGGTGTGGTGCGGTGCTGATCGAAGTAGGAGTCGATGTGCCTGCGGGTGGCGAAGTCGCTGCTGAGCAGGGCCAGGGGGCGGCCTTCCAGTTCTCGCACGGGTAGTGGGTCTGCCCGTTCGGCATCGGGGTGGTGGGTGCCGACGACGAGGCTGAGGGCTTCGGTGAACAAGTCGCCTGCGGTGATGCCGGGCAGGTGGGCACCGCGAAAGGCGATCCCGAGGTCGAGGTCGTCGGCAAGCAGGGCGGACTCGATGCGGTCCTGTGTCATCTCCCTGATGCTCAGGGTGATGCCGGGATGACGGACGTAGAACTGTCCGGTGAGGGAGCCGATGAGGTAGGCGGTGAAGGTGGGGGTGACCGCCAGGCGCAGGCTGCCGCGGGAGAGGTCGGCCACGTCATGGACGGCACGTTCGGCAGCGGCGAGTTCCTGCAGGGCGCGACGGGCGTAGTGGACGTAGGTCTCACCGGCGTCGGTGAGGCGCACGGCGCGACCCGTACGGTCCAGCAACTGCGTGCCCACCACGCGCTCCATCTGCTTGACCTGCTGGGACAGGGTCGGCTGGGAGATGTGCAGGACTTCGGCGGCGCGGGTGAAGCTGCCCTGTTCGGCGACGGCGAGCAGATAGCGCAGATGGCGCAGTTCGAAGCTCATGACCTCACTATAGATGTGACCAATAGATCTTATGTTCAGGACGTCTTGGACTCTATAGAAGCAGCTCATGCATGGTGGATTTCGTCAACCCGCACCAGTCGGGCACTGGCCGAAAGGAGTGATCATGCAAGACCTCGTAGAGGGAGTCGCGCATTTCCAGCGGGGCGTCTTCCCTGCCAAGGCGGCGCGCTTTCAGCACCTGGCCACCACGCACCGGCCCGGCACCCTGTTCATCAGCTGCTCCGACGCCCGCGTCATACCGGAGCTGATCACACAGAGCGAGCCGGGCGAGCTGTTCGTCATCCGGACGGCCGGAAACCTGGTGCCCGCCTACACCCCGCACGCTGACGGGGTCGCGGCGAGTATCGAGTACGCCGTCGCCGTCCTGGGCGTGTCCGACATCGTCGTCTGCGGCCATTCCGCCTGTGGTGCGATGACCGCCCTGGCGGACGGCCACGACCTCGGCGACCTGCCGGCCGTCGCCCACTGGCTGCGACACGCGGACGCCTCCCTGGCCCGTGCGCCACGCGCGGCCAGTGCCGAGCCCGGCGAGAACAAGGTGAGCGTCCTGGTACGGAACAACGTGATCGCCCAGCTGGCGAACCTGGCAACGCACCCCTGCGTCGCCCGGGCACTGGCGGCGAAGACACTCACGCTGCGCGGCTGGGTCTACGACATCCCCACCGGTGCGGTCGACCAACTCGACCCCGGCACGGGCGCATCCGCCGCCCTCGCGGCCTGAGCCGCCCTGCCTCTCTTCCCCAGGCCGCCGTCCGGCGCTCTGGTCCCCCGACCGTTCGAGTTTGCTGTGCCCGCCGTGGAGCGGGCCGGCACATAGAAAGGAACACCTCATGGTGCACGCCCAGTTCGACCCCACTGCCCGCCAGGCTCTGGCTGCCGAAGTCGTCGAGGCCAAGACGCGCAAGGACCTGACCTGGCAGCAGCTCGCCGACGCCAGCGGCCTGTCGGTCGCCTTCACCACCGCCGCACTGCTGGGTCAGCATCCCCTGCCGGAGGCCGCCGCCAGGGCGGTCGCCGAACTGCTGGAACTGGATGAGGCGGCAGCCGTACTGCTACAGGCCATCCCGGTCCGCGGCTCCATCCCCGGCGGCGTCCCGACCGACCCGACGATCTACCGCTTCTACGAGATCGTCCAGATCTACGGCACCACGCTCAAGGCCCTGGTCCACGAGCAGTTCGGCGACGGCATCATCAGCGCGATCAACTTCAAGCTCGACGTGAAGAAGGTCGCCGACCCCGAGGGCGGCGAGCGCGCGGTGATCACCCTGGACGGCAAGTACCTGCCCACCAGGCCCTTCTGACCCAGCCGTCCGCCGTGCCTGGGGCCGCTGCCGATAAGGCGCCCGGGCTGGCTCGCCAATTCGCTTCGGGCGACCAAGGCCACCACTACGGGGGCTCCCCCGCCGCTTCCCGCGCCCCCAGCACGACAGGGGGTCGCGGTGAGGCGACGGTGCCTTGCACTCACTTGGGCCACGGGACAGTCAGAACGACATCAGAGTGCGGCGTCCAGTTGACCGAGGCGGGCGGTGAGCCTGAGATTCTCGCTGTAGTCGACGGGGCAGGCGATGATGGAGACTCCGGGGTGGTCCAGTGCCGTTCGCAGCGTGGGCAGCAGTTCCTCCGCGTCGGCAATCCGATATCCCGTGGCTCCGAAGCTCTCCGCGTAGCGGATGATGTCGGGATTGCCGAAGGCGGTGGCGTCGTGTTCGCCGAGGGTCAGGTCCATCTTCCACTCGATGAGCCCGTAGCCGTTGTCCTCCCAGATCAGCACGGTAAGCGGGATGGCTTCACGGACGGCAGTTTCGATCTCCTGCGAGTGCATGAGGAACGAACCGTCACCGACCGCGGCCAGCACCTTGACGTCCCGGTTCGGCCAGGGCCACGGCGAGCGCCCCGGGCAGTGCAAAGCCCATCGCGGACAGGCCGTTGGAGATCAGGCAGGTGTTGGGCGCGTACGTGGGGTACAGCCGCGCCATCCACATCTTCAGGGCGCCGGTGTCGACGAGTACGACATCGTCGCGACCCAGAGCGGCACGGGTGTCGGCAACGATGCGCTGCGGCGCGAGCGGGTACCGGCCGTCGGCACGTCCGCGATCCAGCTCGGCTTGCACCATTTCGCGGCACCTGGCCGGGACCGGGCCGCGGAAGCGGTCGGAAACGGCGGCCGACAGCGCGTCCAGGGACTGCGAGATGTCGCCGATGATGCCAAGGTCGATCGAGTAGTGCGCGCCGACCTCAGCGGGGAAGCGGTGCACGTGGATGATTTTCTTGTCGCGTTGGGGGTTGATCCGGGCGGGGTCGAACTCCTGCAGCTCATAGCCGACGGCGATGACCAGGTCGGCCGCGTCGAAACCGAAGTTGGTGTAGTCGCGGCGCATGAAGCCGATCGAACCCATCGAGTTGACGAGGTCGTCGGCAATGACTCCCTTGCCATGGAAGGTCGTTGCCACCGGCAGTCCGAGGGAGCCGGCAAAAGCCGTGAGCGATGCGGCCGCACCGTTGCGGGCCGCGCCGTGGCCGGCCAGCACAATGGGGTGGCGAGCGCTGCGCATCAGCGCTGCGGCCTGGGCGACCTGGGCCGCCGAGAACATCTTGTTCGCAAGCTGCACCACGTGGAAGTGGTCGCCTACGACCCTGGTGTGCGGCAGGCCGGTGCGGATCGCGGCGCGGTAGGTGGCGGACACGTCGATGGCGACGTGTGTGATGCTCTTTCTCCAAGGTCAGCGGGTGGTGGCGAGCCAGGCCAGCACGTCGGCGACGCTGCGGCCCTCGACCTGGCCCAGCAGCCCGCCCGCCCCGCGGGCGTCGTTGAAGCC